>JAVXUG010000001.1:0-107268 GCA_036642215.1 Ruthenibacterium sp.
CTCAATGCATGGCCTTTCAGTAAAGCTACTAAAAAACCCGCGATAAAACTATCCCCTGCTCCCATGGTGTCTTTTACAGCGCAGGGAACAATTTCACCGATTTGAAAGGAAGTACCATCATAAGCAATACTGCCTTTTTTACCAAGGGTGACCGTTACAATCTTAACGCCGCGCGCATGCATTTTTTGCATAAATTGCCGCAATATTTCACTATCTCCTTCATCACAGGAAAAAAAAGCATAATCCGTGTAAGGAATGGCGGTGTCGAGCACTTTCCCGCTAAATTTGTCGGCAAAATCAAACGCAATCAATTTCCCCCGCTTTTTTAACTGTTCTAATTCATTTTCTACCATGCCCCACTGTGCGGTTACAATTAAATCATGTTCACATAGAAAATCAATATCCTGGTGAGTCAACTGAAAATGCTTCATGACACCTGCATTATAGCTTGCAAATACACGATCTCCCTCGACAAGTTCTACTTCTGTTATGGCTGTAGTACCCTCTTTTACATGAATGTGGCTGATATCTACACCTTTGTTTTTAAGGGCTGTACATAAAAGCTTACCGTTTGCATCATTACCTACAGCGCCAGTGTAAGATGACTGCTGACCAAGGCGTGTGATGTACACGCTGACATTCACGGAATTTCCACCGGGATAGCTCTCTCCTGTAGCAAGATAATAGTCAATACAATTATCGCCTACTGCTGCAATTTTCATTGGTCCTCTCCTTTATATCAAAATATCCATTTTTCAATACATAGTAAAATTACGGGAAGTGTCAGCATAAACAACAGCATGGTTTGGACAACTGTACAGGTCGCAAAATGGAATCCGTGATGATAGCGTTCCGCTAAAATTACGTTTAAAGAACCCGCCGGCAAAGCTGTAAGTACAATACAGGCTGCTGCCAGGGTAGAACTTGTACCAAGAAAATTCAGCACTACCAGCATCAGCAGAGGAAAAACCAATAGACGTAGAAATGATACAAGATAAGAGAACTTGTCCTTCCATAAATCTGAGGCTTTGATATCCGCCATGCCACAGCCAATAACAATCATAGAAATCGGAACGCACATATTCCCAATATCCTCACAGGCGGATGTGACCATAACGGGAAGGCGAAAAGGAGAAATATAAAGTAAAACCGCCAAAATTGATACCAATGTGACAATATCCGTACAAAGCATTTTTAACTGTAGCTTTCGCTGCCCGCTGAGCAGCATAATGCCAACCGTAAATAGAAACAACTGATAGGCTAAATTATAGATAATGGCATACATAACACCTTCGCTACCATATAACTCTTTCACAATGGGAATCCCCAAAAACGCGGTATTTGCAAACACGCACATCGTCACAAAGATTCCGGATATTTTATCTTCACTCTGCTCATTTTTTTTACGAAACAACACTCGTGCAAGTAGTATGATGAGCAACAACGCGATTGAATAGTAGCCGATTGAAATTAATGCAGATTGACCAATTTTTTCTGCAAGTTCTTGCGAAAAATCACTGTTGGCCGATGCTAAAACGCTAAAGGGAAGAACCGCAGTCATCAAAAACTCCGAAAGATTTTTCTGAAATTCACTAGTGATAATATTTCGCTTTTTCAAAAAGAAACCAAGCGCAATCATGATGAATATTTTAACAAATAATGCCGTTAAAGCAGTAATGGGCATAAGCTCTCTCCTTTCCTTTCACCATGCAAGCCTCCGGCCTGCTCAAAAAATCGCAGACCGGAGGCTTGCATTCGCCACCTCTCAATATCTTATTGAGAAATAAGGATCAGTATTGCATCAGATGCATATATCGTCTGATGTCGAGGGAATGTTCACGAACGTTGGCAATGGTTTTGGCATAAATACGACAAATATTATTTAGCACCAGAATGGACATATAACCCTCGTACTCCGGGTCAATTCCAGTAAAGTCAATTTCTGTTGTGTCAATTACAAACAAATTATCGGTAAACTTCCGGCAGAATTTCAGCGCACGCTCTTCCAAAAATCGAGTTTCATCACGGCCCATTAACAAAAGGACGGGGCTGTCTTTTTCAATAATCTCAAATGGACCGTGAAAAAACTCGCCGGCATGAATGGGAATAGCATTTATCCATTGCATTTCCATCATATAGCAATTGCATAATACATAGGATTGAGAATAATCACTGCCGCTGGACAAAGAATAAATTACTTTGGAATCTTTGCATGCGGTTGCAAATTCCAATGCTTTATCGGCATATTGTTTTTTTGCCACTTGCACGATAGGTGTTATGCGATTTAAATTACGCACCATTCCCTCTAGTAACTGCGTACCATCCTGTGCATCAATAATGCCGGCAGTAAGAAGATACATGACACCATAGCTTGTGTCAATCATATCTGCCGTTTCATAGTAGGCATATTTTACAAAAAAATCAGATGCATCTTCAAGCGGGGTATCATCTTCCATCGCAATGGTGATGACCGTTGCCCCTTTTGTTGTTGCGAATTTTGCTGCTGCAACAGTCTCAGGCGTTTTACCCTCTTGCGAGCACAGAATTACAACCGCTTTTTCGTTTAATGCTGCGGGATTACGGTAAATAAACTCATTTGAGTTTAAATATTCTGCCGCCATGTTTTTACTGCGTGTATCCACAAGATAGGCGCTGGGATACATCAGTGCAGAGGATCCTCCGCACGCAATATAATAGATGTGTGTAAAGACGCGGTCTTTGATTTTTTCCAAGACTTTTTTTACAGCGACAATGCTGTTTGTTTTTTGCTCAGACATAATAGTACCTTCCTTTCAAATATATAACATGGTAGTTCCGGTACTACCATGTTATCGAAATTTTTCTTTTTTTATTTATCTTGTTATTAGAATCCCTGTTCCAAATTAACATGATTTTTCATTTGATTAAATGCGGGATATGCATATAAATTGTCACATAAAATCCGCATCATCTTTGGCATATAGGAGGCCTGTCTGTCCCCTGCTATATGTGGCGTAATCATTACGTTTGGCTGCTTCCAAAGTGCGTTTTCCGCAGGTAATGGCTCTGTTTCAAACACATCTAAAATTGCACCTGCAATTTGCTTTGTTTGCAATGCTTTTACCAAACATGATTCATCTATAATGGCCCCACGCCCCACATTAACAAGCCATGCGGTGGGTTTCATCACCTTAAATTCCGGTGCGGCAAGCATGCCCCGTGTATCGGATGTGAGCGGCATACAGATCACAATGTAATCGCACTGCGCAAACAACTCGCAACGCTGCTGTGGAAGATAAATTTTTTCGACACCATCAATCTCCGTCTGTATAACATTCATCCCTAAAACATGCATATTAAACGCTGCTGCGCGACAGGCAATTTCTTTGCCCACCATACCGAGGCCTAAAATTCCGATTGTCTTTTCAGCAAGTTCATCCAAATGGGTTTCCATATCCCATATACCAAGTTTTGCTTTTTCATAGAATACATAATTGTTACGGACAAGATTTAAAAGCATACACATAACATATTCGGCAATGGTGATAGAATTGATGCCACGGGAGTTTGTGAGCGCAATTTTTCTTTCTCGGAGTATTTGCATAGGAATCGCATCCATTCCGGATTGCCCAATATGAATCCATTTCAGGTTTGGCATCTGTGCAAGGCGTTCCGGTGGAATATCGTTTCCGTAAGTAAACAGAATTTCAGTCTCCGCAAGCACACTGATGTCAAGCGTATCCAATGATGCATGCTGCACGCAGAGATCCGGGAATTTTTCCTGAAGTTGTTGTTGGTATTTTTCTTCCAGCGCTAATGTTGAAATAATCATTTAGCTTTTGCCTCCAGCCTTAAAATGATAAGAAAACTATCCCTTTACGCCTCCGGCGCTAAGACCTGCAATAAAATATTTTTGTGTGAACATAAAAAATATAATGATGGGAATCGCAGAGAGGGTCAAGCCCGCTAACAATACAGCCCATTCAGAATGCATTTCGCCTTGGAAGGCTAAAAGTCCGACTGGAATTGTTTTAAGTGCATCTTGCTTGATGAACACCAACGCAAAAGAAAATTCATTCCACGCATAAAATCCGGTCAAGACAGCACTGGTGAGAAATACCGGAATGCTCATTGGAATATAAATGTGTTTCAGCGCACCTAAATCGGTACAGCCATCTATCTTTGCAGCGTCCAGATATGCTTTGTCAATATCTACAAAAAAATTATGAATCAATAAAAAGGACATTGCCATTTGATAAGCCGCATAAATCAAAATCAGCGACAGCAAATTGTTGTATAAGCCAAGCGCCTGCACCTCTTGATAAAGCGGAATCATGCTGACGATAGGCGAAAACATCATTCCGGCCATTGCAAAAATGAAGAAGAATTTTTTGCCCTTGAATTGATATACCGCCATGCTGTATGCATACAAAGCACACAACGTCAGGGTAAGCAGAACCGTACAAATTGTCACGATGACACTATTAAGAAAATATTTGGAAATTCCACTATTCCATGCCTTAAGATAATTGCCGAACTGCCATACACGAGGCAATCCCCAAATGTTATCAAAAATTTCGTTTGTTTCCTTGAACGAACTAATGACCATCCACAGCATTGGAATAACAATGATGAGAAAAAACGTCCATACTGCAACCCAACCAATCGCTGAGCCCAATGCAATTCCAATATTGTGAGTTTTCAGTCGTTTGCTGTTTGCTCTTGGTTTTTGATTCACCTTTTGCACCTTCCTATGCTCTGTTTTATCTCTTTGCATCGCTTTTTAGAGGGCTTGCGTTCAAACGATGCAAACTGTAACGATGAAAACACAACTGAAAGCACTAGTATAATATTAGCGATTGCAGAAGCGTAACCGACCTTTCCATACACAAAAGCATTTTGGTACATCAGCGTACTCAACACTTCACTCGACCCATATGGTCCACCGGCTGTCATGATAAAGACCTCATTAAACACAAGCAGTCCACCGGAAATATTGATCACCATTGCTATTTTGAGCATACCGGCAATATTGGGGACGGTAATGTGAAAAAATGTCTGTATCTTTGAGGCACCGTCAATGCAGGCGGCTTCATTCAGATCAGTCGGAATTTTTTGAATAGCAACAATAAGCAGCATCATAGTATAACCGATGCTTTTCCATTGTGACACAGCAATAACAGCAAAGATTGCTGTTGTTTCGTTTCCCAGCCATCCTGTAGCGAACTGTCCCAGGCGAAGTGCTTCTAACAAACTGTTTAAAAGACCGTCGGTTTTATAGATAAAAGAAAACAGTAAGCCTATGACTGTAAGGGAAATGAGGGATGGCAAAAAATATGTGGTACGAAATATTGCGGATAGTTTTTTGCTTTTCATATTTTCTAAAAATGCAGCAAGCACCAGCGCAACACCGACTTGACAAGCCAATGAAATAACGACATACCATAGATTGTTTTTTAGTGCCACCCAAAATTCATCTGACTGTAACAATTTGATGTAATTGGAAAGCCCGACGTTAGTTTTAACATTTGTAAAGAGATCCCACTTCAAAAAGCTGTATCCGATATTCTGTGCAATGGGATAGTATACAAAAATCAACAGCAGTAAAACACCGGGAAGCAAATAGAGATATGGCGCGATTTTTCGTTTTGACATTTTGCTGCCCCTCTCTCTTTTGAAAAATGCCCGCCGCTTGTGCACAACGTCCTAAAGCGGCGGGCACTGTTTTCTAAGTCTATACTATTTCTCTGCCTTAATTTCCGCAGCAATTTTTTGAACGTCTGCCATTACTTCTTCGGCAGTTTTGCTTTTTCCGACCATGGCCTGAATGCCAGAGAGATACGTTGTTACGACTTCACTGTTTGTTGCATTGTCAAGCCATAGATTAACTTTACTAGCACCTTTGATGGTTTCCGCAATTTTAATGAAATTGTCCGAGGCGGTATCTTTGGTAATAGCACCATTTACCGGACTAATCATCATTGTCTCTTTAACCATTTTACCTGCAATTTCAGGTGTAGTTAAATACTTTAAAAAGGAAACACAGGCATCCGGATACGGAGTATCCGAGGAAACCATAAGACCCTGCGGCGCACCGGTCAACTCATGCTGATCTCCGGCAGCACCATCGATCGCAGGGAAATCAAACCATGACCAAGTAAAGGTTGCAGGCTCAATGTACTGCACTTGATTAAACTGCTCATAGTAGATAGCGGCTTTTCCCGTGATAAAATCGTTGATGCCCGTATCATAAGTGACAGCGTTGCATTCTTTTGTAAAATACGGAACCAGCTCGTTTAAATAATTCAGTGCGTCGACATATGCAGGATCAGTAAACGGATCGTCGCTATTGAGCGCGTAATCTTGCGCCAGTACATCCGCGGGAACAACACGCTGGTTTAAGGTTGTCATATAATGACCTGTTGCCCAGTCTTCAATATTGCCCAAAGAGATGGGGATATACTCGGTGGCAGACAGAGCTTTTAGCACATCCATAAACTCGGTCCAAGTCTTAGGCACGGCAAGCTTCAATTCGTCAAAAATTTCCTGATTGTAATAGAAGGTTTTTCCATCCATAATAATGGGAACACCATATGTCTTATCAGAAAATGTAAAGGGACCAAACTGTGAGGCGATAATCTTGTTAGACCAATCGGTATCCTCGGTGATGTATGGAGTTAGATCTAATGCTCTGCCACCATCGGCAAAATTTTGTGCATAAACACCACTCCATGCATAAAAGATATCCGGTGCATCATTGCTGGCTAACCGCACATTTATCTCTTGTTTATAGCTTTGATTATCTGCGCTGGTTACGGTTATCTTAATGTTGGGGTTTTCTGCCATAAAGCTACTTGCCGCATCATCAAAAAATGCTTTGCTTGCGCCATCTGCGAAACGTGTGAATATTTCAATTTCCTGTACCTTGCTCGGATCTGACGTTACAGGTTGTGATGTTGCCACATTGCCGCAGCCCGTAAATGCAGCTAAAATGAGTACAAACACCAACAGCGCGCTTACTAGTTTGTGCGTATTCTTCATCATTGTATCCTCCTTGCTACTGCGTTTTGACTACCTGTTGGATCAACTGGTAGTACCAGACAAGTACATATTACCACCTTTTAACTTAAAGTCAATGTGTTTTTTATAAAAATTTGTTCACTTCGTCAAATTGTAACTTTTTTGTTTGATTTCGCCGGTCAAAATATCATTAATATTAAAATGCTGACGGGCAATCGCCAGGCCATTATCCATATCTCGTCTTTGAATTGCCTCTATAATGTATTTGTGCTCACGCTGAGCAGAATCAATGCGAGAGGGAAATAACTGTGTTAATAAAAATAATTTTTCATCGGTCAATTGAAAAAATGTATTGACTAAAATAGAGTAGATTGGATTTTGAGTGCTTTTGGCCAGTTGGACATGAAATTTCATATCCAAACGATTGAACGCTTCAATATCATCGCGCTTTTTTTCCATTTGTGCATAAAGCTGTATCAATGCATGAATATCTTCTGATGTAGCTTTTTGAATTGCCTTCTCCATAACGCCAAGTTCTAATGTTTCACGTACTTCTACAATATCTGCCAAACTGGAATCGTTACGCAAAAGTAAATCTTCGAGGCGGTCAGTTAATTTATCCTTTCCGTCATTCGCCACATAAACCCCTTTTCCCGGCATACTTCGAAGCATCCCTTTTTCGCTCAGTAAGCGCAAAGCCTCTCGCAGTACATTACGGCTTACCCCATACTGTACTGACATATCGCGCTCTGAGGGCAGCTTTGTGCCAACTGGCAAGTCTTTAATGCCCAATGAAATTTGCCGCGCTACATCATTGTATAAAAAATCCGCCATACCGTAACCTCTTTAATTGATTTCTTTTTAATTTTTCAACGATATCTTGATTATATACTAAGCATAAAAATTGTCAAATAATTGAAATTTTAAAGTAAGCGTCACCCCCCCTCCCACGTCAAAACCTGCTAACCTTATTATCTAACAGGGTGCGATTTCCGGTATCATGCACAATTGCTCTATGCGGTTTCATATAAGGAATAATTATGACCGTCCTGCACAAAATTTTGATAAGCTTTGAAAATGCGCTGTATAACACGGTGGCTTCCGGCATTCCACTGTAAAATTAGTTTGAATTTCAAACTAGTTCTTGACATTTACCTGCATGTCAGTTAAAATTAAAAATGCTTTGAATTTCAAACTAATTTTATTCGCGAAGGAGGCACATTTTATGACCCCGCAGGAACAGCGGCTGAATGTATTTTTAGTACAGGTGTTCAGTGATATTTTACGGTTAGAGGAAGCGAATCTCCGCAGTGTATGCCGCAACCTGTCCGTCAGCGAACTGCATGTGCTGGAAGCGGTCAAGCTCAGTGCACAGCAGGGCTGCGTCAGTATGGCTGAGGTTGCCGCACAGCTTGGCATCACCTCCGGCACGCTTACGGTGTCAGCAAAAACGCTGGAGCAAAAAGGCTATCTTATCCGTGCCCGCGGAGAAAAGGATAAACGGCGTGTCACGCTGACGCTGACGGCTGCGGCGCTGCCCGTTTTAGCTGCGCATACCGCTTTTCACGAGCGCATGGTGGGTGCCGTCTCGTGCCATTTAGCGCCGCAGCAGCTTGCTATGCTTGCGGATGCGCTTGGCAGCATGCACACCTTTTTTCAAGAATTATAAATCCGCTTTTCGCTTTCATACGCCGCGCAGCTGCGCGAACAAAAAAGGAGATTAAATTATGATACGCATTCTTACCGACTCTACCGCCGATATTTTTCCGCAGCAGGCTGCGCAGCTTGGCGTGCTTGTGGTGCCGCTGCAAGTGAATTTTGGTAGCGAGCACTTTCGCGATGGCATTGAATTGACTCCCGAAGCATTTTACGAAAAGCTTCAACACGCGGAAAAGCTGCCCACAACAAGCCAGCCCAGTCCGGAGTTGTTCCAGACGCATTTCGAGGCGGCTAAGCGCAACGGTGACACGCTTATCTGCATTTTAATCAGCGCGTCACTGTCCGGCACCTGCCAAAGCGCGCAAATTGCCAAAGACGAGATCGGTTATGACAATATTTATATTGTTGACAGCAAAAGTGCCACGCTTGCCGAAAGTCTGCTTGTGCATCGCGCGCTGCAGCGCATCACAGAGGGATTTTCCGCCGGCGAGATTGTGGCGGATTTGGAAACTGCGCGTGAGCATTTGCGTCTTCTTGCCGTGGTGGACGATTTGACCTATCTGCGCAAGGGCGGACGTCTGTCGAGTGCGGCGGCTTTTGCGGGCGGTCTGCTTGGTATCAAGCCCGTCGTTGCCTTGAACTACGGTGAGCGCAAGCCCGGCGGACACGACGGAAAGCTGGGTCTTGCGGGCAAGGCGCGCGGTATGCCCGGCGCGTATGTTGCGATTTTCAAAATGATTGCATCCGCAGGCGGCATTGACGAAACATGGCCCGTGGCGGTAGGCTATACGGGCAACCGCCATGGTGTAGAGCCATTTGTGCGCTATGTCACGCAAAATCTGCATCTGCAAAAACCGACCGTGAATCCCATCGGCGCGGTCATCGGCACACATGCCGGCCCCGGCGCATGCGGCATCGCATTTTTTGACGCAATGGAATAAGCTTTTTCTCAAAATAAAGCTCTGGCTGCTTCCTGTGCATCTCCAAAACGCCTGTAAAAATCCCCGGTCCTCCGTTTATTCGTAATTTTTTGATAGCGGTTTAATTCATGTAAAACCGCATACAGCAAAAAAGATGGCATAGAATATACTCCTATTTTGTTCAATTGCTGTACTATAAAGCAGCACCCCGCTTGTTGTTGCAGTCTATCCTGCTGTCAACAAACGGGGTGCTGTTTCTATGTGCAAGAATTGAAAATTGTGGATGCAGCGCAATTGTCCGCGCAACCGTGTTTTATAGAGCAACTTAACTGATGATAGTCTATCTTGAACGCTTGGGTAGTTGCTATCAAACCTCTCGCAGGGTGATTCTATGCGAAATTCCACGGCTTGTGCGCAGGATAGCATTTTGACAAATACTATCTTGGTTTCGTTTCAAAACCCAGAATCCCTTTCATCTGCATCAGCGCATTTGAAACCCGTAAGATGTGCTGCGCGATAACGGGTGCGCTTCCGGAAATTATTTTATCGAAAAAGAGCATTATACTGTCGCTTTTTGCGGTTCCTCTGCCCTCTCCATGGCAAGCTTGAAGTCGTGCTGATCTGTGAAAATCTCGTTTTTGTACGGATTTTTCTTCTGTGCCACAGAGCGCTTAATGATATAAGCCAGCACCAGCACATTGGCAGCTAAGGCAATGACGGCAATAACGCCCTGCATTACAGGGTTCGCTGCGCCGGGCTGAGCGGCGGGGTTCATCATACCGTCCTTGTACAGCACGGGCAGTACCGCAAAGATACCCGTATCCTGAAACAGGGGGAACACCTGCGCGAACATGCACCAGATAGCCAGCGTGTTGGCGCGGTTTTGAATCCATCCGCCCTTATTCCAAAATGCGTTGGCAAATGTGGGAACCAATAAGAGTGCAAGGCCGCAATACCATGCGTGCGTGGGCAGGTTATTATAGGTATACTCAAGATTCCACAAGTCATATGCGATGATAAAGCACCATGTCATATCCGGCCACAGCATATCATCGTGTTTTTTGGAGGTGTAAATACCCCACCAACCCGTCATGCACAGAATATTAAGGATTCCGGCAATGCCGTTGACCCAGTTCCACCATCCGCCATACAGCCAGACATTTTCGGCGGACAGCCACCAACGGCTTCCGTTTGCAGCCAAAGCCATTGCACCGCGAATCCCGGACTCGAAGTCGCTGGCGACGGCAATGAGAATGTTGATGGCAACAATAGCAAACGGAAACACCTTAAACCACTGCTCCTTGCCGATGCCCCACTGATACTTAATCATCATAAAACCGATGCAGCCGGCCGTCGCGGCATACAGCTTTGCATAGTGGAACCAACTGCTCATATGCAGATAGGTCGGATTGTTCAGCGCCCACTGCGCGCCCATAGCTGCGCCCACATAAATGGAAATGAAATACACGGTTAAAGCGGCGGGCAGCACCAGAAAGAAGAAAATTCCTCCCTTTTTAGTGCGGCGCGAAAGCTCGTTGGTGACAACCAGTCCCACAAACACAAGCACCCAGCCAAGCAGCTGAAACCCCGCATTCTCCCCGTAAATTTGAAACAACATTATAATTCCTCCTCAAAATCAATCAATGCTCTCTGTCCCGATCCGGCGCTGTCAGCACGCCGCAATTTCCTTAATATTGATTTCGTTTCCTGTCACAAGATGTGTGCTTTCGCTGCTGCAAAAGGGACAGATTTTCCCATGCGTCACCGTATCATAGGTTTTGTTGCATGCCTCGCACAACGTCACCGCAGAAATCGTCTCTATGATAAGCTGCGCATCCCGCAAAAGCGCCGATTTGTCTGAAGACCATTTCCAGCAGTCTTGCAAATAGGCATCGACAACGCCCGAAACTTCGCCCAGCTCCAGCGTGACCGCCGATACCGTGCGCAGCTTGTTTTCCCTGCCGATTTTTTCTATGCTGTCAACAATATGAAATACAATCCCCAGCTCGTGCATGGCTCACTTGTCCTTCCTGCTGAATTTGATTTTAATTTCCCGCTTGAGCATGTACGGCAGAATTGCTTTCATCTTGTCCTCGGATTTGACCATCTTGCTGCATCCCGGATATTTGCGAACAAGATGAATGGCATCAAATTCACACTTTGTGGTGCAAAGTCCACAGCCGATGCACTTGTTTTGATCCACCACAGAAGCGCCGCAGCCAAGGCAGCGTGCCGTCTCAATTTTCACCTGCTCCTCGGTAAATGTCTTGTGCGCATCACGGAACGAGTGGCGGTAGTCGATGCTCTCCTCCATGCCCGTTATCTGACGGGCGGCGGTGTCATAACTTGCAAGCTTGATATTGTCCTTGTCAAGCTCAATAAACGCGCGGCGGTCGCGCCCGACAACCAAGCTGGAATCCGGCTGCACAAAACGGTGCAGCGAGACAGCGCCCTGCTTGCCGGCAGCAATTGCGTCGATGGCGAATTTCGGGCCGGTGTATACATCGCCGCCTACAAAAATGTCCGGCTCAGCTGTTTGATAGGTGACGGGGTCAGCCACAGCACCTTTGCCGCGACCAAGCTCCACCCTTGTGTCCTTGAGCAAATCGCCCCATAAAATGCTCTGTCCGATGCTGAGAACAATATGCTCGCAAGGAACCGTGACAGTTTCTGCCTCGTCATAGCTCGGACTGAAATTGCCGTTTTCGTCAAAGGCTGAGATGCATTTTTTAAACACAATGCCGGTCACTTTACCGTTTTCCGTCTTGATTTCTTTCGGACCCCAGCCGCAGTGGATGGCGATGCTCTCGTCCTCGGCCTCGGCAATTTCCTCAAGCGAGGCGGGCATCTTTTCGCGTGTCTCAAGGCAGTACATCGCAACCGTGTCTGCGCCGCAGCGCGTGCTTGTGCGCGCCGCATCAATGGCAACGTTGCCGCCGCCGACCACGACCGTGCGCCCCGTTACGGTATAGCTGGCATTTTCGCCCACGTTGCGTAAAAAATCGACGGCGGTCAGCACGTCCGCAGCATCTTCGCCCGGAATGCCCGCTTTTCTGCCGCCCTGACAGCCGATGGCAACATAAAACGCCTGATAACCCTGCTCTCGCAATTGCGCAAGCGAAACATCCTTGCCAATTTCAACGCCGCATTTGATTTCCACGCCCATTTGACGCAGCACGTCAATTTCGGCGGCGACGACATCTTTTTCCAATTTATAGGAGGGGATGCCATAGACAAGCATGCCGCCGGGCAGCTCATTTTTTTCAAATACTGTTGGCTTGTAGCCTTTTTCTGCCAGATAATATGCACAGGAAAGTCCGGCAGGTCCCGCGCCGACGATGGCGATTTTTTCTTGGAACAGGCCGCGGTTTGAGGGCTGAATCACCGGCGGGATATAGCGGTTTTTCGCGTTTAAATCCTGCTGCGCAATAAATTTTTTCACCTCGTCGATGGCGATGGCGTTATCGACGGTGCCGCGTGTGCACGCATCCTCACAGCGGCGGTTACAAACGCGTCCGCACACGGCGGGGAACGGATTTTCTTTTTTAATCAGCGCCAGCGCCTCTGTATAGCGCCCCTGCGCCGCCATTTTTAAATATCCCTGCACACCGATATGTGCAGGACAAGCTGTTTTGCAGGGCGCTGTGCCGGTGTCATAGCAATTGATGCGATTTTTATCGCGGTAGTCCTCCGTCCACTTTTCGGGGCTCCACTTCACGGTGTCCGGCAGCTCCTGCTGCGGATAGGCAATCGGTCCGTCCTTTGTGCACAGCTTTTGTCCCAGCTTGACTGCGCCCGCGGGACAGTATTCTACGCAGCGCCCACAGGCGACACAGTCCTCGGTTTTCACCTCTGCCACATAGGCCGAGCGCGATAGGTTTGGCGTATTGAATAGCATTGAGGTGCGCAACGCATAGCACACATTGACATTGCAGTTGCAAATGGCAAAAATTTTGTTTTCGCCATCAATATTGGTGATTTGATGCACAAAGCCGTTGTCCTCGGCATGCTTTAAAATGCGAAGCACCTCGTCATAATCGACATAGTGTCCCTTGTGCGTCTCCACAAGATAATCGGCCATGTCTCCCACACCGATGCACCAGTCCTCAGGGTCATCGGCACAGCCCTCGCCCAGAACGCAGCGCGACATACGGCACGAGCACGGGCTTGCGGCATATTTTCCGTCATACTTTTTCAGCCAGTGCGAGATATGCTCCACATCCACAGACTGATTTTCAGTCTCGATGGCCTTTTCAACGGGAATTACGTGCATGCCGATGCCTGCACCGCCCTGTGGTACCATGGGCGTAATTTTTTCCAGCGGCAGACGCGACATCTGTTCAAAAAAGCTGGCAAGCTCTGGATGCTCCTCCAACTGTTTTTTATTCATGTTGGTAAACTCGGCGCTGCCCGGCACAAACATCGGCAGGACATACTGTCTTATATGCTCGGAATTTTCCCAGTTATATTCTAAAAGTCCGATATAACTCATCTCATACAAAAGTTTTTCAAGGCTGTCCGCATCCTTACCGGTGGCCTGTGCAAGCTGTGCCAGTGTCATGGGACGGCGCACCTTCATCTTTAATGCCACCGCCGCCATTTCGTCCGTCACCACGCCGGCAAGCCCCCAATATTCAGGATCCTCCACGGTCACTGTGTGTCCGATGCGGTCAGTGATTTTCTGCCCCAGCTTTAAAATAAGTTCGCGGGGGGCCTGTGTTTTCTGCGTGCTGTTTTCCGTCATGTCCTCCGGCTCCTTTCCAAATGCGCTCTGTGCGCTGCGTGCGTCAGAGCATCCCCTTAGCTGCGCGCTAAGCCGGTGCTGCTCTGGCTATACCAATCTTTGTTAATAGTTTAACTCTCCAAGAATTTCACGTCAACTGATTCTGCTTTTTTTGGTGGTTACCATAAATTTTCGGCTTGTCAATTGACAAGATGTATGATAAAATAGCACTTTGGTATTTGGTATAGCCACAACCAGTAAGGAGAAACGCCGATGGACTTTGAAAAGCTATCCGCGCCCAGCTTAAAAGACCTGTTTGTACAACAGCTACAGGACAAAATTTTATCGGGAGAGGTGCCCATGGGGACGCAGCTGCCGCCCGAACGAGAGCTTGCGCAGCAGATGCAGGTAAGCCGCGCGGTGGTGAACGGCGGCCTTGCCGAGTTGGCAGCACAAGGCTTTTTAGAGGTGCGTCCGCGTCAAGGCTCCTGTGTTGCCGATTACCGCCGCAAGGGCAATCTGAGCACCTTGATTTCCATTATGGAATATCAGGGAGGCGTGCTCGGCAAGGAGGAGATTCGCTCTATCCTGGAAGTGAGACAGGCACTGGAGCATCTTGCAGCTTCGCGTGCCATCGCGCATGCCTCCGACGAGGCAATGGCGCATCTTGGTGACATTGTGGCACATTTGGCTGCCGCGCAAACCGTTGCGCAGGCGGCAGAAGCCGCCTTTTCCTTTCAGCATGAGCTGGCCTTTGTCGGTGGCAACAGCATTCTTCCGCTGATTTACTATTCTTTTAAAGCACCGGTTATAACGCTATGGATACGGTTCTGCCGGCTGTACGGCATCGAAGCTTTGTGCCGCAACACAGAAATATTATACACGCATCTTTGTGCCCGCGACGCAGCTGCTGCCGCGCAATGGATTGACAAGTATCTGGAGCAAGCCATCAACGGCAGCCAGCAGATTTACACGGAGCGGTAACCGCAACAGAATGATGATAGCATGAGCCATTGCAAAACAGGTTGGCGGGTTTCACCGATGAAATTTGCCAGCCTGTTTTTTTGTATAAAACTGTAATAAAATATGTTATAATAATGCGTACTGAACAAAGTCGCGTTGTGACAATGGCTGAATTGCCGCGCGAATCAACCGCATTGCGGTTGATTCAGCAGCCATTATAATAAGCGACTTCAAAAGATATAAGGCAAGTGGCAAACGAGATAAAAAATGCTGCAAATGCCTTACACGAGACAAAATCATCCGATACACGAAAGAGAGCTCTCCATGCAGACTATTTTAATCGCTGCCCCAACACGACTTGACGCTGCCATTTCCAATGCTTTTCCCGCGCTGTCCGGTGGACGGCTGCACAAATATTTGCGGGAGAATAAAATTAAAGTCAACGGGAAAAAGCTGCCGTTAAACGCACGTCTTGTTCCCGGTGACAAAGTTTTTCTGTATTTGCCGGATCACATCGTTTCATCGCCGGAGGGTCCTCTTTTTTTACAGGCACGGCGAGAATTTACGGCTGTGTATGAGGATGATGCAATCCTGGTTGCAGACAAGCCCGCCGGCTTACCCGTTGCGGATGAAATAGGTGCGACTGCAGATACCCTGTTAAACCGCGCGCTTTTATATTTATATGACAAAGGCACATGGCAACCGGAGAATGCGTTTACGCCGTGTTTATGCCATCGCTTGGATACGGGCACCTCCGGACTTGTACTGCTTGCAAAAAGCGCTGCTGCCGAGCAATGTCTTTGCACTATGCTGCAATCGCGCGAAATTACAAAAAAATATCTCTGTGTTACGTTTGGCTGGCCACAGCCAAAAAGCGCCACACTGCATGGCTATTTAAAAAAAGATGCAGCGCGCGGCATTGTCACGATAGTTTCGCGCGCGGATGACAGCGCAAAGAAAATTATCACCTGCTATCATACGCTGACCACAAGCGGCAGGCTCGCCCTGCTTGAGGTGGAGCTTGTCACCGGTCGCACGCATCAAATCCGCGCACATTTGGCTTCTATCGGCTGTCCCATTCTCGGTGACAGCAAATATGGCGACAACGCCGCCAACCGCGTGTATAAGATGAAATATCAAGCGCTTTGCGCACATTCGATCACCTTTCCCGACTTGATTCACGCGCCATGTGAAGCACTGTGCGGCGTGACGCTGACAGCAAAGCAGCCATGGTATGTACAGCAAATACTGGAGGGTAGTTTAAAATAGCACCACAACAAGCCCATATAAAAAAGCAGCTCAGTGCCGCAGTAAACTTCTACGGTACCGAGCTGCTTTTTGGTGTCGATGCCAAAAATTCCTCGTAGGTATATAAGCTGTTTAACACTTCGCACAGCGCTTTTTTAGATAAGCGCGGCGGCAGTCCCAGTGCTTGCAGCCACGCGCGCCGCAGCGTCGCGCTTCCCTGCGTGCCGGAAAGGCCAAGCTCATACAAGTCCGCATAGGTAATCTGTCGGCCGTTCTTTTTTTGCTGAGCACTTGCGCCCGCTGTGCGCAGCGCCTGCAAAATTGCTGCGCCCGATACTCCCTCTACGCCAAGCAGTCCCTCGCACGACGGCTTCGGCTTTCGGCTTTCTTTTCCGGGCACCGCCGGAATATAGGCGTTCTTCACCGTGATTCCCTGTGCAAGTTGGTTCAGATAAGTGCGGATGCGAAAGCCCGCCGCATCGGAATCCGTCAACACAAGAATGCCGCGCTTTTTTCCAAGCGATAAAATTAAATCCTTCGTCTCCGTCGCCGTAAAAACCGAAAAGCCGCCCGTTGGAATAATCAGCGCGTCCACAAGATCTGCAAGCTTTGCGGCATCGTATTTCCCCTCTACTACAATCACTTCTTCAATCCGCGGTTTTTCCATCATCTCACCCCTACTGCCGAAATTTCGCACAGCGCTGTTTGCAGTAATGCCACGCTGTCCGCCGCAGAGCTTTTCAATTGCAGATCAAGCTTGCAGAGCAAAAAAAGAATTGTTTCCAACTGCTGCTTTGTATATCCGGATGCTGTTTCCGCCGATTTTTTCAATCGGTAATCGCTGCCACGATAAGCAAAATCTTTAAATACTGCCGCATAATTACGCTTTTGCTGTCCGCCGCATTTTACGCGATACAAATCCACAAAGGAGCCGGCAAGCGCCGCCGTGACGGCAATCGGCTCGTTTTGCAAATCCAGCAGCTGGCGCAGTTTCTCAAGCGCGCGCGGAAGCTGCCGCGCCGTGACTGCACGCACCATCTCAAATACATCCGCTTCAATGTTCTGCGTGCTCATGCGTTGAATCAGTTCGCGGGAGATTTCGCCGTACTGTGCGCAGGCTGCAAGCTTTTCAAGCTCGGTTTGCAGCGCAAAATATTCTGTTCCCGTTCGCTCAATCAGCGCTGATGCTGCTGTCGGAAAAAGCGTCGCGCCAAGCGAAGCCGCATATTCGGCGGCAAAACGCTTTGCGTCCTGCGGCGCGGGTTTGCTTAGTTCCGCCGCAAAGCCTGTTTTCTCTGCCGCCGCAATCAATTGCTTTGCCTTTTTTGTTGTTTTTGCTTTGTCATCCTTGAAGACCGTCGTCAAAACCAACGTCGCATTTTCAAGGCTTTGCATGATATCGCACAGTGCCGCCACATCGGCATCGTTCATTGCCGCCGGCTCCAGCAGAGATATCTCCACAATGCGTTTTGTGCCAAAAAACGAAATGGTTCCCGCCGCTGCAACAATTTCTTCCATCGACGGCACGGGACCGTCAACGCGTGTTACCTCGGCACCCGTGTCGTGCAAAAGCCGCGCAACGGTCTTGCGCGCATAGCTCTGTACAAGATAATCCTCTGTGGAAAAATAATAAAATACGCTGTATTTTTCCGGGGCCTCCAGCGCTTTTATAACGTTTGCTTCATGAAAAATCAAGTTCGGCTCCTCTCCATACAATGGATTGATTTTGTCGTATGACCAGACACAGCTCCTGCTGTACACGGCGGCGCTGCATGGAAAGCGACGTGCTGTTTTGCAACCACGCAGGTGTACTGCCCGGCATCAGCAGTATTTTGCAATTCATATGATAAGGCTCGCTCCTGCCGGCCAGATATACATTGGACGTGGGGTAAGCCGCTAAATCCACTCTGCCGCACGATGTTCCGACCGTAAAGCCCCCGCAATCCACACTGGCATAGTTGCCACCCTTTTGATGGTTTACTGTAATGATGATACCACGAAACGGCACAAAAGCGGCATGATTGATCAGCGCTTCCGCCTGCACGCTCTCCCGCGCGCAAAGCTGCTGCGCCAGCGTTGCCGTATCCCCTGTGCGGCGCAAATCCACGACAATGTCCACCGTATCACGGTTATATTGTTCAAGATAATCCTGCACGGCCGCAACATTTCCCTCCCGACCGCGAAAAACGACTGCGGTATGCAGCTGCTTTGTCACCACAAGCGCGGGTTCCTTGCTGCCGCCTATGACGGCGACGCGCACAATATCCCGATCCAGCCCTGCATACAGGACTGCGCACAGCAGCACAAACAGTGTCGCCAGTGCTATGTTTCTGCGCAAAGAAAAACGCAGCCGTTTTCCCGTGTAAAAAAGCGCCGCTGCCCCCAGTATCGTCAGCACCGCCGGCACGCCGGACACATGCACAACCGCCCACGGTAATTTGTAAGCCCATTGCGCAATGGCATACAACAGCCGCGTACAGATACCGCAGCAGAGTCCGGCGGTACGTGCAATCGGCTCCAACCAAATCGAACCGTTCCAACAGCCTAAAATCAACCCGCCTGTCACAATAATTCCCAACAGCGGCACGGCAAGCAAATTACACAAAACACCCACCAGAGACACACCGATTCCCGCCGCCGCCAATACAGGCAGCGTTGTCAAGGTTGTCGCCACAGGGACAGCAACCGCGTTGAGCAGTCTGCGACACCAAAAGCGGAGTCTTGCCCGCACCCTATCTTGTATGGCATCTTCCGCCAATTCATCTGCTTTCCCCTCTGCTGTCTGCGCCTCAAACTGCTGTTCTGTAAACGCGCCTGCCAGTAAAACCCCCAGAGTGGCGGAAAACGAGAGCAGTGTGCTGATATCAACTGCCGCGTAAGGATTTATTATGCACATCACAAGTGCGGCAAAGCCAAGCGAGGTAAGCGTATCGCTTTGCCGGCTGCAAACCTGTGCGCCATAATACAGCAATACCGCAAGGCCGGAGCGAACAATCGACGGAGTAAAGCCGGTTACCGCGGCAAACAGCACCGCCGCGACGATACCGCCCAGTGCCGCCCATTTCCGGCGCACAAAAAAATGCAGTAGTCCATAGGAAAAGCTGCACACAATGCCAAGATGCAAACCCGATACCACAAGCGCATGGGAAATGCCTGCGCTGCGAAAAGAGCTTTTGATGTCATCCGTAAGCCGTGACTTGTCACCGATCGCCATTGCCGAGGCAATCGCGCCGACATCTCCGGGCCAATACCGGCAGATACCCGCAGAAATATTCTCGCGGATCCGCTTGCCGGTAATTTCCGGTGATTGTGAATCTTCCAGCCATTCGCAGTCGGTCACATCCGTTGCGGCAAGGTAAACATTTTTTGCATAGTGCGCAAAAAGATAGGAGTCTTGCTCTAAAGGTGCAAAGCTTGTCATAAAACGCACTTGCTGCCCCATGACAGCACCCGGAAATGCGTTTGCGGTCACTTTAAAGGAATGCGAAAACCCGGCCTTGTCATAGTCGGTCACGCGCAGCGTGGCACGCACAGTGTCCCCGGTATAACCCGGAGACGTTTCCAGCACGGTAGCAGTCGCTGCACCGCGCGTATCTGCTAGCACAAGCATCGGCTGCATCCACAGCCGCACATAACCCATGCGCAGAAGCAATGCCGCGCACACAACGCACATTGCTAGGCAGGCATAGCTGCACAGCGGAGCGTACCGCCACAAGCACACCAGAAATAAAACAACCAAAAATGCCGCAAACAACCACATGGCCGTCTGCGGCAGAAAGGCGGCCAGCAGCTGTGTCAAGAAAAACAATATTCCTGCAAGGGCAACCGGCCGCCGCATGGCTTACTTGAAGAACAAAGGAAGCGGCTCTAAAAACACAATGTCTGTGCGCTCCGCGGCATCGCCCTCGGCCAATACCGCCGCACGGCAGACAATTTTGCCCTTGCTTTTACCCACTAAGGTTTCCAGTGCATGCAAACTGCCGCCCGAACTGATGACATCATCCACGATCAGTATGCGCTTTCCATCCATCTCATCAAGATATTTTTGATCAATGACAAGGCGCTGTGCCGCCTCGGTCGTAATGGATTGATCCTCTACAATGACAGGCGCTTCCATATACAGCTTCACGCCTTTGCGCGCGGGAATATATGTTTTTCCGCTCTGCCGCGCCATTTCATAGGCAAGGGGAATCCCCTTTGCCTCCGCTGTCACAATCATATCAAACGCGGGCACTTTTTCAAGCAACGCGGTTGCGCAGGCAACCGTCAGCTCCACGTCACTGAACATGACAAACGCAGCAATGTCCATTTTGTCATTCACCGCGCAGATAGGAAGCTCACGCGTCACACCGGCAACTGTCAGCGAATAGGTCTTACGCATTTAAAATTCTCTCCTTTATAGGCGGCTGAAAGTACAGCCGCCGTTTTCTGATGATGGTGTGCATCTCAGCCCGGCGGCCACGCGAGACTGCGTTTTGCCAGCACATGAAAATGCAGATGCGGCACGCTTTGTCCGCCGTCTCTGCCGCAATTTGTCACGACACGATAGCCTTTTACAAGGTTCATTTCTGCCGCTAACGTTGCAATGACGGCAAAAATATGACCCACGACAGCAGCGTTTTCCTTTGTAATATCCGCCGGGGACGCAATATGCTGCTTTGGAACAACGAGAAAATGCACAGGTGCCTGAGGGTCAATATCATAGAATGCCAGTACCGTATCGTCCTCATACACCTTATTCACGGGAATTTCCCCCGCAATCATTTTGCAAAACAGACAATCTTCCATAAAAATTCCTCCTTAACGGGGATGAATTTAGCGAGCGAGTGCCGCCGAGACAATGCCCGGCACTGCATTCAGTGCGTCGTCAATTTTGGATGCGTCCTTGATTCCCGCCATTGCAAAATCCGGCTTACCGCCGCCGTTTCCGCCTGCCAGCACAGCAATTTCTTTGACAAGCTTGCCCGCGGCAAGGCCGCGCGCCTGTGCATCCTTGCCGCAGCTGACGCACAGGGTCAGCTTGCCCTCGCTCTCTCCGATCACAGCAGTGACAGACTTCGGTGCCTTGTCACGCGTCTTATCGCAGACAGTGCGCAGCGCGTCCGGTGCGGTACCCGTGAGATACAGTGTGAAAATCTTTACGCCGTCAACATCGGTTGCACTTTCAAACAGGCCGTCCATCTTAGCGCCTGCCATCTCGGCTTTCAGCTCATCCAACTCTTTCTGCACAGCCTTCAAGTCCGCCATAACAGTCACGGAGCGCTGCGCAAGCTCATGCAAGCCGCTCACTTTAAGATTGCCCGCAACCTGCGCCAGCATGTCGCTTTTTTCATTCAGTAAACGCAAAACGCCGTAACCTGTTGTGCTTTCGATACGACGAATCCCGGCGGCCACGGAGGATTCCGACAAAATTTTAAAGCAGCCAAGCTGCGCGGTGTTGGACACATGCGTGCCGCCGCAAAATTCGGTAGACCATCCGCTCACATCCACAACGCGCACGACATCCCCGTACTTTTCGCCAAACAACGCCATTGCGCCCAATTCCTTTGCGTCCTTCAGCGCCATCTCACGGATCGTGACAGGCATTGCCTCGAAAATTTTCTCGTTGACAATATTTTCCACCTGCGCAAGCTCCTGCGGGGTCACGGCGCTGAAATGGGTAAAGTCAAAACGCGTGCGCTCATCATCCTCATAGGAGCCGGCCTGATGTACGTGCGCGCCAAGCACCTCCCGCAACGCTTTTTGCAGCAGATGCGCAGAGGTATGATTGCGCATAATGGCATGGCGGCGCGTCTTATCGACACAGGCTGTCACACGCTCGCCCTTTTGCACCATCCCGTCCTCCAGCGTGCAGGTGTGAACAAAGAAGCCCTTCGGCGTTTTTTTACAGGCGTACACGGCAAGATGCGCACCGCTTGCCGTTGTAATGGTGCCGGTGTCGGCAACCTGTCCGCCGCTCTCCGCATAAAAAGGTGTTTCCTTCAGCAGCACAAGTACGCCGTCCTTTGCACCGTCGTCGGTAGAGAGCGCTTCCACAACCTCCTCGCCGTCTGACAGCGCCACAACGGCGGTCTCCACTTCCAGCACATCATAGCCGACAAATTTTGTCGTATCGGCTACAACCTCACTGAATAGGTCAGCGGCCCACCCGGAAATATCGCGGCTGGCGCGATCCTTGCGGGCGGTATCCTGCTGATTTTTCAGCGCAGCGCGGAATGCATCCTCATCCACCGCAACATTGTTTTCCGCAGCAATTTCTTTTGTCAAATCCAGCGGGAAGCCAAAGGTATCATGCAGCTTAAACGCCTCAATGCCGCTGAGAATGCGCTGCTTTCCCTCGGCAGCAGCCTGCGAAAGACCATCCATCAGATTATTCAGAATGCTGAGCCCCTGATCAATGGTGCGCGAAAAGCGCTCCTCCTCCGCAGAAATAGTCTTTTTAATGTAGTCGGCGTGCTCGACAAGCTCCGGATAGGCGCTGCCGTTTTCCTTGATGACGGTGCCGCACAGCTCCGACAAAAACGAATGCGTCACACCCAGCATACGGCCATGGCGCGCGGCGCGGCGCAGCAGACGGCGCAGCACATAGCCGCGCCCCTCGTTGCTGGGCAGGATTCCGTCGCTGACCATGAACACGGTAGAGCGAATATGATCGGTGATCACGCGGATGGAAATATCTGTTTTTGCATCCGCGCCATAACGCTTGCCGGTGATGCGCTCTACGTGCTTCAAAATGTTGTTGACCGTGTCAACTTCAAACAGATTGCCCACACCTTGCAGCACACAGGCAAGGCGCTCAAGCCCCATGCCGGTGTCGATGTTCGGCTTTTCCAGCAGCGCGTAATGACCCGCGCCGTCGGAATCAAACTGACTGAATACAAGGTTCCAGACCTCCATATAGCGGTCACAGTCGCAGCCGACCTTACAGTCGGCCTTTCCGCAGCCATGCGCGGGGCCGCGGTCAAAATAAATTTCACTGCACGGACCGCACGGACCGCTGCCGTGCTCCCAGAAGTTATCCTCTTTTCCAAAGCGCACCATATGATCGGGCGCAATGCCTATTTTTTTTGTCCAGATGTCATAGGCCTCATCGTCCTCCTCGTACACAGAAATGTAAAGAAGCTCCGCCGGAATGGCAAGCGTTATCGTCAAAAATTCCCATGCCCAGGGAATCGCCTGCTCTTTAAAATAGTCTTGAAAGCTAAAGTTCCCCAGCATCTCAAAAAACGTACCATGCCGCGCCGTAATGCCCACGCGCTCAATGTCGGGCGTGCGAATACATTTCTGACAGGTTGTCACACGGTGGCACGGCGGCTCCTCTTGACCGAGAAACCATTTTTTCATCGGTGCCATGCCGGAGTTAATCAGCAGCAGACTGTTGTCGTTATGCGGAACAAGCGGAAAGCTGTCAAGGCGCATATGCCCTTTGCTCTCGAAAAACGAGAGATACTTTTCGCGCAGTTCATTGAGGCCTGTCCATTCCATATTGTTCTTCTCCCTATGTTAAAATTCAAAGCTTCTTTTGTAAAATAAATAAACCTCCGCCCCAGACAAGGGACGAAGGCATAACAGCTTCCGTGGTACCACCCAAATTGTGCGCATACAGCACACCACTTTGTGCCCGCCTTAACGCAGCGGATGCGTCCGGCCATTTCAGCCGAAGGCTCGCGGGTGGCGCGGGATATGCACTGATAAGAGCGTTGCAGCCGTGCGCTCTCTCTCTAAAATCAGGCGGACATCCCATAGGCCCGTTCAATGCCGTTCATCTATCTTTACTTCACTTATTATAAAGCATATTTTACGGTTGTCAAGTATGCGGAGCCTCTGTTTCCAACGTCTGCTTTTCCGCGATGTCATGCGGAAGCACAGAGGTCAAATTTGCCTGCGTAAAATATGCCAGCGCATCAGCCACACGCGCAAATACCGCGCAAGCATCATCGCTGTCGTTGGTGCCGCTGTCCAGCAGCACCACAATGGTATATTCCGGCTGTTCGGCGGGGTAAAATCCCGCAAACCACGCATCCATAATTTCCTCGCCGCTCTCGGTATAACGACCCGTCTGAGCCGTTCCGGTCTTGCCGCCCGCACTGCCGTGCTTTGGCTTCGCGCCTTGTCCAAGACCGTTTTCCACCACATTTGTCAACATGCGGCGCAGCGTAGCTGCCGTCTCCGGCTGCATACAGCGCCTCACCACCGGCGCGTACAAGCTTTGCGCGATTGTTTTGCTGTATTCATCGACATAGCCCTCCACAAAAGTCGGTGAGAGGTACACACCATCGTTGGCAATCGTGTTAAAAAAGCCTGCAATTTGGATTGGACTGGCAGTGAGCGTTCCCTGTCCAAAGCTGACGGATGCCAGCGCGCCAAGATTTTTCAGCTCCTCCACCGTTGGGATGCTGCCTCGCACTGTGCGTAAATTTCCCGCAATCACCGTGCTTTCTCCAAAGCCGACCTGCTGCATCTCTTGCACAAGCAGCTCGCCGCCAAGCGCAAGTGCCATCTGCACAAAATAACAGTTGCAGCTCTGTGCAAGCGCCTGCTCCAAATTCACCGCACCGTGACCATGACCGTAGGCACAGCGATAGGTGTGATCTGCCACGGTAATGCTGCCGTCGCACTCATAAAGTGCATCTATATCAAAGCCGCTTTCCAGTGCAACCGCCGCGATAAGGGGTTTAAAAACAGAGCCGACATTATAGCTGCTGATGCATCGGTTCACAAAGGGCGCGTCCTGTGTCCAAAGGCTTTGCGCCACATGGGACGGGTCGTAGTCCGGCAGGCTGACACTTGCCCGCACCCGCCCTGTGGCCGTATCCATTACCACCACGGCACCCTTGTCCATGGTGTCGCGTGCCGCAGCCTCGCACAGGCGCTGCAGGGAAGCGTCAAGCGTTAACATTACGCCGTTGCCTGTTCCCTGCTCTGTCACAAGGTGCGGCTTTTCGCTGCCAATCAAGTTGCCGCGCGCATCTACAGCACAATACAGCTGCTGCTTTGTACTTCCTCCTTGCAAAATTGCATCGCACGCGCTTTCAAGTCCTGCTTTTGCATTGCCCTCACCATCGCAGTAACCAATCAGCTGTGGGGCAAAGGGCACGGTCATATAGCGGTTTGCGCGCAAAAAAACCGGGTAATCCTTTGTCGTATCTGCCGGAATTTTCATTAAAAACGGGATGCTTTTTTGAATATTCTCGTATAAAAAAGCACGCTCTGTCTCCGGCACAGCGTCGAACAACATACGATAGCTCTCCGTGCTTGGGGCAACAACCGTGTAAGAGGAGTAGGTTGTGCCTGTCAGCCGACGGAACCGGCAATCGTAAAAATTACCGCGACC
The DNA here is from genome assembly GCA_036642215.1 of Ruthenibacterium sp. Lineage (GTDB taxonomy): Bacteria > Bacillota > Clostridia > Oscillospirales > Ruminococcaceae > Ruthenibacterium. The sequence goes on from JAVXUG010000001.1 coordinate 25,847, forward strand.
ATCTTCAAAATCCAGATAATATGCGCTTTGATTGACAGCGGCATCCGCATAAATAGGATTTGTTGCAAGCGTGGACAAACGGCATGACAGCATTGAAAACGCCGCAAGCGCCATGAAAAATAAAATACAAAGTCGCTTTGCCATCTCGTACACCTCGCTCTGCGACAGTATGGGCAGCCGACGGCGACTTATACAAAAAGCGGCGGCGCAAACACCAAAACGGTGTGCGCCGCCGCTATCATCTTTGCGAAGCTGTGCAAAAGCCGAAGGTTTTTATTCCACGTCAAACAGCAGCGCGTTGATGGCATCCGCAATGCTTTGTGTTGTGAAGCGCGCCACACCAAGACCGTCCAGCATACGGTCAGTGTCGGTCACGGTTGCATCAATATAACGAAACTCTGCCTTTGACATGGCGCGGGTAAACAGTGCTGTTTCCTCCGCAGTGTTCTCAGGGCTGCTCTGCTCTTTTTGCAGCAGCTGCAAGGTTGCCGCCACGGCCTGCTGCTTTGTAAAGACAGCATCAACAGCCTCTGTTTTAAATTCATCAATATAGGGTAAACTGCGCATCGTAAAGTTACCTCCATTCTATAATAAAGCTTATTTTACACCCATCCCTCTAAAAGCGCAAGCCGAACACGCGGCTTTTTTGATCATATTGCGCCCTCGATGGGATGTGCCGTAATATAAAGCGCTGTTTTTCCTTTGCATTCCGTGGCGTATGCACTGCAAATGCGCTTTTTAACAATTGCCTCGTCCTTAAAATCGTGTATCACCAGCATCATCGCATACTGATTTCTGCTGTATCGGCTGAATACATCCCCCCTGCGCAAGGTCGCGCCAAGGATTCTTTTCAGATTCACCATTGCGTCAAGAAGTTCCTGTCTGTCCGCTTTTTTGTCCGGCTGAGCCGTCACGGTTACAAGCAGCACAAGGATGTTTTCACCGGTGCGCTCCGTGGTGCGCGCCATCACTTGATACAAACTGCGAAATGTATCGTATTCGCAATAATATGCGCCTTTTCTCTCATTGGGATTCTCTGCCTTCTCCGTAAGATTTTGCTGCATTTTATAAAAATCCGTCTGCACGCCGTCCCCGCCCTGTGATGCCTGATGATAGATGTCGCAGATTTCCTGCGTGAGCGGTATTCCCAATTCATCATAAAACAGATTGGACACAACGGGATAATAGCTTAAAATTGCCTTGTGCATATTAAGCTCCTGCATTGCTTTAAAAATATAGAGATAAAACTCCTCTTGCAGCGGCTCCATTTGAACGGCGCGGTTACAAATGTTCAGTATCGTCTGAAAATCCTCAAGACATCCGCGCGACTGCAACAGCTCCGCCACACCAAGCACAATGCGCACATATTTATTATGCAGCGAAATATTATACTGCATCACCCAGCGCCGCTGACCGATACCGGGCAAAATATCACCGTTGTACAATCGCGCCGCGCGCTTCGCCTGCTCCACGCGCTGCTCCTGCGGATGATCGGCGCACAGAAAATACTCTGCCGCAGCCTCGAACTGTATCGCGTCAACCTCCACGGAAACATCCTCGTTCCAGAGGTAGCCGCCGTTATCGGTGGAGATGTAAGCGGTCTCCGAATCTGCCATCTGCAAGGTTTTGCGCAGCGAATACACCGCGTTTTTTAACGCGCCCGCTGGATTTTCAATCTCGTCCTCCCACAGCATATCCATCAGCTGCTGGTTTGAAAAGTGTTTGCCTCTGTACAGCAAAAACAGCGCCAGCAGTTCCCAAGGCTTTGTGGGACGGTTTGTATGTCGGATCATAAACTGCTTCCCACAGCATACCGACATGCTGCCGAATAGCGTTACACACAGCTTGAAATCCATGTTACAAGCCCCCTTCCCCGTCAAAAAAATCATTTGATTTCCTTCAGACGCTTTTCCATCATTTCATAATGAATGCAGTGCGTCAATGCCGTTTCTTTTGTAATGATACCGTCTTGCACAAGCTTCAGTAAGCTTGCATCCATTGTGCGCATCCCACATTCCGTTCCGTTTTGAATCGCGGAGTCAATCTGATATGTTTTTGCCTCGCGAATCAGATTCTTGATAGCGGGATTCGTAAACATAATTTCAAAAACGGGCACCTGTTCCCCGGTCACCGCCTCGACAAGCTGCTGCGAAACAACACCCTCCAGCACCATGGACAGCTGCAGGCGTACCTGTGCCTGCTGATTCGCCGGAAACACATCAATAATTCGATCTACTGTGCTTGCCGCGCCGGTTGTGTGCAGCGTGCTGAACAGCAGCTGTCCTGTTTCGGCGGCTGTCATGGCAACCTCGATGGTTTCATAATCACGCATTTCGCCCAGCAAAATGATATCCGGGCTTTCGCGCAGTGCGCTGCGCAGCGCGCTGACATAGCTCGGCGTATCACTTAAAATTTCGCGCTGCGTGACGATGCATTTTTTATGACCGTGAATATATTCGATGGGATCCTCCATTGTGATGATATGCGCTTCCCGCGTATGATTGATTGCATGAATCAAGCAGGCAAGCGTGGTGGATTTGCCGCTGCCCGCAGGCCCGGTGACCAGCACAAGTCCTTTTTTTAGCTGTGCCGCTCGCATGACTTCCGGTGGAATATGCATCCGCTCCGGTGCCGGCAGTGTAAAGCGAATGACCCGAATAACGGCTGCAAGACTGCCGCGCTGATGCAGCACATTGGCACGAAAGCGACCGAGCTGAGGCACGGAAAACGAAAAATCGTCGTCTGCGTCCTCTTTTTCGATGCGCTGCTTGTCTCTGCCGCACAGCTCGTAAATGGCGCCGATGAGCGCAGCCGTATCCCTCGGACGCATCATTGGCTCGGGATCGCGCTGTTGGTGCCCATTCACCTTATATACCAGCGGCAGTCCCGCGATGATGAAAATATCCGACGCATCGCGCTCCACGGCGCTGCGCAGTATTTCTTGAACCTCCATAGCTGCCTCCTCAATTTATGTGTTTATCGTGCCCCACAGCGGCTCACCTGCCGCCTGCTGCCACACCGCGCTATGTCGCCATGTCACGATGCGCAAAGCGTCGCCGCTTTCCGCAAGGCGAATCAGCAGACGGTTGCCCTGCGCGTCGTCCAGTGTAAGTACGATGATATCCGCTGTTTCTGTATGTGCCGTCCCACCCAGCTTTTCACAAATGTTCTGCGCAGAAAGCCCCAGTGCCCGCAAGGTATTCGCTTGTGCCAGTAATGCTTGTCCCTCGCACTCCTGCGCATACATTGCCGTTCGGGTGTCCGCATAGCGCTGTGCCAGTGTAAAATCGGCACGCGCAGTGGCAAAGGACAGAACCGATAACACCGCCATACACAAAACAACGACCGTCATGACCAAGGAGAGCCACCCGATGCGAATGGGCTGTGTGTCATTGCTCACTTTCTTCACGCCCCTCATCGTTTTTGTTCCAGTAGCGCGCTGTTTCCAGACAATAATAAGCCGCACTGCGCCCTTCCGCCTGTACTGCAATACTGGCATGGCACAGCGTGCCCGCTATTTGAACTTTTTTTTGAGTGGTAATTGTCACAGTGTATCCGTCTGTTTGCTTTTTTTCGGCTTCCGCACCCTTTGCATCATAGTACAGCGTACAAATACCATCCCTCTGCGGCAGCAGCTGCAGCAGCTCTTGCTCGCTGTCCGTTGCGGCAAAGGTTTCGGCGGCGCTTTGTGCCAGTGTGACCGACTGTGAAAGCTGCTCTGCTCTGCGGTCAAGCCATTGTGCCTTTGCAAACACACGCACCAGTACGCTCGTACTAAGCAGCACAAACAGCACCAGCAGCACTATTTCCACATAAAACGCCGTATTTTTGCGCATAGAAAACTGCGTCTTCATTGCGCACCTTCTTTTGCGCTGCGCAGCGCCACACGCGCACTGCCCTGCTGCGTCGTAAAGCACAGCAATTGTTCCGACAGATATTCCGCCGTAAAATTGTCTGTCTGCACAATTTTTTGTGCAGCATCAGGCGCAAGCGGCGTATCCGCCCGCGCGTAATCCTCAACAAGATACCCGTCATACAGATAGATGCGCGTTGCATATTCCGCTGTTTCATCCGCATTGAAACCGTCACGCAGCACAAGCACTGTGCGCCCGTCATCCTGCGCAAGCGTAATATCAATTGCATCCTGCGCATCTGCACCGCGCACCTGCGTCACAAGATAGGCAAGCCCCGTACGCGCTGCTGTGTGCGCCGTTTTATCAGACTCAAGATGGCTGTACACCGATGTGCTGAAAGCGATCAGCACGAGCAGCGCGAGCAACAGCATGGAGAACATTAAAATCGGATAAAGCTGTGCGGTCTGTGTCTGTTTGCGCTTCATGCGGTCACCCTTTCTGCCATGGCAGTGCTCACTTTTGAAGCACTGCGATCTCCGGCATAATATTAGACGCAAACGCGTCATAGGTCACGATATATAATTTGCGATTGATTTGTACACCGTATTGATCTTCAAGATGCTGCAGTGTCTGCGGATAGGAGCCCTCGACGGAATAGCATTGTACTGCCGCCCGCTGCACGGCTGTGCGCACCGAGGCTGCGCCCTGCGCACGCACTGTTTTTTCTACGCCATCCGCAATTGCAAGCAGGGCTGCGGCAAGGATTGCGACAGTCAGAATCCCAAGCACCAAAAGCAGCAGACGTTTCTTTTTGTGTTTTGTCATTTTCTCACCCCACCGCGCTGAGAATACCGACAAGCGGAAGCATAACGGACAACAGCGTAAAGCCCACGGACACCGTAAGAACCGCGGCAAGAACAGGCTCTATCGTATTGATCATATGACGAATGCGCATGTCTGCATCCTGCGCAAAAACATCCGTCAGCTTTGACAGCGCACGCTCTAAATTGCCGCTGCGGGCACCGTTTTGCAGCATCCGCGTGTACAGCATATCAAATAGCTGTGCCTCATGGGCCGCTTGCGGCAGGCTGCGTCCCGCCTGCATTGCGTCGATACAGGCAACCGCTTTCGTATGCAGCTGCGGATGATCCACGGTTTCGGTTGTTTTGCGAAATGCTGTGTCTATGTCCGTTCCGCTCGCCACATAGACGCAGAGCATTCCGGTCATGCGCGTTTGTGCGACGCGCAGCATTGCGCCGCGTGTCACGGGAAAGCGCTGCGCAAGGCGCACAAGCTTAGCCAGTCCCGCGCCACTGCGCGCCATCACAAGGCCGACACACAGCAGCGCAGCAAGAGCTACTACTGCGCACAGCGGCACCCATGCAAGCACATAGGCCGCCCGCAGATAGCCGTATGACGATACGGTCAAATCCCCCGTAAGGTCACTGTACACCTGCATAAACGTCGGCAGCACACGACCGACCAGCACGCCCAGTACCAGCGCCATCAAACCGAGCATAATGGTCGGATAAATGACTGCGCTTTTCAGCTGCGCCTGCAGCTTATCCTCATGATCGTAATAAGCCGACAACTGCTTCAGCGTCTTTTCAAGCGTGCCCGTCTCCTCGGCAACAAGCAGCATCTGTGCCGCATAGTCCGGCAGCCGCTGCGTTTGTACCATTGCCTGTGCAAAGCTTGTGCCCTCGCGCACCATCGCCGCAAGCTGCTGTACAAGATCGATGTACGGCTCCTGCATGCTGTCCGTGCTCATTAAATCCAGAGCCTCATCCACTTGAATGCCCGCCTCCAGCAGCATTGCCATGTTCTCACAGAAAGCACTGGTTTCCCTCGTTGAAATTGTGCATGCCTTCATCGCGCCACCCTCTCTTTTCCGCTCTTGTCTTATCAATACAGATAGCGCTGAACATAATCGTCCGCATTCCCCTCCAGCGCCTCGTCTGTGCCTGCGGCGGCAAACGTCAGATCAATCGGCTGCCATTTGTGGTTTGGCACGTTGATATTCACCGTGACCCAGCCTCTGTCCTGCAAATAAACCATATTCCACGCATGGTAAACAGAGCCATCCTTCACATATCCCATGATAACCTTTGTCGGAATCCCTTGACTGCGCAGCATTGCGGCGACAAGCGCCGCATAATCAAAGCAAATGCCCATTTTACTTTGCAGCGTCTCATCGGGGTTTGGCAGGTAGTCGTTCAACTCGCCGTCTGCCACCTTTTTTGCCTTGTCATAGTCATAAGTAATTGTATTTTTGACATATTCATAGACCGCATTCATAAACGCACTCTCGCTGTCGGCGCTCTGCGCCAATTCCCGCGCGCGTGCAACGCAGGTGGAGTCCTCCTTATAATTTACCATTTGGCTCGCGCGCAAAAAAGGTTCAAATTCACTGCTTAATACAACCTCCGCCTGCTGCGCGTACAGCTCTAGATAACGGTTTTCCTCCGTGTTTATCATCACGCGCAGACGATAGGTGCCGTCGCCTAATTGCAGTGGAAAAACCGTCGGCGTGCCGTCGCCCGGCAAATCGTAATTGTAGGCGGTTTCACCGAATGCAACCTGAAACTTCAATCTTTTGTCAGCGACGGCGCTCACCGCAACATATCCCTTGTCAACAGCGGAAAGATCCAACAGCACCCCGTTTTCACCAACGGCGCTGTCGGCGTGAAAGGCGGCATCGCTGTAGCCTGTAGGCACATAGCTGCCCGCCTGCGCTTTTAGCTGCTTTTTCGCGCTGTCAGACGTGCAGGCGCACAGCAACAAGCCAATACACAGCAGCGCAATGATTCTTCTGTTGTAACGACTCACTGGCATAGCGGCGGCAACATCCTTTCCAACTGCGTTGCCCCCATAAAGCTGCGTTTGGCTTTTGCGGCAAATAACAACACAATAGTAATCTTTATACCATTATATTTCAAAAGCGACGGTAATTCAAGGTAAAAGAATAAGCACAGCCCTTGCCGCGCGCAAAAGCCGTGCTTATCAGCGCGAAGCGACACGCAATTTGGTGATGCTTCGCGTTAAAATTAAAATTTACAAAACAATTGTGCGATCAACCGTGTCATGATCGGCGCAACTGCACTAGGCCTGATTTTTGAAGTGCCAACACAATGGCGGGCAAAAACAGAAGCTGGACAAGAATGCCCGGCAGACCCGTGACAAACGCTGCGGTCAGCCACAGTTGCATCGAATAGGCACCTGCGCGAAAAATAGCCGCGTTCAACACACCGTAGGTAAAACGTCCCGCCAGCATAGCGCCGATCAGCGCAAGATATAAATCTGCCGTTGTGTGTCCGGTGTGCACATAATACAGCAGCAAACCGCTGACAAGACCATACACAGCCAGTTCACACAGCATACCGGGAAGAAATGCGGCTGGCGGCATTCCCGTGATCAGGCTGGAGAGAAGCGGCGCTAAAACTCCGCAGGCAAGGCCATATTGCCAGCCGCATACAAGGCCGCACAGCAGCACAGGAATATGCATGGGCAAAAAGATGCCGCCCGCGTTGGGCACAGCGTGAAACGCCATGGGCAATATCATGCCAAGCGCCACGCAAAGCGCTGCAAGGACAAGCTTTTTGGTGCGATTCGTGGAAAGTGTGTTCATGGTTGGATTCCTTCTCTGTTCTTTCATTTTTATGTCGAATTGCAACCTGTCCCGCGTCTGCGCGGAGAGCCGCGTTCAAAAAAGCGCAAAAAAACAGCCGCAACGACTTTTGCCCCGTATGTTCTGTACAGGACGGCAGCCTTCGTGGCCATTCATTTCATAAATTGCTGAAATTGCAAAAGGAGAAACCTCATTGTAAACACCCGCGCCGGGTGGATGCAAAGCGTCGTGCTTCGCCGCAAAGCGCATCTTCGTGACGTGCTTTTATTTCAATAAAAGTATATCCTGACGTGCGTATGCTGTCAAGTACCCGCCGTTATTTGTCGCCGCCTCTTGCGACTTTTCTTTTGTTTACCTGCGCCGCAGCTTGACAAAAAACAACGCGTCATCATCTATAAGCAGCTCCGGCGTGAAATCCGCCGAAAACTCTGCCGCCTCCTCCTGCGCACAGCGCAGCGGAACCGACAAAACAAACGGAATCCCCTCACTGTGATGCGCGTTTATTTTGTGTCTGCTCACGCTGTGCGCAATGACAAGCATCCCGCCCGCGCGAATGCTGTGCGCCATCTTGTCTGCCAGTGCTTTTTTGTCCAAAAAATGAGGATATGTGTTATACATCATCACGGCATCCAAATGTTCAAGCGGTGCCTCCAGCACATCGCAGTTGCAGTATGTGATGCCGTTTTCCCCGTAGGTTTTTTTTGCATACGCCAGCATTTGCGATGACAAATCCACCGCCGTCAAGCTGCGTGGCTGCGCCTTTAGCAAATACGGAAACATTACCCCGCGACCGCAGCCCACATCGGCAAGCGCCGCGCCGTGCGGAAAATCCGCCAGCTGCACGATGCGCTGCTGTGCGGCGCGGTCATTCTCGTTATCAAACCATTTTGGCGCAAGGCCATCAAAAAACGCTTGCATCTGTTCGTTGTTTTCCATGCTTTTCTCCTGTCCGGTATCCTTTGTGTTTTCAGTATACCAGACTGTGTTTAAAAAGAAAAGTCGCAGCCCAAAAAACGAAACACATCAAAAGGAGGAAAGCCCGACGCTGATGCCAAGCGCCGCGTTAACCTGCTGCTGTACCTCGGAGGGAATCTGCCCCGCGCGCTCACGCAGCCGGTGCTTGTCCAGCGTGCGGATCTGTTCCAGCAATACAACGCTGTCGCGTGTCAGCCCCGCCTGTCCCGCCTTTAGGCCAATGTGCGTGGGCAGACCCGTTCTGTCCTGCTTGCTGGTGATGGCTGCCGCGATAACGGTTGGACTGTGCCGGTTTCCCACATCGTTCTGCACGATAAGTACCGGCCGCACACCGCCTTGCTCGGAACCGATGACGGGGCTTAGGTCAGCATAAAAAACTTCTCCGCGTTTGATTTCAATCATAAAAGTAAAACCTCCCATACCGCTATTGTTGCGAGATACAGAAGGTTTTAAACATATGCGATTAACTTTTTTTAAATTTTTGTCGCTGCAATGCGCAGGTGCAGGTGCACAGCCGCCCTTTTTGCCGCGGCGCGGCGGCACCCGCACCGCATATTACATCACGTTTTGCCCATTCACTACAAGACGAAACGCCAGATTCAGCTTTTCTGCCGCCTTGCGGCACAGCAGCATACGGTCAAGAAAGATCTCAAAATAATCCATCACCGGTGATATCTTTGTGTCGATGGTAAGATTTAACACAATGGCCTTGTGATCCTCCGTCAAGGTAGTGCTGGCCTTTTCCACCGCATAGTTCACACGGTCATGGATATCAAAGGTCGCCTTGTCGCGATTTCGCACACGCGTGCGGCGCACGTCCGTTTTATCAGCCAAAATCAGCGCGGCAGCCACAGGGTTGACCGGATAGGCCGTGCTCTCATCATGGTTGCCGATCGCGCTGCACACCGTGGCAATTTCCGCCGCATCCATCCCCAGCTTGTCAAGGATACGAAACGCCATGACTGCGCCGCTCTGCGCATGGTCAATGCGATTGATGACATTGCCGATGTCGTGCATATAGCCGGCAATCCATGCCAGCTCGCACATGCGCTTGTCATAGCCGAGGTCGCTCAGCACCTTTTCCGCAAAATGCGCCACGCGCGTAACGTGGGCATAGCTGTGCTCGGTGTAGCCCATTGCAACAAGCGTCTCGTCCGCTTTTTGAATATAGGTTTTAATTTGCTCATTGGCTTTTACGTCTTGGGATGTTATCATACTTGCTTGCTCCACTATTCTTTTTCGTTTTAATTTTTTCTCTTGCGTCTGCCTTCACGCTGTTACACCTGTGACAGCCGCTCCGCCGTATCTGCTATCTCCAGCACGACAAACGCCGTGGCGACACCGCCCTCGTGCGTCAGTGACAGATGCGTGCGCAAACGTTTTTCCGCGATCAGCACCGCCGCCTTACCGGAAAAAGCAAGATATGGCGCACCGCTTTCGCCGCGCAGCGCCTGCACCTCCGACAAATCAAACAGTCCGCTGAAAATGCCCGCGCCCAGCGCCTTGCCAAACGCTTCCTTGGCGGCAAAATTCGCGGCCATTGTGTCAGCATTGTTGTGGTGCCTCGCAAACAGCACCCGCTCCTGTGCGCCAAACACTTTTTCAAGAAAGGAGGCACGCTGCACGCTCTTTGCAACGCGCGCGGTCGTGGCTGTATCCACACCGATTCCATAGATCATACCGCGCACCTCCTTTTTTGCTTCATCGTTTACAGTATACTATGAAAATACGCAAAAATCCAGTAAAATGCTTGCAAAGTCTATGCAAAGTATAGTATACTGTTTGCATTAACATGTTGACTGAGAGAGTAAGTGCACTGTAATGTCCCCGAAAGAGAAAGATGCCACGGCTGAGAGCATCTTGCGGACTTTGCGCACCGAAGTTCACTCACGAGTGGCCCTGCGGAAAGCATTGTGCCGGTAGGCAGGGACGGCGTGCCGCCGTTAGCGGGCAAAAGAGTGTTTGCTCTTGTACATGGCGTACTGCGGCAAAAATACGGGTGGTACCGCGGAGCTTTCAGGAATTTTTCCGGCTTCGTCCCTGATTTTCAAACATCGGGGACGAGTCGGTTTTTTTTGTCCCCAAACCATCACAGAAAAGGAGTTACAGGTAAATGAAGGAAGCATTGCAGAGCATTCAAAAAGCGGCGGATGAACTGATTGGCAAGGCATCGGACCTTGCGTCAGTGGACGAGCTGCGCGTGCGTTTTCTGGGTAAAAAAGGCGAATTGACCGCCATTTTAAAACAGATGGGCGCGCTGTCGGCAGAGGAGCGCCCCGTGATAGGCGCACTGGCAAACGATGTGCGCGAGAGCATCGCCGCCGATATCGCAAAGCGCACGGCACAGTTAAATAATGCCGTGCTGACCGCGCGCCTTGCCACAGAGGCCATCGACGTGACCCTGCCCGGCAAAAGACCGCTGCAGGGCAAGCGCCATCCGTTTGAACAGGTTTTAGAGGAATTAAAAGAAATTTTCCTCGGCATGGGCTTTGACATTGTGTCCGGCCCCGAGGTAGAGCTTGATCATTACAATTTCGAGATGCTGAATATGCCCAAAAGCCATCCCGCGCGCGATACGCAGGACACCTTTTACATTACGGAAAATGTTTTGCTGCGCACGCAGACAAGCCCGATGCAAATTCGCACCATGGAAAAGCAAAAGCCGCCCATCCGCATCATTTGCCCCGGGCGCGTATACCGCAGCGATGCTGTGGACGCGACGCACAGCCCCATTTTTCATCAGATAGAGGGGCTTGTCGTCGATGAGGGCATCACCTTCAGCGATTTAAAGGGCACGCTTGAAATTTTCATCAAAAAGCTGTACGGCGACGATACGCGCGTGCGTTTCCGCCCGCACCACTTTCCCTATACCGAGCCGAGCGCAGAGATGGACATGAGCTGCTTTAAATGCGGCGGCAAGGGCTGTGCACTGTGCAAGGGCGAGGGATGGATTGAGATTCTCGGCTGCGGCATGGTGCATCCGCAGGTGCTTGAAAACTGCGGCATCGACCCCGAACGATACAGCGGCTTTGCGTTTGGCATCGGCCTTGAGCGCATTGCCATGAAGCGTTATGGCGTGGACGATATGCGCCTGTTCTATGAAAATGATTTGCGCTTTTTAAAACAGTTTTAAATCGAAAGGAGTACTAAATTATGATCATGCCTTTGAAATGGGCGAAGGAATTCGCCAAATTCGAGTGTACTCCCCACGAGTACGCCGAGCGTATGACGATGAGCGGCAGCAAGGTGGAGACTTTCTCCTGCGAGGCCGACGCGATTCAAAATGTTGTTGTGGGCAAAATTCTGTCCATTGTACCGCATCCGGATTCCGACCATATGGTTATCTGCCAAGTGGAGGTCGGACAAAGCGCACCCGTGCAAATTGTGACGGGTGCCGCAAACCTGAAGGTGGGCGATCTTGTGCCCGCCGCGCTGCATGTGGCAAAGCTGCCGGGCGGCGTGGAAATTCGCAAGGGCAAGCTGCGCGGTGTTGAGTCCTGCGGTATGCTGTGCAGTCTTACCGAGCTTTGCTTAACCACACACGATTTTCCGAATGCAATCGAAAACGGCATTCTTGTTCTGGACGAAGTGTGGCCTGCCGGCACGGATATCACCGTGGCACTTGGCATGGACGATGTGAGCGTGGATTTTGAAATCACGCCGAACCGTCCGGACTGTCTCGCGGTGCGCGGGCTTGCGCGCGAGAGCGCCGCGACATTCGGCGTACCGTTTGAGGATCATGCTCCGGAAGTAAAGCCCGGTCACGGCAGCGTGTCGGATCTGCTGCGCGTCGACATTGAAAATTCCGATTTGTGCTATCGCTATTGCGGTGCCGTGGTGGAAAATGTGCGCGTCAAGCCCTCGCCCCGCTGGCTGCGCGAACGTCTGCGGCTTTGCGGCGTGCGCCCCATCAACAACCTTGTTGACATCACAAACTATGTGATGCTGGAATATGGTCAGCCGATGCACTGCTTTGACTATCAATATGTAAACGGCGGTCACATTGTCGTGCGAAACGCAACGCAGGGCGAAAGCATTGTTACTTTGGACGATGCAACACGTGCGCTCAGCGAGGAAATGCTTGTCATCAGCGACGACAAAGGGCCGATTGCTGTCGCGGGCGTGATGGGCGGCGAATACAGCGGTGTCTACAAGGACACAACAACCATTGTGTTCGAGAGCGCCATGTTCAACGGTCCGTCCGTGCGCACCACCGCCAAAAAGCTGGGCTTGCGCACCGAGGCATCCGGCCGCTACGAAAAAGGTCTTGACCCGAACGGCTGCGCCCGTTCGCTTGCACGCGCGTTAGAGCTTGTGCAGCTTCTGGATGCGGGCGATGTTGTAAACGGCATTGTGGATGTGTGGCCGGTGAAGCGCGAAACGCGCAAAATTCCGCTGCGGCCGGACGTTGTTAACCGTTTACTGGGCACCGCGCTTTCGCGCGATGAGATGGTTGCCATTTTGCTGCCGCTGGGCTTTGTCATGGACGGCGAGGACATCATTGTGCCGTCCGAGCGCTGGGACATGGAGCGCGACTGCGACGTAGCCGAGGAGGTTGCGCGCTTTGTCGGCTACAACAAAATGCCCTCCACCGTCATGCACGGCATTGCCAGCGCAAGGCTGACCCCGCGTCAGATTTTCATGCGCGGCGTTGTCAATTCCCTCGTCGGCTACGGCCTGTACGAGATTGAGACGTTCAGCTTTTACAGCCGTAAATCGTTTGACGCAATCAATCTGCCGGAGGGCGACGCGCTGCGTCATGCCGTTGTTATTTCAAACCCGCTCGGCGAGGACACAAGCATTCTGCGCACCACGGCGCTGCCCAGCATCATGGATGTAATTGCGCGCAATTTTAACGCGCGCGCCGCTGAATGTGCGCTGTTTGAGGGCGCAGCCGTCTACCTGCCGCACGAGAGCGCGGACGAGCTGCCCGATGAAATTGAGACGTTTACACTGGCGGCCTACGGCACGCATTGGGACTATCTTTCCATGAAGGGAACCGTGGAAAAGCTGTGCGAAAGCTGCGGCGTAAAAAGCCTTTCTTTCAAGCGCAACACTGCCGGAACCGCCTATCATCCGGGTCGCTGCGCCGACATCTACATCGACGGCGAAAAGCTGGGCGTTGTTGGCGAGGTACACCCTGCTGTTCTGACAAATTACGGCGTAAAGCCGCGCGTTGTTGCGGCGGAGCTGAACATGGAGGTTTTGTTTGCACACCGCGGCAGCACCGGCGTGTTCACGCCGCTGCCCAAGCATCCGGCCATCACGCGCGATCTTGCCCTTGTGGCGGATTTAGAAGTGGCCGCCGCTGACATTGCGCTGCGCATTGAGGCCGCCGCAGGCAAAAGCCTTGAAAGCCTTGTGCTGTTTGACATCTACACAGGCGATAAAATCGGTGCGGATAAAAAGAGCCTTGCCTATAGCCTTGTGCTGCGCGCCGCCGACCGCACGCTGACGGACGAGGAAGCGGAAAGCAGCGTGAAAAAGATTTTAAACAGCCTTGGAGAAATCGGCGTTGTGCTGCGCAGCTAAAGCTATTTATCTCTCTGCTTCGCACTTTAACGCAGGCACGACAAAATATGTGAAATTTTCATCTTGCAAGCACATCAGTTTTGCGGTACAATAGAAATAGGAATTTTTTATGATTCGGGAGGGAATGCATATGAGCGAACCAACGACCGTATTTTCGCTGTACGATGACCGCAACAAAGAAATACATGCTATACTGACGGACGTGTATCGTGCGCTGAAAGAAAAAGGCTACAATCCTATCAATCAGATTGTGGGCTACATCCTTTCCGAGGACCCAACGTACATCACCACCTATCAGGGTGCGCGCGCCAACATCCGCAAAATTGACCGCGACGACCTGCTGCAGGCGCTTTTAAAAAATTATCTGTCTGAGTGATGCAGCGCGAATAACGAAAAGGAGACCCTACACCCATGGCTTTTACACCCAAACTAATGTATAAAGGCCGTCCTTTGGTGCGAAGTAAAAATGATATTTACTATGGCAACCTAGGCGACCCGTATGTGATTTTTATGCAGGTGCTCACCACCAAAACCGAAAGCGGCGTACAGCAGGCTGACCGCATTCACGTAACCCTGCTGTCCACAGACACCACCAAGTCCCCCATTGAACGCATGGTGAAGCAGAGCGATAAAAACGGCCTGTGGAACGCGCTGGATATCGGAGTGATCTGGCTTGAGCGCGCGCTGATGGACGATACGAAGTAATTGCAAGCTTTCCTGTAACAAGCTCAAAAGCCGCCCACAGTTCGATGAAAAGACTGCGGGCGGTTTGTTTTTTGCACGGCGCGGCAATGCTTCACCGCAATTGTTGCATTGTTGCACCGCATAATCCGTCCGCACAGAAGGAATGCTTTTTTCACAACGCAAGCGACCGATCCCATCCTGGGGTTTTCTTTCTTTTCTCTCTTTTGCATGATAGCCAATCGCATTGATTTATGCTATAATAGCCGAGCGGCTAGGATGCTTTATTTGATGTGCGAGCTACAAGGCATATGCAGCGACATCAAAACTGCATGCAATTTAGGCTGCCATAGCCGGACAACCATGCCGCAATGATCAAAATTTTTACGTCCTGCGCAAAGCGGGCCGCAATCGAAAGGAGCTACCGCATATGACGTACCGCCTTGCGCAAAACATCGGTGACAGCACGGCTGTGCCGCAGCTTGTGTTTGCAAAGCTGTCGATTGCCGAGGATGAATGGGTGCGCGTAGCTCTTTACAGCATCGCAACCGGTGACTTTGACCCCGCCTCCATCGCGCGATGCCTACGGCTGAAAAGCGCAGAAAAAGCGTCCGAAGCGTTGCTGTTCTGGAAGGGCGCGGGGCTTTTTGAAAGCTGCGACGCAATCCGAAACGATACTGCTTGCGCGTCCGCTGAAACAAAGCGCGCCCATCTGACAACACCGGAAGTATCCAGTGCCGCTGCGGGCGATGCTTCCATTGCCTCTCTTGTGCAAGAGTGTCAGCGCTTGATGGGTGGTGTTATCACACAGGCGGACACCAATATTCTTGTCTCTATGTACGTTGCCGACGGAATGCCCGTCGATATGATTTTGCTGGGTGTGGCACACTTTGCCGCGCAGGGAAAACGCAGCGCACGCTATGTCGAGCGAGCATTACTGGGCTGGCAGCGCGACGGAATTGACAGCGGCGCTGCGGCAGAGCAGTATTTAAAGCAGCTTGAGCACCGCAGAGAATGCGAGCAGTGCGCGGCAAAGCTGTTTGAAATTGCCGACGGAAAGCTGCCGAAAGCAGACAGCAATCTTGTGTGTGAATGGTTCGACGGCTTTGGCTACGATGATGCCATGATTTCCGAGGCAATCGCCTATGCAGGCGAGCACAAAACCGTTAAATATGTCAACGGCATTTTACGGCGCTGGCACGGTAAGGGCTATAAAACTGTGCGCGATGTAATGCAGGAAAGCGCCGGAACCATGCAGAACACGCAGGTGTCAAATCCCGACGCAAAAACCGTATTGGACGGCGGGATGAAACGTGTGCCCGTATTTCACGCAGGAGGTGACGCAAAATGACACAGGATGAATTGTATCGAAAGGCGTATCGCATCGTGGCGGGACGCCGGCAGCAGGCCGTCACCGATGCCTATACCGCACAATCGCGTGCTCATGCCATGCTGCCGCAGCTGGAGGCGCTGCAAAGTGAAATAACGCTGTCGGGCATTCGTGCGGCTAAATTAGCTGCCGTGGGTGCATCGTCCGCCGAGACGGAGCATGCTCTTGCTCAGTCCCGTGCCCTGCATCAACAGCGCGAAGAATTGCTGCGCAGCGCGGGATTTAGCGCAAACGCGCTTGCACCGCAGTACACCTGTCCCTTGTGCAGCGATACCGGACGCATAGACGGACGCGTATGCACCTGCGTGCAGGCGCTTGTGCGCAGTATGCGCCAAGCGGAGGTAAACGAGACCTCTCCCCTTTCCCTGTGCAGCTTTGAAACCTTTGACCTTGGGAAATATCCTGAGACGATGCTGCCCGAATGCGGTACCACTGTACGCGCGCAGATGACGCAAATTTTCGACTATTGTGTTGCCTATGCACAGCATTTTTCGCGTGCAAACGGCAGCTTATATCTATGCGGTTTTGCGGGGCTGGGCAAGACACACCTTGCGCTGTCGATTGCAAACGCTGTGCTGGCAAAGGGCTTTGACGTAGTATATGTCAGTGCGCAGGATGCATTTGACCGCATGGAGAAAGAACGCTTTGGTGCGGAGGGAAACACGCTGCGCACGCTTGAAAGCGCTGAGCTTTTGATCTTGGATGACCTAGGCACCGAATTTATCACGCCCTATGTCAGTGCATGCTTATACAGCGTCATCAATACGCGCTGCAACCGTCGTCTGCCTACAATTTACACCAGTAATATTGTAAAAGATGCAGATTTGCGCCGCCGCTACACGGAGAAGATTGTGTCACGCCTGCTGGGAAGCTGTGAGGTATTGACCTTTTGCGGTGAAGATATCCGTTTGATGAATAAGTAACCCTCAAATGCCAAAAACGCAGGGTTGCTGTGTTTACAAGAAAACAACAAGGAGAATTATGGAAAGAACCGAAAATATTATGGGCACAAAGCCCGTGAAAAGCCTGCTGATTGGCATGGCCTTCCCTATCATGTGCAGTATGCTTGTCCAAGCGCTGTATAATATTGTGGACAGCGTTTTTGTTGCTATTTTGAGCGAAAATGCGCTGACCAGTGTAAGTCTTATTTTCCCCATTCAAAACCTGATGATCGCCGTGGCTGTCGGAACAGCCGTTGGTATGAATGCGCTGCTGTCAAGACGCCTTGGAGAAAAAAATTATGCTGCGGCAAACCGCGTTGCAAATAACGGCGTTTTTCTTGCCGTTTGCAGCGCGCTTTTGTTTGCAGTAATCGGTATTTTTGGCAGCAAGCCGTTTATGTCCGCATTTACGGACAACCCCGCAATTGCCAAGGACGGCGCAACCTATATGTTTATTTGCACCGTGTTTTCACTTGGCCTGTTTGTGGAGATTATGCTAGAACGCATTGTTCAAGTAACGGGGAAAACCGTATATCAGATGTGCAGCCAGATGACGGGCGCAATGATCAACATTGTGCTTGACCCCATTCTTATTTTCGGTCTGCTTGGCGCGCCTAAAATGGGTGTCACGGGTGCGGCCATCGCAACGGTCATCGGTCAGTGGTGCGGCATGCTGCTTTGCCTTGTCCTAAATTTGCTGCACAACCGCGAGGTGCGCTTAAAGTGGGCGGACATGATACCGCACTGGCGCACCATACGCGGCATTTATCAAGTGGGGCTTCCCACCATCGTCATGCAGAGCATCGGCAGCGTGATGGTGTTTGGCATGAACCGTATTCTGATTGCTTTTACCGAGACTGCCGTCTCCGTTTTCGGTGTCTATTTTAAGCTGAACAGCTTTATCTTTATGCCTGTATTTGGTCTTACCAATGCGCTGATTCCGATTGTTGGCTACAACTACGGTGCGCGCAACAAGCGGCGCATCACAGACGCAACACGTCTTTCTGTTTTCATCGCCGTGGGCATTATGCTGGCGGGCACGCTGCTGTTTCAATTTGCTCCGGCACAGCTTTTGTCACTGTTCAGCGCGTCGGAGGAGATGATTTCCATCGGCGTTCCCGCGCTGCGTATTATTTCCATCAGCTTTAGCTTTGCCGCCGTAGCCATCGTGTTTTCCTGCATGTTTCAAGCGCTGGGCGAGGGCATGCTCAGTTTGTGGATGAGTCTTGTGCGCCAACTTGTAATTTTGCTGCCGTGCGCATGGCTGCTTGCAAAATGGCAAGGGTTGGACGCTGTATGGTACAGCTTTTTAATTGCAGAGTTTTTCTCGCTCATCATGGCGATTTTATTCTTCCGCCACACCTATCGCACACGTATTGTTCCGCTGGACAGCCCCCCCTCCAATAAAAGCTGAAAACACTTTGCACCTCTTAGGATAAGTTTTTGTTGCAAAACATCCACCAAAGTGGTATACTTTGGGAAATAATTCTGACATTGAAAATTCGTTTTGAGATGGAAGATACAGATCTACGGCTTTTTAGGATTCCTCTGTAGAGGTATTCTTGTCCCGTTATCGCTGCATCTTTCGGATGCAGCGATTTTTTATTGCCGTTACACTTGCCCGCTCACGCGGGTGCACAGCTTAAAAAGCACACGGTGGAAAGATGAGGAAATAGCATGGAATCACGCGTAGCGGTCATCGGTATTATCGTGGAGGAGGAATCGGCGGCAGAGCCGCTGAACGCCATCCTGCACGAATACGGCAAATTCATTGTCGGGCGCATGGGCATTCCCTATCGCGCCAAGGGCATCCATATTATTAGCATCGCCGTGGACGCGCCGCAGGATGTCATCAGCGCGCTCTCGGGCAAAATCGGCAGGTTGACGGGTGTGAGCGCCAAAACGGCGTACTCGAACGTCATCACACCGTCATGAGGCGCGCGCGCGCGGTCGGTGCGCTTTCGCCGGCGTGGAAAATTGCGCTGCTTCTGCTGCCGATTCTCGCGGCGATAGCGGCGCTGGGCATCGGACGCATTGTCATTGCGCCGGCGGATGTTTTGCGCTCACTTTCGGCAAAGCTGACAGGCGGAGCCGGCCTTTCACAGCAGATGGAAACCGTCCTATGGACCATTCGCCTGCCTCGTATTCTTTTGGCTCTTTTAGTCGGGGCAGGACTTTCTGTGGCAGGCTGTGCGTTTCAAAGTTTGTTTGCAAATCCGCTTGCAACACCCGATACGCTTGGCGTTGCAAGCGGTGCCAGCTTTGGTGCCGCGCTTGGGCTGTTGCTTGGACTTGGGCTTGTCGGTGTGCAGGCACTTGCACTTGCACTTGGCGCGGCGGCTGTGGCGCTGACCTGGCTTGCGGGCAGTGGGCGCGGCAGCGGCATGAGCGGAACGGTGCTGTCCGGCATTATGATTGGCTCTTTGTTTACGGCGCTTGTCTCCCTTGTCAAGTTTGTTGCGGACACAGAGTCGCAGCTGCCCGCCATCAGCTACTGGCTGATGGGCAGCCTTTCCTCGGCGGGTTATTCGTCTCTTGCCCTCGGTGCGCCGCCCATTCTGCTTGGCATTGCCGTGCTGTTTTTATTGCGCTGGCGGCTGAATTTACTGCCGCTGTCCGAGGATGAGGCACGCGCAAGCGGGACAAATATTCGTTTGCTGCGCGGTGTCACCGTGGTATGCGCTACTGCTATTACGGCATCATGCGTGTCAATGTGCGGACAGGTCGGTTGGATCGGGCTGCTCATTCCGCATATGTGCCGCATGAAATTTGGCAACAACCATCTTTCTGTCTTGCCCGCATCCATCAGCCTTGGCGCAACATTTCTTGTTGTTGTGGATACGCTCGCACGCAGTGCAACCGCGTCTGAAATTCCTGTTTCCATCCTTACTGCTATCATTGGCGCACCGTTTTTTATTGTGTTGATGCGCCGTTCAGAGGGGTGGCAGCTATGACGCTGGCAGTAGAGCACGCTAGCTTTGGCTATGCAAAATGCGGAGAAGTTTTGCGGGATGTCACCTTTACCGCAAACGCAGGCGATCTTGTAGCGGTTCTTGGCCCGAACGGTTCCGGAAAAACAACGTTGCTGCGCTGTATGATGGGATTTTTGCGCTGGACAGACGGATGCAGCACCTTGGACGGCGCAAACATCCGCACACTGCCGCCCCGCAAATTGTGGCAGGCGATGGCCTATGTGCCCCAAGCGCGCAATGTCACGGCGGCCTACACGGCCGAGGAGATGGTTTTGCTCGGGCGCAGCAGCCGTTTAAGTGCACTGTCACAGCCCGCCGCGCAGGACTTTGACGCGGCGCATGCCGTGATGGAAACGCTGCACATTCTGCCGCTGCGACGCAAGAAATGCAGTGAAATCAGCGGTGGAGAATTGCAGATGGTGCTGATTGCACGCGCACTTGCCGCGCAGCCGCGCGTGCTGATTTTGGACGAGCCGGAATCGAATCTTGACTTTAAAAACCAGCTTCTTATTTTAGAAACACTCTCGCACCTTGTGTCGGACGGCATGACATGCATTTTTAACACGCACTACCCTGCCCACGCGCTGCAACGCGCCAATCAATCTCTGCTGCTGTCAAGGGACGGTCACGCGCTGT
Organism: Ruthenibacterium sp.; assembly: GCA_036642215.1. Classification (GTDB taxonomy): domain Bacteria; phylum Bacillota; class Clostridia; order Oscillospirales; family Ruminococcaceae; genus Ruthenibacterium. Next base: position 46,456 of record JAVXUG010000001.1, read on the forward strand.
TTGGCGACACCTCCGCAATTGTGACAGAGCAAAATATCGAGCAGGTTTTCGGCGTAAAGGCCGCCATCGGCGAAGTAGAGACGCGTGGCAGCATTCTGCAAAGCGTTGTGCCCATTTCTGTTTCGCAGCCGGACGCTCCACGCTTTGCGGGCGCTCTTGCGACAAATTTTCTTCATGCAGACAAAAAAAGCGCAGACAATGCAGCACCTTGCATCCCCTCGCGCTGCGTGCTTGCCGTTGTCGCAATCATCGCGACAGATTCCGCTGTCGCTGAAAAAATCAACAAATATCTGCACGCGTACAAAGAGTTCCTCATCGGGCGCATGGGGATGCCCTATCGCGATGGCGGGGTTTTCATCATCAACGTCACGCTGGACGCACCCGAAGTTTGCGTGCGCACCTTGGTGCAGCGGCTGTCAAATTTGCCGGGGGTGAGTGTAAAAGCGACGTTTGCACCGGAATTTTCGGCCGCCGCCGGCCCGAGCGTTCCCATTGGGACAAAGGAGGATTCTCTGTGACAAACCGTGAAATCATCGATGCGCTGCATGTGCGGCAAGCGCTGTCCTTTGACGCATGGGTACAGCTGATTCGCACCCGCACCGAGGACGATTGTGCCTATGCCGCACAGCTTGCGCGCACACTTGCGCAGCAGCGCTTTGGAAAGCAAATCTATTTTCGCGGCGTGATAGAATTTACAAATTACTGCAAAAATGACTGCTATTACTGCGGCATCCGTCACGGAAACACCTGCGCCGCACGTTACCGTTTGACGCAGGACGACATTCTTGCCTGCTGTGAGGACGGCTATGCGCACGGCTTTCGCACCTTTGTTTTGCAGGGCGGCGAGGATCCCTATTTCACCGATGAGCGCCTTGTTGCAATGGTATCGGCAATTCGCGCGCGGTTTGCCGACTGTGCCATCACCTTGTCTGTGGGTGAGCGCAGCCGCGCGTCGTATCAGCGTCTGTTTGACGCGGGCGCAAACCGCTATCTTTTGCGGCACGAAACGGCGGACGCGGCGCATTATGCCCAGTTGCACCCCGCGGATATGCTGTGGGCGCACCGCATGCAGTGCCTGCGTGATTTAAAGGGCATCGGCTATCAAACGGGCTGCGGCTTTATGGTGGGCACACCCCATCAGACGGCGGAGCATCTGGCGGCGGATATGGTATTCATCGGCGCGTTTCGCCCGCAGATGATTGGCGCCGGGCCGTTTATCCCGCATAGGGACACACCCTTTTGTGACGCGCCTGCCGGAAGCGTGGCGCTTTCGCTGTTTTTGCTGAGCCTTTGCCGCATTGCACAGCCGGAGGTTCTTTTGCCCGCCACCACAGCGCTGGGAACTGTGTGCGGTGACGGACGGCAGCTTGGCGTACTGGCGGGCTGCAACGTTGTCATGCCAAATTTATCGCCGCTCTCCGTGCGCAAAAAATATATGCTTTACAACGATAAGATTGGCACAGACGACAGCGCCGCGGACGGTGTGCGCGCGCTGACACAGCAGATGGAGGCCATCGGCTACACTGTGCACGTTGGCCGCGGTGACTATAAAAAGGAGGACATGCCCCATGATTAAGCTTGCAATGTACGGCAAAGGCGGCATCGGGAAATCGACAACCGTATCGAATTTGTCCGTTGCCCTTGCCGAAAAAGGTTACCGCGTGATGCAAATTGGCTGCGACCCGAAAGCGGATTCCACCATCAGCCTACACGGCGGAGTGGCAATTTCGACGGTACTTGAGCTTGTGCGCACCCGCAACAATGATTTTACGCTGGACGAAATGGTCACGGTCGGCGACGGCGGGGTTATTTGTGTGGAGGCAGGCGGCCCCACGCCGGGGCTTGGCTGCGCGGGGCGCGGCATTATTGCGGCCTTTGAAAAGCTGGCAGAAAAGGGCGCGTATGAAGCTTTTCAGCCCGACATCATCCTGTATGACGTTTTGGGCGACGTTGTCTGCGGCGGCTTTACCATGCCCATGCGCAGCGGCTATGCCGACAAGGTTTTTATTTTGACCTCCGGCGAAAATATGTCTTTGCACGCGGCGGGAAGCATCGCCATGGCTGTCGAAAATTTTCGCGGGCGCGGCTATGCGCAGCTGGGCGGACTGATTTTAAATCGGCGCAGCGTCAAGGACGAGGACGCAAAGGTTGCGGAGCTTGCCGCCGATTTGCACACGGTCATTGTGGGCAGTCTGAACCGCAGCGACGCAGTGCAAGCCGCCGAGGAGCTTGGCAAAACAGTGCTTGCCGCCTTTCCTGACAGCACGATGGCGGCGGAATACCGCGCTCTGGCCGACAATGTGCTGGCTTCTTGCGGGGTGACAACATGCTGACGCGCTGCAATTCCACCTCCGTCACCGAACGCGATGCCTGTGTTTTAGTTGGGGACGCATCCTTTCCGTCACCATTCCCCTCCGGCCTTGAATATGCCGCGCCCGCACGCGGAACATGGAATATTGTCCACACGGGCATGCTCATCCCCGAAATCCACGAAATTTTCGTCTGCGCGGCAGGCTGTCTGCGCGGCGTAGTGCTGACGGCTGCGGAAATGAACGCATCGCATCGCTTTTCCACCATCGCCGTGCGCGAAAACAATGTGCTTGAGGGCGACATGGAATCGCTGATGATTGACGGCGTAGCGGATATTCTGCAAAAGCTGCCGGCACGTCCGCCCGCCGTGCTGCTGTACACAAGCTGCATTCATCACTTTATCGGGTGCGACCTTAACTTTGTGTACCAAACGCTGCGCGAAAAATTCCCCGATGTGGCCTTTGCCGATTGCTATATGAATCCCATTCTGCGCAAGAGCGGTCTTACCCCCGATCAATTGATGCGCCGACAGCTTTACAGTCTGCTTTTGCCGCGCGAAATAAACCCGAAAAGCGTGAACATCATCGGCAACAATCTGCCCACAGACGAGACGAGCGAGCTTGTGCAGATGCTGCGCACAGGCGGCTTTACGCTGCGCGATATCACGCGGTGCAGCACTTATGCAGACTATCAAAAAATGGCCGAAAGCGCCCTCAACATCACGTATCATCCGGCGGCAGCGCCCGCCGGCGACGCATTATCACAGCGGTTATCGCAGCGTCATCTGTCTTTGCCGCTGTGCTATGGTTATGACGAAATAGCGCGAAATCTCAGCACGCTTGCCGTAGCGCTCGGCATGGAAGCGCCCGATCCGGCGCCGCGCATTGCCGCGTGCGAGGCGGCGCTTTCGGCGGCGCTGAGCGTCATCGGGAACGCGCCGATTGCCCTTGATTACACCGCCACCATGCGTCCGCTTGGGCTGGCGCGGCTGCTGCTTTCGCACGGCTTTCATGTGCAGCGCATTTATCTTGACAGCATCACGCCGGAGGAAAAAGAAGATTTTGACTGGCTGCGCACAAACGCGCCGTCGCTGCTTTTCTATGCCACGGTGCAGGTAAAGCTGCGCGTACTGCCGCGCCGCACAGCAGAAAAAACGCTTGCCATCGGACAAAAAGCCGCCTATTTTACAGGCACGGATTATTTTGTCAATATAGTTGAGGGCGGCGGCATGTACGGCTTTGACGGCATTTGCCGCATAGCGCAACAGATGCAAAGCGCATTTCTGCACGCAAAAAATGCAAAAAATTTAATTCAACTGAAAGGGCTTGGCTGCGGGTGCTGCGTATGAAACAAACAGCAAGCATTATTTCGACCTATGCAGCCGATGTATCGGGCGTGGCATCCGCTCTGTTTGAACTGGGCGGCATGACCGTGATGCACGACGCGTCAGGCTGCAATTCCACCTACAATACACATGATGAGCCGCGCTGGTACGATACGGACAGCCTTGTATTTCTCTCCGGGCTGTCGGAGATGGAGGCCGTGATGGGGGACGACGGCAAGCTCATCGACGACATTGCCGCTGCCGTGCGGGAGCTGCACCCTGCCTTTTTAGCGGTGGCGGGCACGCCCATCCCGATGATGGTCGGCACCGACTTAAAGGCTGTGGCCGCTGTGCTGGAGGCGCGCACGGGCATCCCCTCTTTCGGCTTTGCCACAAACGGCATGCACTCGTATTTGTCCGGCGCTTCGATGGCGTTTGCCGCATTGGCAAAGCACATGGTTGCTCCCGTTGCTGCCGACGCGCCAAGGCATGAAATGCTGTGTGTGAATCTTCTCGGCGCAACTCCGCTTGATTTTTCGATCAACGGCAGCGTCGCGGCAATCGCAGACGCTGTGCGGTGCGGCGGCGCACAGGTGATCAGCACATGGGCAATGGGCAGCACGCTGGCTGAGCTAAAGCGTTCGGGCAGCGCCGATGTAAATCTTGTGGTGTCCTATTGCGGCCTTGCGGCGGCGCGTATCTTGCAGCAGCGCTTTGGCACGCCGTATGTCGTCGGTGTGCCGATTGGCTCTGCCCTTACACAAATTATTTTGTCCGCGCTCGCAGCCTCTGCCGCAGATAAAAAATGCCGCATTGCCTATCAAGCGGCAGATAAGCAGGACAAAAAAGCCTGTGAATGCGACGCATCCTCGTTAAAACGTTCGGCGCACCCCGCATTGCCTGTTGTCACGCTGATTGGCGAAAGCGTTTATTCCTGCTCCTTGGCGGCGGCGCTTTGGGCAGAGCGCGGCATTCCGGCGCGGGTTTTGTGCCCACTGGAAACAGAGCCTTCGCTGCTTCGCGCGCAGGATTTCGTTGCGCCCGACGAGGATGATTTGTCGCCCTTGCTGTGCGCCACCGCGCAGACCCCCGCAAGCGTCATTGTGGCAGACCCGCTCTACCGCCCGTTGTGCGCCGCAGACGCAGCGTTTGTTCCGCTGCCGCATGAGGCGTTTTCGGGCCGCATTTATCGCAAGAACATCCCGAACCTTATTGCCGATTTCCCGATATTTTTAAAATCTTTAGAAAAAGAGGTACGCACCCATGACTAACACAAAGCGCATTCTCTCTCTTGCACTGAGCGCAGTGCTGATGCTGTCGCTCGTCGCCTGCGGCGCGCCTGCGGCTTCTTCCGTCCAAAGCTCCGCATCTGCTGTTAGCGCGCCCGCAAGCGCAAGCGACACGCTTACCATCACCGATCATTTGGGCAACAGCGTCACGGTTCCGCGTACGATCAAGCGCATCGCCGTATGTGATTTGTTTCCCCTACCCTCGGTTTTGTCTGTATTTTTTGACTCTGCCGAAAAAATTGTCGGCATGGCACCGCCCAGCATGAGCGCCGCGAAAAGCAGCCTTTTAAGCGAGCTGTACCCCGAAATTTTGAACGCAGAAACCGGCTTTATTGATGGCACAAACGTGAACACCGAGGAGCTTTTAAAGCTTGCGCCGGACGTTGTGTTTTACAGTGCCGCCAGCAAGGAGCTGGGCGAAAAGCTGACGGCGGCCGGGTTTAACGCCGTGGCTATTTCTGTCAGCAAATGGGATTATGATGCCATTGAAACGCTGAACCAATGGATTTTGCTTTTGAGCGAAATATTCCCGGAAAACGCCAAGGCGGATATTGTGGCTGCCTACAGTGCAAAAACGTATGACCGCGTGCAGGAGCGCATCAAAACCTTGACCGATGACGAGCGCGCCCGCGCATTTTTCCTGTTTCAGTACAGCGATGCGTCCATCTCTACGTCCGGCAAACACTTTTTTGGTCAGTGGTGGGCAGATGCCATCGGCGCAAAGAATGTCGGCGAGGAGCTTGACAAGGATAATTCAGCAGCCGTAAATATGGAACAGCTTTATGCGTGGAATCCCGACCTTATTTTCATCACAAATTTTAACATTTCACAGCCGAAGGATTTATACGAAAACGGCGTTGGAAATTATGACTGGAGCGGCATTGCCGCTGTGCAGAACAAGCGCGTTTATAAAATGCCGCTTGGCATGTATCGCAGCTACACCTGCGGCGTGGACACCCCTGTGACCTTATTGTGGTTGGCAAAAACAGCTTATCCCGACCTGTTCAGCGATGTAAATATCACGCAGGAAGCAAAAGACTATTACAAAGCCGTGTTTGGCATTGCGCTGACCGATGCACAGGCCGAGATGATCTTTACCCCGTCCTCCGCCGCGGGCACAGGCTTTGCAGCGGGCAAATAATGCACCGCGCTACAAGAAAGGAGCTGTTTGTTATGGGTCTGAATGATACTCCCTCCGGTGACCGCGTGCACATTGGTTTTTTTGGGCGGCGCAACGCGGGCAAGTCCAGCCTTGTGAATGCGGTGACGGGGCAGTCGCTCGCCATTGTGTCCGAGACAAAGGGCACGACCACCGACCCTGTTTACAAGGCTATGGAGCTGCTGCCCATGGGTCCCGTGATGATCATTGACACACCGGGCTTTGATGACGAGGGCGCGCTGGGGGCGCTGCGCGTGCAAAAGGCGAAGCAGGTACTGAACAAAACAGACGTTGCGGTGCTTGTTGTCGATGCAGCCGAGGGCATACAGCCCGGTGATGAGGAGCTTCTTGCTTTATTTCGCGCAAAAGAAATTCCCTATCTAATCGCCTTCAACAAAAGCGATCTTGTGCAAAATCCGCTGGCACTGCCTCAAAACGCAATGTTTGTCAGCGCAGAAACCGGTGAAGCCATCCCTGCATTGAAAGAGCGCATTGCCCGTCTTGTGAGCACCGATGACTTAGCGCTGCGGCTGGTCGGCGATTTGATCAAGCCCCTTGACCTTGTTGTGCTTGTTGTTCCCCTGGATGCTGCCGCACCCAAGGGGCGGCTGATTTTGCCGCAGCAGCAGGCGATTCGTGACATTTTGGAAGTCGGCGCAGCCGCCGTTGTCGTAAAGGAGAATGCGCTGCGCGAGACGCTGACACACCTTCGGAAAAAGCCTGCGCTTGTCATTACGGACAGTCAGGTGTTCGCCGGGGTTTCGGCGGACACCCCGGATGATATCCCCTTGACATCGTTCTCAATTTTAATGGCGCGCTACAAGGGGCTGCTTGACACCGCCGTGCAGGGCATTTCCGCCGTAGAACGGCTGTGCGACGGTGACACCGTGCTGATTGCCGAGGGCTGTACCCATCACCGGCAGTGCGATGATATCGGCAGCGTAAAAATTCCGCGCTGGCTGCAGCATTACACGCATAAAAAGCTGCACATCAAAACCGTGAGCGGAACCGAATTTCCGAGTGACCTCTCCCCTTACGCGCTGATTATTCATTGCGGCGGCTGTATGCTGAACGAGCGCGAGGTGCGCTACCGGATGAAATGCGCGCAGGATCAGAATATTCCCATCACCAATTACGGCATTGCAATCGCCTATATGCAGGGCATTTTAAAGCGAAGCCTGAGCATTTTTCCGCAGCTTGTGGCGAAGCTTATTTCAGAGTAAGCGTCAACGCTACCAATGGATTTACCGCAAAAAGGTGGCATAGCGGATCCTCTTATAGCAGTTTTCGATGCATGGATGCTTTTTACAGTTTGCAAAACTGCTATAGCTCCCCTTCGCGGGGCGATTTTATGTGCCGGACACAGACACTGCGCAAGAGCAATGTGAAACCACATTGCTCTATTTTGTTAAATTGCTGTAAAAAAATCGAGTAAATTGCAAAATAAGCCAAAACAAGCTGAACACTTTTTCAGAATAAAGTGTTCAGCTTGTAAATTAAGAAGCGCGCGCAGCTTTCCGCAGCAATTAAATGGAAATTGCACTGGCAACATCAAGCAACGTAGTATCAATGGTCTTAAACATCGAAAGCGCCACATTGATGTCATAGTCCACAATAGATTCTGCCCTTGTGGCAACCACACGGTTATAAATGCCGCGGGAAATTAAATCCACGGCATGGTAACCAAGGCGGCTTGCCGTCACGCGGTCGCGCAAAGAGGGCGCGCCGCCGCGCTGCACATGTCCAAGCACCGTTGCGCGGGAATCAATGCCGGTGCGGGACTGAATTTCATTGGCAAGATCACCCGCATGACCGACACCCTCGGCAATGATGATGATAAAATGACGCTTTCCCGTTTTCTGCGTCGCGGTCATTTTGGCAATGACATCACGCTCAATGTCATAGGGCACCTCTGGAATCAGCGTGACAAGCGCGCCAACAGCGATCCCGGTATTCAGCGCAATATAGCCGGCGCTGCGACCCATAACCTCTACGACACTGCAACGGTCATGGCTTTGGGTTGTGTCGCGCAGCTTATCTATCATCTCCACCGCAGTGTTCATAGCGGTATCATAGCCGATGGTATAGTCACTGCACGCGATGTCATTGTCAATGGTTCCGGGCAGACCGATGCACGGAATGCCCTGTGCCGTCATATCCTTTGCACCACGGAACGAACCGTCGCCGCCGATGACAACCAGCGCGTCAATGTCGTTATCGCGACATGCCTGTGCGGCTTTTTGCTGACCCTCCACCGTTTTAAACTCAAGGCAGCGCGCCGTATACAAAATTGTGCCGCCGCGATGGATAATTTCGGAAACGCTGCGCAGGTTCATATCAACAATGTCGCCTGTCAGTAGACCATTATAGCCGTGACGTACGCCCTTTACCTTATAGCCGCGCGAAATAGCACTGCGCACAACAGCTCGAATTGCCGCATTCATACCGGGAGCGTCTCCGCCGCTGGTGAGCACGCCAATTGTTTTGACTTCTTTTTCAGACATAAATTCTTGCCTCCCAAAACAAACTAAAAACACTTTGAACTTTCATTATAGCGGGATATCCTTTGTTTTTCAACAACTTTGTTTGATAATTGATGAATTATTCATGCCAGTTAATGTACTATTGTCCCTTTTACTGAACTTTAACGTTTTCTGTGCCAAGAATACGCTCCATTTCGGAAAATAAAAGCTCGTTCCTTGTACACCACATACTTTTGGGTGTAAGCATTTTTTTGTGTTCATCCTCGACATAGAGATAAACCGGTGTCGTGCCTTCAAAGATGGACAGCAAATTTTGCACCTGTGCAAATACCTCGCCGCTGCGCGAGGGCACGCGCAGCCATAAGCCGCTTTTGGTGTGTTCTGTGTCCTGCTTTAGCTTTTCCGGCTCGCTTGCATTGATGTCGCTGATGGTATCTGCCAAAAGCTTTGGGCTCTCCTCCTCCTTGACGGAAATTTTACCACGGACGACAACCACGGCATTGTCATGAACCGCCTCCGAGCAGGTAAGCAGCGTTTTGGGGAATGCAAGCACCTCCATCATTCCGGTAAGATCCTCTACCGTGATAAAAGCCATCAGTCCGCCGGCTTTTGTTGTGATGGTTTTTGTGTGTACAATGGTGCATACAATACACACGCCCTTGCCGTCATAACCGCGCGCCTCCTCCCCTGTCAAGTCACTGATTCTACAGGGCGATATTTTGTGAATGATTTCGCGATACTGGTCGAGCGGATGACCGGAAAGATAAAGTCCGCTGACCTCTTTTTCCTGCTTTAAGCGTATATCCGGCGCATATTCGTCATACGGCTGCATGCGATAAACATCGCGCTGCTGCGCATCTTCAAAGCTGCTGAACAAATCAAGCTGTCCCACAAGATTTTTGCGCGTGTCTGTCTCTACACTTTTTAAAATGCCCTCCAGATTTTCCGACAGCATCCGCCGATTGTTTTCAATGGTGTCAAATGCACCGGCCTTTATCATGCTGTCCACCGCACGCCGATTCATTTCAGTGCCATACAGGCGCTTGCAAAAGTCATATAAGCTCTGATAGGGCCTGTCCGTACGGCGCTCCACAACTGCCATAATCAAACCGCGTCCCACATTTTTTAGCGCCAGCAAGCCAAAGCGCAAATCATTTCCCTGTACCGTAAAGCCCACGCCGCTGCTGTTCACGTCCGGAGGCAGTACACGCACCCCTAGGTTCTGACATTCCGAGGTATATTCAATGACCTTTCCGGTATTGTCGAGTACGCTGGTCAACAGCGCCGCCATAAACTGATGCATATAGTGTGTCTTGAGATAGGCGGTTTGATACGCAACAACCGCATATGCCGCCGCATGAGATTTGTTAAAGGCATAGGACGCAAAGCTGGTCAAATCGTCAAACAGCTCGTTTGCCACCGCTGCGGGGATGCCGTTTGCAACGCAGCCCGCACACTCGTGCCCCGGCTCTGTGTTGCCGTGTATAAAATGCTGCCGTTCTTTTTCCATGACATCATGCTTTTTTTTGCTCATAGCGCGGCGCACAAGATCCGCCTGCCCGTAAGAAAAGCCCGCCAGCTCACGGCAAATTTGCATGACCTGCTCCTGATAGATGACGCATCCGTTTGTCACGTTCAAAATATGCTCAAGCTGCGGCGTTTTATAGCGGACGTTTGCAGGATGGCTGCGGTTGCTGAGGTAGGTTGGAATGGAATCCATGGGGCCGGGGCGATACAGCGAGATTACAGCGATGATATCCTCAAGGCTGTTCGGATGCTGATTCAAAATAAGCTGCCGCATTCCGCTGGATTCCAGTTGAAAAATACCCTCTGTCGCGCCCGATGTGAGCATTTCGTATACCGCGGGGTCATCATAGGGGATTTTTTCCATTGAAAAATCAGGATGCGACCGCTGAATCATCTTTTCCGCATCACTGATGACGGTGAGCGTGCGCAGCCCCAAAAAGTCCATTTTTAAAAGACCCAGCTCCTCAATGGTGGTCATCGGGAACTGCGTGACGATATTGCCGTCGTTTGTGCTGAGCGGCACATAAGTGTCTGCCGCTTCACGCGTAATGACGACACCCGCCGCATGAGTGGACGCATGGCGCGGCATCCCCTCTAATTTAAGCGCAATGTCAATCAACTCATGCACCTGCGCGTTTGTGTCGTATTGCTCTTTCAGCTCATTTGACACGCGCAGCGCCTTTTCCAGCGTCATTTTCAGTTCCATCGGCACAAGCTTTGCAATGGTATCCACGGTCTGGTACGGCAAATCCAGCACACGTCCCACGTCACGGATAGCAAGGCGCGCCGCCATCGTGCCGAACGTGACAATCTGTGCCACGTGGTCGGCACCATACTTTTGGATGACATAATCAATGACTTCCTGCCGCCGTTCATAGCAAAAATCCACATCGAAATCCGGCATGGAAACGCGTTCAGGATTCAAAAACCGTTCAAAAAGCAAATTATATTGAACAGGGTCAACGTCCGTGATCCCGATGCAGTAGGCGCAGATGCTTCCAACGCCGCTGCCGCGCCCCGGACCGACAGGGATTCCGCGGCTTTTCGCATAATGAATAAAGTCAAATACAATCAGATAATAGTTGATGTAGCCCATGTGGTCGATGACGGATATTTCGTAGTCCATCCGCGCGCGGACATCGGGCGCGGGATTGTCTCCGTAGTGCTTTTTGAGTCCCGACTCACACAAATCAATAAAATATTGCTTGTTCTCCTGACCGTTCGGTGCCTCGAAATACGGCAGCTTCGTCACACCGAACTCAAAATCAAAATTGCACAGCTGCGCAATCTTATTCGTGTTTTCACATGCATCGGGCCATGCGCCAAACAAGGCATACATCTCGTCCGAACTTTTCAAATAGAACTCATCCGTGCCAAATTCCAGCACATCATCGTCGTTAACCGTCTTGTTTGTCTGAATGCAGACAAGGATGTGCTGCATCCGGCTGTCCTCTTTTGCAATGTAATGCGCATCATTTGTCGCAACAAGGGGAATATTGGTTTCCCGCGCAAGCTGAATCAAGCCCGGCAGCACGATGCGCTGCTCCGCAAGACCATGATCCTGTATCTCAATATAATAATTGCCCTCACCGAACAAATCGCGGTAGTAGAGAGCAATATTTTTTGCTCTTTCATAATCACCCGCCAACAGTGCCTGCGGAATTTCACCGGCAAGACATGCGGACAGGCAAATAAGACCCTTGTGATACTCCTCCAGTAAGGCATGGTCAATGCGCGGCTTACTGTAAAAGCCCTCGATAAAGCCCTTAGAAACCATTTTAATAAGATTTTTATACCCTGTTTCATTTTTGCACAGCAAAACAAGGTGGTTATTGCCGTCAATGCGGTTCACCTTGTCGAAGCGTGTGCGCGTGGCAACATATGCCTCGCATCCAATGATAGGCTTCAGTCCTGCCTTTTTTGCCGCGCGATAAAAATCGACACAGCCATACATAACACCATGGTCTGTAATGGCAACGGCAGTCTGCCCCATCGCTTTCAAGTGCTCCATCATGCGGTCAATGCGGCACGCACCATCCAACAGACTGTATTCTGTATGCACATGCAGATGGGTAAATTGCTTTGTATCAGCCATGTACATTCCTTTCTCTCATCTCATCGGCAAGCTGTTCGATTTTTTTCATGCGGTGCGACAGGCCGGACTTGCTCAAGGGAGGCTCAAACTGCTCAGCCAAATCCTTTAAGCTGATGTCCGGCATCGCCTCGCGCAGCTTTGCCGCTTCGCGCAGTGCTTCAGGCAGCACCGTAAGCGCACCATGACGGCGCAAATAGGCAATGGCCTGCAATGTATTCTGGTTTGCCGCAACTGTTTTATCAATGTTGGCTGTCTCACAATTTGTAATGCGATTTGCCTTGTTGCGGATATCCTTGTACACCTTTGTATTCATAATTTGGAGCGCCGCGCTTGTCGCGCCCATAAAGGTAAGCATATCCTCTATCTGCTCGCTTGATTTCAGATAAAGGACATTTGCACCCTTGCGCTGCGTGTGGCGCGGAGTAAAACCGTGCCCCATCAAAAGCGCTTCAAAATCATGCATCAGATTATATCTGCCGGACAGAAATTCGAGATTGTATTCCTTTTCAGGGTTTGTCATGGTGCCACAGCATAAAAACGCCATGGACACAAACGAATTAACGCAGTGTTCGCAAACAAAATTTTTACTGTTGATGCGCAGCGTTGTCTCGTGCCCTGTATGCCCGAACAGCGCCAGCAGTCCTCGCACCTCATCCTCATCCTTCACGGAAAATTCGTACAAGCCGTTTTTTTCCTTGCCGCGCGGGTATGCCTCGCCGTGAATGCCTGCGCGCTCCAACACCCGCTGCGCATATTGCGCTACGGCAGCCTGCTCCGTATGCAGCACAATACCGCGCGCGTCAAAATATTTACCAAAGCACGCAATACTGTAAGCCGCCGCTATAGCGCAGCATTTTTTGGGCAGCTCATGTGCCATCATCTCTTTTTTTACTTCCTGTGCAAAGCTCATGCGACCGCCCTCCTGTCTTTTCAAAAAATCAGTCTACGATGCGACTTCTACAGCAATTTAACAAAATAAGAGGATGCTCTATGCCATCTTCTTTGCCGGTTGCGGCTTGATTCACAGAACACTGCAGTTCTCCTCATGAATGAAACCGCTATAGCAGCTCTGCGCAGCGCTTAACGGCGCTGCACATCCCGGTGCTCCACCCCCGGATTATAACCAAGCGTTTGTGCAAATTTTGCCAGTAAAGCAGCAAAGGTTATCGAGCGATGCTTGCCCCCGGTACAGCCTATTGCAACCGTCAGTTGGCTCTTTCCCTCTTTTACATACAGCGGGAGTGAAAATCGCAGCAGTTCTTCCATGCGCTCCAAAAGCCCTTTTGCCTCCTCAAACTGCATCACATAGTCCATCACCTCGGTGTCAAGCCCCGTCTTGTCTTTCAGCTCTGGCACATAGAACGGATTGGGCAGACATCGCACATCAAATACAATGTCCGCTTCCTTTGGCTGTCCGTATTTAAAGCCGAACGAGACAAAGGTAAGTGTCATGGCATCCGAAGTCTTTTCCACAAACAGCGATATTACGCGGTCTTTTAGCTGTGCCGTGGAAAACAGCGAGGTATCAATTTTATAATCTGCCGCTTCAAAAAGCGGATCTAAAATCTCGCGTTCCATGAGCAGCGCCTGCTCGGTTGACACCTGCGACGCAATACTGATGGGATGGCGGCGGCGTGTTTCCTTATAGCGCCGCTCAAGTACATCGCTGCGCGCGTCCAGAAAAAGTATTTTATATTCCACCGCGCGCGCGCTGAGCTGCTGTAATGCGTCCTTGATGTCCTGTGCCGAGTGCGCGCCGCGAATATCAAGCACAATGGCAACGCGCTGCAACGGATTTTCGCTCTGTGCGGAAAAGTCCATCAGCTTTGCCAGTAAATTAGCGGGAATATTATCAATACAAAAAAAGCCAATATCCTCAAGCGCATTCATTGCAAGCGATTTTCCGGCACCCGACAGACCCGTGACAATCAGCAAATTCATTTGGCTTTCTCCCTTATCTTACAACTCGCACTTCTTTTTCAAGCTCATAACCCGTTTCGCGCTTGACAATAGCGCAAACCTCGTCCGTCAGCGCCAAAACATCTTCGCATGTGCCGCAGCCTGTATTCACCACAAATCCGCAATGCTTTGTACTGATGGCAGCACCGCCTACCGCGTACCCGCGCAGGCCGCACTGATCAATCAGCGCGCCTGCAAATGCCCCGGCGGGGCGTTTAAAGGTGCTGCCTGCACTGGGCATATCAAGCGGCTGCTTTTCTGCGCGGCGCTGGGCATAGTCCTGCATGAGAGCACGAACCTCTGCCGCATCGCCCTGCTTTAGCAAAAACGCCGCACTTTGAATGCACCATGCCTCTTGTTCAAACACTGATGTGCGGTAGCTAAGCGAAAGCTTCTGTGCTAAAAGCGTGCGCCGCGCACCGGTTTCATCGTAAAATGTTGCGCTGTGCAAAACGTCCTTCATTTCACCGCCATACGCGCCCGCATTCATATAGACAGCACCGCCCACGCTGCCCGGAATACCATAGGCAAATTCCATCCCTGTCAGGCCATGCTCTGCCGCGGCAAGACAAACATCAGCAAGCGCCGCACCCGCCATGGCCGTTACCACATTGCCCTCAACCGCAATATCACTCAGCGCCTCGCCCACATGAAGCACAACGCCGTCATAGCCCTCGTCCGCGAACAAAACATTCGAGCCTTTTCCCAGCAGATACCAGCGCGCTTGCTGCGCACGGCACACCGCAAGTGCCTGCTCTAGCTGCAACGCGGACTGCGGAGTGCAAAAGACTGCCGCCGCTCCTCCGATTTTAAAGGTCGTATGCCGCGCAAGCGGCTCCGCCACCAAAAAGGGAATATTGTTTGCGCGCAACGCCGCCGCAACGCTGTCTATCTTTTCCATAAATTCCTCCGTGAAACTTATTTTGTCTGTTTTCCAAGACAGGCCGCGCCCACAATTCCCGCGTCGTTGCGCAATTGTGCCGCAACAATTTGTGTGCGCTTTAGGCCTTTGCGCGCGTAATCCTCTTTATCCACATAAGCGCGAATCGGTGCAAGCAGGGTTTCGCCCTCTTTTGAGACACCGCCGCCGATGCAGATAATTTCCGGCTGAAAAATATTGATAACATTTGTAACACCGCATGCGACATATTCAATAAAGCTCTTTATAATATCCGTGGCGAGAACATCACCGGCGCGCATGCCGTCAAATGCTGTCTTTGCGTTAATTTTGCTCGCATCGCCGCCCACAAGATCCCACATCATATTGTCCTTGCGCGCCTCCATCGCAGCGCGTGTATCCTCTGCCAGTGCACGGGCAGACGCATATTTTTCCCAGCATCCGCAGCGACCGCACATACAGCGCCGGCCGTCTTTTTGGATAACAGTATGCCCGATTTCTGCGCCGGCAGAGTTAAAGCCGGAGAAAATTTTCCCGTCGATGATAATACCGCTTCCGATCCCGGTGCCCAGCGTAATAACAACCGCATACCGTGCGTTCTGCGCGCCTCCTGCGATATATTCGCCATAGGCCGCCGCGTTCGCATCATTTTCAATCAGCACTTTACAGGGAAGCAGCTTCTCCATTGCCTCCATAAGATGCCAGTTATGGTAGCCGAAATTTGCGTTAAATTCAACAATGCCGCTCTCCGCATCCACACTTCCGGGTGTGCCGATTCCCACCCAGTTAATCTGGTTGGCAAAGTCCAACTGATTGTTTTTCACTATGGTTTTGCACAAATCAGCAATGGATTGCTCCACCTCATGCTCCGGACGCGGCAGATTGGTCTTTTCGGAAATGGTGTCAATTATTTTATTGCCTTCATCCACAAGCCCTACGGCAATTTTAGTTCCTCCAAGATCAACGCCCAAGCTGTATTGTTTCATAAGTTTTCCTCCATTGTAATTGCAATTTTTTTATGATGTGCTTTTAATTCGCGAATTAAATTTTCTTTTCCGGCATTGACAATCAGCTCCGGCGGAAAATCAATTTCCACCAGCATCGGCAGTACACTGTTGCACTGTGCCAAATCATAAATGGAATGTGCGTCGGAATTTACGGCAATCACAGTGCCGTTCCTTTTACATGCAAGCGCAAGCGCGCGCATATTTTTCTCGTTGCCGGGGCGTATCTTGCAGGAATTGGCGTTCATTTCCACTACCTTGTGCTGCTTTGCAAAGGCCTTTGTCACGGTGTCATAATCATACGCGTAATCGCGCGACTCTGAGTGTCCTATCATGTCTACGGCTGAATTTTCCGCAACATTAAGCCACATCTGCGTAGAATCATCAAAGCTGAGCGAACGGCCTAAAACATCCCAATGGGCAGAGACAACGACCCAGTCAAAGCCAAACTGTGCAAGCTCTTCCTTTGTAAAATCCAGCGTGCCCTGCGCGTCTGTAACATTGGCCTCCACACCCTTCAGCACCCACACTCCCTCTATGCGCTGCGGCAAAAGAACAAGATTGTAAAAGTACCACGGGTGCGGAGCGTCCGGCAAAGCCGGGCCATGGTCGGTGACGGCCATGGCGAACAAATCCAGCTTGTTCGCCTGTGTCGCCATCTCCGTCAATGTATTAAAAGCATGATTGGACACTAACGTGTGCGTGTGAAGGTCCGCAATGATTTTCATAGAATCTTATGCTCTCTTTTCTGCGTTGTTTTATAGCGTTTTTCAAAATACTATCCTGCGCACCAGCCGTAGGTTAGCGCATAGAATCGCCCCGCGAGGGGTCTTACAGCAGCTTTTCAAGCGCTCAAGAGAAGCGATCATAAGTGAAGCTGCTGTAGATAGCCGTTGATTTGTCAAGGCTTGATGCAATCAGCGTTTCTCTAAGTCTGCGGGATATCCGCGTCAAGACCCAGCTTGCTCATCAGCTCCTGCGCGGCGTTATAGCCCATTTTCTTCTGACGGTTGTTGATTGCGGCAGCCTCTAAAATAACAGCGAGATTACGACCCGGCATAACCGGAATTACGGTGCTTGCCAGCGGAATCCCCAGAATGTCAATGGTGTCCGTTTCAAGGCCTGTGCGGCTGTAATTTTTTGTCTTGTTCCACTGTTCCAGTTGTACCACAAGATCAATTTTCTCGCTCATTTTGACAGCACCGCTGCCAAAAACGCGCGCAACGTTGATAATGCCAACACCGCGCAATTCGATAAAGTGACGGATATTTTCCGGTGCTGTGCCAACAATTGTGCGGTTTGACACACGGCGCAGTTCTACAGCATCATCTGCGATGAGCCGGTGTCCGCGCTTTACAAGCTCAATGGCTGTCTCGCTTTTGCCGACACCGCTTTCTCCCAGAATCAAAATACCCTCGCCGTACACCTCAACTAAAACGCCGTGGCGTGTGATGCGCTCCGCAAGCTCTACGCTCAAAATGGAAATAATAGAGCTCATCATCACGGATGTATTTTCAGCCGTGCGGAAGATCGGTACTTCATACTGCTCCGCAAACTCCAAAATGCCGTCACAGATATCAAGACTGCGCGTGACCACAACCGCCGGCGGCTTTGTCGCAAACAGTGTGTGTACATGGCTGCGGCGCTCGCTCTCCGGCAGCGTGCGCAAATACCCCATCTCTGCATTGCCGAGAATTTGCACACGGGTCGGGTCAAAAAATTCGTCATATCCCGTCAGCAGCAAACCGGGTCTGTTCACATCGGCCGTGACGATTTGAATGTCCTTCAATTCACACGGTGTGTACACGATTTCGAGATTGAGCTGTTTTACAATTTTATCAAGGGAAACACTAAACTGTGCCATAAAAACACCCTTTCTGTATCTGTTGAATCCATATATTGTTATTATATAGTATTTGCGAGCAGAGTGCAATTTTCATTTATGTATTTTGCGTGACTTTAAATACTTTCTTTCTTTTGAAAAATTTGGTATACTAATATCGTTATATGGTATATGTGCCAAAGCGTAAGATGTCGCATCGCATCAAGGCTTTCCCCTGCCGCCGTCACCGGCGGTGCAAACGCACGTGTAAGAAGGAGAATTGCATATGAAAATAGCTATTTTTACGGAAACCTATTTTCCGTTTATCAGCGGCATTGTCACGCATATCAAAACGCTGAAGGACGCTCTGGAAGCAGAGGGTCACGAGGTGCTGATTGTCACCTCCAACCCCAAAGCCACACATCACTATGTCAAGGACGGCGTGCTGTACTGTCCCGGCATCCCGCTGAAGCGCATCTACGGCTATGGCTTTTCCAATCCGCTGAATGTGCAGCGGCTCAAAATCATCAAAGAATTTAACCCGGACATTCTTCATATCCACACAGAATTCAGCATGGGTATTTTTGCCCAGTTTGCCGCGCGCAAGCTGAAAAAGCCCATCGTTTATACCCTGCACACGATGTATGACGATTATTTGTTCTATGTTGCGCCGGAAAAGTTCCAGAACATGGTTAAGCCGGCCGCACATTTATACTTTCGGAAAACGGCCAATCACGCGACGGAGGTAATCGGGCCGTCGCTGAAGGTTGTGGAATTTTTGCGGCGCTGCGGCGTAGAGCGCCATATTAACATCGTGCCCAACACGGTTGATTTATCTGATTTTCTGCCGCAGAACGTCTCCGCCAAGGAGGTCGCTGACATCCGCGAAACGCTTGAGATTCATGACGGCGATGTCGCCATGTGCTTTGTGGGTCGGCTTGGCAAAGAAAAAAGCATTGATGTGCAGATTGATTTTCTCGCGCGCTATTTTAAAGATGATTTGCGCTATAAGCTGTTTATTATTGGCGACGGACCTGAGCGCGAAAATTTAAGCCGCCAGATTTTAACCCTGGGGATGCAAAAGCAGATAAAGCTGCTGGGTCGTATTGAACACGCCGCCCTGCCGCCCTATTATCACGCCTGCGATTTATTCACCACCGCATCGCTGTCGGAAATCAACTCCATCTCCATGCTGGAAGCGATGGCAAGCGGCCTGTATATTATTCAGCGCTATGACTTATACAACAAAAACCAGATCATCGTCGGTGAAAATGGCGCAACCTACACCACTGCCGAGGAAATGGCTGCACTCCTGCGCGAGGAATGCGCCCTATCCTCCGCGCAGCGCGTCACGCGCCGCGCTACGGTCACTGCATGCGCCACGCGATACGGTTGCAAAGAGTTTGTCGCCGCCGTGATGAATGTATATCAGCGCGCCCAGCGGGAATATAAGGCAAAATAATCACGCACCCTAAGGAACATTCCCACTATCAGCATGAATGAAACCGCGATTAAACGCAAGACATCAATCAATGTAAAAAGCTGCCGCACCGTCCTAGAAATACGGTGCGGCAGCTTTTTTGCGGTTGCTTTGTGTCGATTCACATTCATGCGATCGTTCCTTGAGAATCAGTCAAAAGGTTGCGAAAATAATTTCCGCCTTACAAGGCAGAGCAGCCCGCCCGCTTAGGCAGACAATAAAATCCCTTGCGCATCTATTTTTTAAAAAGCATATTGCTGACAGCTCAAAATGCCTCGTTCTCAATGCGCTGCACCATTTTTAAAAGTCCGGCGGCGCTGTTGAAGTTTTCCGGGATAATTTCCGTTGCGGGAATGGAAATATCGTATTCATCATTCAGCAGATTGATTGTCTGGATGATATCAAAAGAGCTGAACAGCCCATCATCAATCAGTGTTGTACAGGTTTCGTAGTCAATGCCATCCTTGACTTCTTGTAAAATTTCGATGATTGCTTCCATGTTAAAATTCTCCTTTTAAAATTGTATTCAAACGATAACTCTCGATTGCTTCGCGCTGAAGTAAACTTCCCTGCGCCTCGCTGTAAAGCAAAATGCGCGGCATTGCACGGCTTAAAAAAAGCAGCAGCCCTTCGGTTACGCTGTACGCGCCAAGGTTTTCAAACACAAGAATATCACCTGTGGCAAGCCCCTCCATGTGCACCTTGCGCACAAGAATATCAGCTGTTGTACAAAGGCTGCCGCACAGTGTCCAGTCCCTCGTCTGTGCCTCCTGTAGGATCGGCGCGCGTTCAAAAGCGTGGAAATGCCGGATCATCGGCACCTTCATCCCCATCATCTGCCCGTAATAATTGACGTGATGGATGCCGCCGTCGACAAGCGCATACGAGGTATCACCGTTTTGCTTGCAGTCGGTCACGGTCGTGAGGTACGAACCGCATTGCGCTGTAAAAAAACGTCCCATTTCCACGGTGAGCTGAAACTGATCCGACAATCGCCGCAGATGCGGTGCAATCTCTTTCAGCATATCATACCGCGTCTCGAAATTATCGTCCTCAAAATATGGCACGGAAAGACCCGGACCGTATTCTATGCGCTCGCATGAAAAGCCGCACTCCTGCCGAAGACGCGCGCAAAGCGTTTCCAGCCATGTCAGCTCACGCTCAATTTCCTGCACACGCTTTTTTTGCGTTCCCGTAAAAAAGTGAATCCCGACAAAGTGCAGAGCCGGATAATCGGCACTGCACCGGACAATATCCGCCAGCACCTGCTCGTCCATGCCGAACTGACTTTGATGCGCCACGCGCAGCAGCACCGGAATCACGCGCTTTTGGGCGCTTGCCGCGCTTTGCAGCAGTTCCACCTGGCGCAAGCTCTCCGCCGTGTACAGCCCCACATCGTCCGCCAGCGCCTGTTCGATATCCTGCGGCGTTTTGCTTACGCCGGAAAACAAAATGCGCTGACGGGAAATGCCAAGCTCCTCGCAGATGTGTAATTCGCCCGGACTGCACACCTCAAGCCATTCTACATGGCGCAGCATTTCCCGTATCAAAAACGGATTTGCCTTGATGGAATAGCACAGATGAACGTTTGAACCCAGAATCTCCTGTACCTGCGCCATATGCAGGGAAAGCACGTCGGTGTCAAAGACAAAGCACGGCGTTCCGTACTGCGCAGCAATTGACCGCAAGACAGCCTCCGTCATCGTGTGCGCCCCCTCTCCCGTGTGCTTTGATAATCCGCCAAAAGCTTTTGACGGTCAATTTTTCCGTTTTTTGTCATG
Organism: Ruthenibacterium sp.; assembly: GCA_036642215.1. Taxonomy (GTDB): domain Bacteria; phylum Bacillota; class Clostridia; order Oscillospirales; family Ruminococcaceae; genus Ruthenibacterium. The sequence goes on from JAVXUG010000001.1 coordinate 67,587, forward strand.
GGCAGAACGTCCTGATGCACCATGGCATTGGGCTGCATAAACGGGGGAAGCACTGCTTGCAGCGCTGTCAAAAGCGCTGATTTTTCACCCACTCCGTCATAAAACGCAAGCAGCCGCTTTTTTTCCGGCCAATAAATGCAGCAGGCGCGGTTTACCCCTGCCTGCGTCTGCAGCACCGTTTCTATCTCGCCCAATTCGATGCGGTGCCCCATATGCTTAATTTGAAAATCCTTGCGCGACGCATATACAAGGCTTCCATCCTCTTGATAGCGCGCAAGATCGCCGGTGCGATACATGCGCTCCGGATATGCCTTGTTCAGCGGATTTTGCACAAAGCTTGCCTGTGTTCGTTCAAAATCATTATAATAACCAAGTGCCAATGCCGTCCCGCACACACAGATTTCGCCTAAAATGCCAGGCTCCGTCACCGGCCTGTTCTGTTCATCCAGCAACAGTATCTTCTCATTGGGAAACGGCCTGCCCAGCGGCAGCGTCTCCCCCTGTGAAAATGCCCTGTCAAGAATATAATAAAAGCAATTGCACGTAATCTCCGTTGGACCGTACACATTGACATACCGCGCATCCGGTAAAAATTCGCGCCAAAGGTTCAGATGCTTTATGGGCATGACCTCTCCGCTGAAAATAATCTGCCGCACACTTTGAGGCGTTTTGTACGCAAGCCCCTGCATTGTTGTGACAAAGCACAGCGCGCTGACCGCCCAAATCAGCGTTGACGGTTTGCGCTCGCAAAGATAATCCATCAGCTTTACCGGCTGACTGAAATAGGCGCGCGGAATAAGCTGTACCGTTGCCCCCGTTGCAAGTCCGCTGTAAATATCCTTGACGGACACATCAAAATCGAACGGTGCCTGATTGCCCAGCACATCTGCCTGCGTAATAGAAAAGATTGCGGTAAATTGGTCGATAAAATCAATCACCGAGCGATGTCCGACCACCACGCCCTTTGGCACACCCGTGCTGCCGCTTGTAAAGTTTGCATACAGCGGGTCAAGGTCTGTTGCCTGTTCGCGTACAGCGCACAGCAGCACGCCGTCCGGTGTGTCCTGCGCTGCTTGCTCCAAGAAAACAATCGTGCCCTCGAAGGAAAGCGCCTCCGCCAGCGCACGGTTTTCCTCGTCCACAAGCAGTATGTCCGGTTGCAGCACCTGTAAAATCGTCTCCAGCCGCGCACTCGGATGCTTCACATCAAGCGGAACATAAAAGCAGCCCGCATAAACAGCGCCAAGAAAGCCCGCAACCGTAAGCGCGCTTTTTTCCGTCAGCACGGCAATGGGTGTGCGCGTTTTTGCCCCTTGCCGGATCAGCACCGTGCCAACAGCGCGGGCACAATGCAGCAACCGGGCAAAGCTCAGCGTATTGCTTTCGTCGGCAAAGGCCGCTTTTTGCGGTAGGCGCTCAGCGGAGCGCTCCAAATATTCCAGTACGCTTATTTGCATTTTGTTCCTCACTTTTCGCATCAAACCTGCGGTATTTCAAAATGAATCATGGTGAATTTTTTTGTATCTGCATCATAGGTAGCGCCGATGGTCGGCATTTTCATAATTTTATCGTACAGCAAAATGCGAAGTCCGTTCTGAGCCGGAAATTTTGATTCTCCGTTCTGATAAATATCCGACGCATTTGTCGCGCCTCCGTTGCTTTTCAGCTCAAATTCCCAGTCACCGCAAGCAACTGCTTTTTGCAGCAGCTCATCCCCTGCTTCCTCGTATACCTTGCCGTCATCCAGCACGGCAAGATAGCTTGTATCCGGCGTATGAAATACCGCTTCTATCTGTGTCAGCCCAAGCCCTCTGCAGGCATTTTTAAAGGCATCCGGCAGCCCCGTCAGCTTTGAATTTGCCGTAATCATAATGGTGTAATCCTTGCTTTGCTGCGCAAGCCAGGACACAAATTGCGCCGACTCCTTGGGCGCATGATCCACCACCCACATCATGCGATAAAAGCTCTCTGCCGCATGGTCGTGTTCGTCACGGGCAGGATTTTCCTCCGGCGGCTGCAATTTGCAGGAAGCCTTCAAAAATTTTCCAAGATCGCGCGTGACAACCAAGCCCCCGGCGGGGTTTACATGTCCCGCATTGTACATCTGCGTTGTAAAGTCAAACCCGATTTGCTTTCCGCGCACATCGCAATAATTCAAAAATGGGATGCCGTTTTCTTTTGCATATTCCGCCAGCCACGCAAAGATAGGCTGCTCCTTCTCTGTATATTGGTACGGTGTCATTGTAAAAACAAGCTGTAAGCCCTTGTTTCTGCACAGCTTTACAATCTTATCAAGCCACTTCACAGCGGTCGGATACGGCTCCTGCGGTGTCAAGCCCTCAGCGGGTGCAGGCACATGACACGACTGCGTTGCTATACGCGGCAGGTATCCCTTTAAATAGCTTTTCTGCTTGTGTGCATCGTACAGAAAAAAGTTTTCATCAATGAACTTCCAGCGCGTATGATAACGAACCAGCGGCAGAAAATCAACCGGGTTTCTTCTGTCCTCTCCACAAGTTGCCACAGTTTGCGTCATCGCAAGAGAGTTTAAGGAAGCATCCAGTTTAAACGCATTTTTATAGTTGGAATCATCCACATAGGTAGGTGTTTCCGCCGTATTGCCGTACATCATCCCATAAAGATCAAGCACTACGGCACTTGGATTTTGTGTGCGCAAGGCTTCTTTGATATAATAATATGAAATCCACATGGTCTGATCCCAAGAATACACATTATGGGAAGAAATTCCATATTCTTTCCACAGTACCCCCGGTATAAAAGTACAATTTGCATGACTGGAGCCTACCAGAAGAACATCCACAGTGTTTTCGGGTTCGGAATAAAAACCGGCAAGCAGCGTGTCACGTTCCCGCAAAAAATAGCTGAGCCATGATAGCGTAAGTACGCACAGCAGAGCAAATGCGGCAAAACGAACCCCTTGTCTTTTTGTCATTCCTCTGTTCCTCCGTTAAAATTTAAAATAGATAAACGGTGTCGGGTCATATCCCGGTCCATATACGCCAAACAGCACAACGGACACAATGCCGCCAAGCAGAATAAACCAGCGAATGGGAAGCTCCTGCCGGTTGATCCAGTCGCGCACGCTGCCCTTGCGGCTTGCAAGACTTACACAAAGCAGCACAAGCATTGCGATAGCCGCAACGGCAAGTTCTTTTGTGTCAAGGCCAAGATTTTGAATAAACGGACCAAACAGCACCCATGGATTCCATTTTGAAAACAGCCGCACGGTTAAATCCTTTGCCATGGTGAGACTTGTGCTGCGAAAAATCATTTCTCCGAAGCACACAAGGAAAAAGGTGCGAAGAATCTGAATGATTTTAAAGCATTGACTTTGCCGGTTTACGTGCAGCAAACCGCTGACGCGGTCAAAGAGCGGAGCCGCCGCCATTCCCAAAATGACAAGACAGCCGTGATACAGTCCAAACGCTATGTACTGCATTCCCTCACCGTGCCACAGCCCATTGCACATCCAAAGTGCCAGGAGAGAGAGGCAGGCCGGCAGCCATTTTCCGGCGGTTTTCCCAAAATGCTTTGCAGACCATTTCCCAAGCTTTGCCATCGGCTTGCTGAGTGTCAGCGGATAGAACACATAGTCGCGCAGCCATGTGCCAAGCGTAATGTGCCAGCGCCGCCAAAACTCCGAGATGCTTTTGCTGAAAAAAGGGCGTTTGAAATTTTCCGCATAGGAAATGCCAAACAGTTCCCCCACGCCACAGGCGATATCAATGCCGCCGGAAAAATCCGCATACAGTTGAATGGTGTAAAGTGCCGCGCCGATTGCAATCTCAAATCCCTCGTAGCGCCCATACGCTTCAAAAATAGATGTCACAATAATATTCAGCCTGTCTGCAATCACCAGCTTTTTAAAATATCCCCAAAGCATACGTTCCAAGCCCAGCACGAACCGGTCATAATCAAAGGCATGCTCTGCGCACAGCTGCGGCGCAAGCTGGTCAAACCGACTGATAGGTCCCTCAATGATTTGCGGAAAAAACATCGTGAACAGCAGCGTTTTTAAAAGACTTTTTTCTGGCTTTACCTTGCGGTGATACACATCAATGACATATCCCAGCACCTGCAAGGTATAAAAAGAAATGCCGACAGGCATCAGCAGGCGCATCTGCGGCAAAAAGGCAAGCTGTTCTGCTGCCATATTATAAAATTTAAAACAAAAAAGCAAGCCGAGATTCGCTGCCAAAAACAGCAGCAAAACAATGCGAGACCGGCTCTTGTACTTCTTTTGCAGCTCTTTTTTTGCAGCGCGATCCAATGCGGGATTGGCTGCAAGCGCGGCCTGCTGCGCGGCGTACTGTGCGCCCATCCACTGCGCAGCCATCCATGTGGTGATGCCCGAAAAAAGGACAAACGCAATATATTTTTTTCCAAGCATTGCGTAAAAAACAAGGCTGAATCCTAAAAGCAGCAGCCATTGAAAACGCTTGGGAAGCAAATAATACGCCAAAACGCATACCGCCAAAAACAGGCCAAATTCTAATGTTGTAAAAAGCATTATGCCTATCCGTCCTTTGCACAAGAAATTACCGTATGGGAGGGCTTTTTCTTTCATTGAAAAATTGTGGTAAATATCGTAAAATATGCAGAAAATTAAATTGCAAGCAGCTGTTTCCTAATTATACCATAGGATTGACGGTCTTTTCCACTTTTTATGCCATTTAACAGTTCATGAACTTAAAAAAATGCGCAAAGCTTACAGGAATATTCTGTCTGACAAGCCATCCATACAGCCTTGTCACCGCAAAGACGAGCAGCATGATCCGTCTATAGCGGTTTTTCTAGACCTTGATGCTTTTTACAGCTTGCGAAACTGCGATCCATCCCCGTGCAGGGCGATTCTATGTGCCGGTCATAGACGATGCATGGGTGCAATGTGAAATCACATTGCGATATTGACAATCCCTCTGTTTTCTGTGCCTTTTCAATTTATCAATTTTATTGCTGTTTATAAAACGCGTGTCGCCTGTTTTTTATTTCACGCCATTCGAATACGGCTCTGAATGCGCACCTCCTTCAAAGCACCCTCCGCCCACCAGCCGCACGCAAACACGTCATTTCCGCGCTGTGTCGTCAAGTGAATCAATTGCTGTGCCGCTTCGTCTATCAGCGCATTGTACCGCTGCAGCGCCTGTCGGGCGCTGTCCCCTTGCAGTGCTCGTCCGTTTTGCGTCAGACTTTCTGTCTTGCCGCAAAGCTGAATGAAAAGCATACCGTTGTCGTCGATTTCACGCTGCAAAAACAATTGCTGCGTGCGCAGCGTCGTCTGTGTTTTTTCAATTGACTGGGTTGTTTCAAGGCTTTGTGCTTTCCCCGAAAGCAGCAAGGTCAGCTGCATGGCAAGATCACGCAGCGTACACAGCGGCGTTCCGCTGTCATACAGCATCAGCTCCTCCACGCCCGTAAATTCATTCGCGTGTATTTGCAGAATGGGAAGATAACCATAAAAGTGCTCGTTTTCATCATAGCGAATCTCGTGAACACCGCATACCTTACTGCCCTTCCCTTTGCTTTTTTGCATCAATCGTTCGCTTTCCTCCACCACAACCGACACCTTTTCTTCCAACTGCGAAAATTCCTCCCGTGTTGTATCCGTCAAAAACACAGATAAATTGGCGCGCGATACTTCCTCCGCACCAAAGTACAAAAGATAGTCTGACGCGCTGTCAAAGGTGTGCGGGCCAAGCAGCAAAAGACGATTTTGTGCATAAAACGGTTTTTTATTTTGCTTTTTTTCTGCCGCCTTCAGTGCCTGCTCGATGGTGGCACCCTCACCGGTATAAATGCGTGCCTCGCTCCGTGCCTCTGCCGTATTGGCACTGGGCGCGCAGGTGTAAACAACCAGAGCCGACTGCACCATCCCGTTCGACTCATCCAGATAGATTCCTTTTACAATCGCGCGCTCACTGAGGGGTACAAACGTACTGCACCCGCAAAAAGCAAGACTTAGGATCATGCACTGTGCCAAAAGGATCACAGCTCTTTTTTTACCCATATCGTCCTCCCCTGTACACTGAGTACGCACGCAGCCAGCGCCGACAAGCTTGTCACTGCCGCTTGCCGCACAGCAGAGTGCATTGCGGCGGCAGCCACAATGGCGATGAAAAGCAGCACGAACAGAATCCCGCGCCGCTTGCCTGCAGACAGCGCCGGCTTGAGAGCATAGAGCGCCTGTGCCGCCGCGCACAGCAGGATAGTACATTTCATCAGCATTGCAAGCAGCCAGACGCACAGATGAATTGCGTCAAGTCGGTGAAATACAGAAAGCCCGCCCAACCGCGCCAGCGTATACATCGTCTGCGAATATTGCTGCGCACCGGTGCCCAGCACCAGTTCCGACAAAATTGCACCGCTGATTTGTACGACCGCAAGGCCGATCAGCCCCCACGTCATTTTTTTCACGGGAAGCGCACCTTCCTGTTTGGAAGGCAGAACCCCAAACAGCAGCAGTGCCGATGGAAAGCGAAAATACACCACGCACGCGCGCAGCAGATTTCCGGCTTTCGGCTCTGCGGGCTGTAGGTTCGTCACTTGCAGCTTGTCCAAATTTGCAATCCATAACAAAACAGCCGATGCCGCCAGCAGCCACAGCAGCAGCCCCGTTGCCCGCGAAAGCGCAGACCATCCGCAGTCGCACGCATAAAAGGCGACCAGCAAAAGCACCGCCAGCGTAATTGCTTCCGGCAGCGGTGTATCAATGCAAAAGCGATAAAATTGCTCCATATCCAAAAAAATGCAGGCAGATGAAAGCAACAGCGCCGCTCCTGACACGCCGTACCATAATCTTCCCGCTCTTTCGGCGGTTGCATTGCTCCACAGCAAGACAACTAGACCGCACAACAGCGCAGTATCCAGCAGCACCGCCCACGTCGTCTCCCAAGCGGAAAATCTTTCCGTCTGACCAAATTGCATGATGAACGCATCACAGACAAGCGCCGCAGCATAAAGAGGCCACCTCCGGTCAGTGTCAAGGCTTTTCGCTTTCATTTGCCCTCTCCCCCTTTGTATGTTTCCAAACACTGTAATGCGAATGCATCAGCCGTTTCCAGCCGGCACGAATCAGGCCGTCCCGAAGCGCGGCGCTGCTCGCCGGTGCAAAAGGCTCCGTGTACGGCAAGCCCATCACCTGCATACTGCAGGCATTGAGAAGCATCCAGAATGCAAGCACTACAATCCCAAGCGGCCCCAAAATCCCTCCCGCCAAAATAAAAGCAACACGCAGCCCCGTGACAGGCTCATACAGCGACGGCACCACATAGCCGCAGATCGCGGTCAGCGCAATGACGATAACGGTGGGGGTTCCCACAAGTCCCGCGCTGATGGCCGCATCCCCTACAATCAGCGCAGCAACAAGGCTGACCGACTGACCAATGGGCTTTGGCATGCGCAGACCTGCTTCCCGCACAAGCTCAAGCAAAAAATTCACAAAAAGCGCTTCTAAAAACAGCGGGAGCGGCGTTGCCTGCTCTGCCGCCGCAATGCGGTACAAAAGCTGCTGCGGAAGCAGCTCCGGCGTAAAATTCACAATGGCGACAAATACGCCCGGCAGCATGACGGCAATAAAGAACGCCGTATATTTTAAGAGACGTACAAACGAGGCAAAATATGCTTTTTCGGTATAGTCATCCATGCTCTGAAAGTTTTCGCTGAAAAAGTGCGGTACAATCATAGCAAACGGACTTCCGTTCACCAGAATGACTATTTTACCCTCACAAATTTTTGCTGCCGCAGTATCGGGTCGTTCCGTGTAGCCAACCGCTTGAAACGCCCCAAAGCTTCCCTCGCGCAGAAAGGCGGCCAGATATCCCGTATCAAACACAAACGGAAGTCTCGCTTTTTCAAGGCGCGCATACAGCTCCGCAAGAATTTTTTTTGGCACAAGGCTCGCGCTGTACAGCACAGCCATCTCCGTCTGCGTTTTTTCCCCGATGCGGCGCATCTCCACGCGCAAATCGCCCGTGCGAATCAAACGGCGCACAAGGCTGATATTGACACGCAGCGGCTCCGTAAAGCCCTCCTTGCTGCCGCGCAGGTTTCCTTCGCTGCCCGCCTCCTGCACGGAGCGAAATTGCAGACTTTGCGTGGCAATTGCCACGGCTCTTGCGCTGCCGTCAATCAGCACAACCCCCGCGCCGCTTGTCAGGCGTGTGCAGACGCTTTCCACGCTGTTTACGCTCTGCGTTTCAAGCGGAATTGCCGTGTCGTTCATCAAATATTGAAACAGCCCGTCTGCATCTGCGGGCGGTGCAGTCTCCTTGCTCAATCCGTCCAGCATCATAATCCACAGCTTTTCAAGGCTCGAAAGACCCTCGAAAATACAGATGCAGCACGAAATACCGCACAACTTGATATCCTTTGTATAAAAATCCACCGTATCGCCAAAATAGTCTTGCAGCAGTTTTTTGCTGTCTGTCAGTTTTTCTTGTAAAGGCATCGGCACGCGGCATCCCCTCCGCCCCTTAGTATGCCGCCGGCATTTTAATTTAGTCACACGCTTTGCGGCGGAAACGGAGAGAGAACTATTATGCTGCTGATTTTATTTCGCACCCTGCTCATCTATGTGCTGATTGTTTTTGCCATGCGGCTGATGGGCAAAAAGCAACTGGGTGAATTACAGCCCTCAGAGCTTGTATCTACCATACTCATTTCAAATCTCGCCTCCATTTCCATCGAATCGCCGGAGCTTCCGCTCATGGGCAGTATTGTACCGGTATTTATTATTGTCGCGCTTGAAATTTTACTGTCGGCACTCTGTGTCAAATCGCGCAAGGCCGCCACGCTTGTCTCCGGCAGTCCGCGTGTCATTATTTGCAACGGCGTGCTCGACCAGCAGATGCTGCTTGACTTACGCTTTACCGTAGACGATTTGTTGGAGGCGCTGCGCGAAAAAGATATTTTTGAATTGAGCGAGGTCGATTTTGCCCTTGTGGAAACAAACGGAAGCATCAGCGTGCGCAAAAAATTCGCGCACGACATTCCCAACAATCACGCATTTCAAATTCCACCGCCAAAGGCAAAGCGACCCTCACTTCCGCTTGTCATTGACGGCACCCTATGCCGGCAAAATCTACAATATTGCGGCGTTACGGAAAGCTTTGTGCAAAGCGAATGTCAAACCCGCGGCTGTTCCCCGGCAGATATTTTTCTGCTTCTGTGCAACGATGTCAAGGAGATCACTCTCATAAAAAAAGAAGGCCGCTGAAGTCTTACCCTTCAGCGGCTCTTGCACTATAAAACAGGAGGTGCGGCATATGCGCAGAATCAAAGCTGCGGCGTGGATTCTTGTTCTTGTCTTGGCTTTGTCCTATTGCAGCCATCGTTTGGTACACCATATAATAGATGAAATATGCACGCAGCTGTACACGGTCAAGACATCCGCCTGCACGGGGAACCATGCGGACGCAAAAAGGCAGCTTCGCGAAGCGCTGCTGTATTTTAAAGGCCGTCAGCACGCGCTGGAATTATTTTTAAAGCGGGAAAACGTGGCTGCGCTGGGCGTAAATCTACACGGATTAGACGCTTATCTCTGCGCGGAAAACCTGCCGGATTTATGCAGCGAAATTGACAAAGCTGTCGAACAGGCGCGGATGCTGGAGCACCTATTTATCAGCATTGTTTGAAGATGTGCGCTTGTTCAGCAGCTCTTTCAACTCATCCATAAACGTATTGACATCGCCAAACTGACGATAGACAGAGGCAAAGCGCACATATGCCACCTCGTCAATTTGCTTTAACTCCTGCATGGCAAGCTCGCCGATATGCATGGACGTAATCTCGCGATCGTAGGTATTCAGCAGAGCCTGTTCAATATTATCAACAGCCGTTTCAAGCTGCTGGTAAGTAACCGGTCGCTTTTCACACGCGCGCACCAGTCCGTTGAGCAGCTTTTGCCTGTCAAACGCCTCGCGTGATTTATCTTTTTTAATTACCATGAGCGGAACCGTCTCAACGACCTCATACGTTGTAAAGCGCTTGCCGCAGCTCAGACATTCTCTGCGGCGGCGAATGCGCTCCCCATCGTCTGCCGGACGCGAATCAATTACTTTTGACTCAATTTCACCGCAATACGGACATTTCATAATTTTGTGCTCCTTTTCATGTACTGGCGGCTGCGTTTTGCCGCATTTCATACAAATTCTGCAAATGCCGCGCGGCATTTTGCAATTGTTCCACGTCCGTAAAATCGCCGCGATATAATTCCACAACCATGTCACCGGTAAAGCCCTGCCGCAGCAAAGCGTCAAACAGCGCTGAAAAATCAAAGGTGCCCGTGCCGGGCACGGCACAATCACACAGCGGCGTTTCATCGCTGAGGTGTACATGATCGACAGTGCCGCCCATCGCGTCCAGCATTTCCGAAAGCTGCACGCCGGAGCGCCGCAGCTGCTTTACATCCAGTACAAAATGCACGTCGTCCTGCAGAATTTCTCGCATTTTCCGGATGTATTTCGGTGTGCCGCATTTGCAGCGCACAACATTTTCCTGACACAGCTCTACGCCGTATTCCCGCGCAGTATCACGCAGGCGCGCAAAGTTTTCGCAGTGCTTTGCAAACGAATAAGGTGTTTGCACATAATCACCGTGAAACACAACGCGCGGAATGGAAAATTCTCTGCAAAGGGAAAAATACTGCCGATAAAGCTTTAACCCGTCCTCCAAGCGCTGAGGATACATCGAAGCAAAAAAAAACGTCTCCATGCCCGACGTGAACGGATGCAGCGAACAAATCCGCGTGGAACCTTGTTTTATCTGACCGCGCATTTTTTCAAGATACTCGGAGGAAAGCTCCGAAAAGGTGTTTAAAAAAATTTCTGCCGTCCCGATATTGGCCTGTTGCAGCACCGACAGCGCTTGCATTGTCTCCATAGGATAAAAGCAGGATGTAGACACGCCGATCTGCAACTGTTATTCCCCCTGCCGCCCTTAAATTACTTTTGTTATATTATGGCATATTTTCCTGCAATTTGCAAGCGGCGCAGACATCCCCGAAAGCACGACGCAATAGCAGCTTTCTATGCATGAATGCTTTTTACCGTTTGTGAAACTGCGATAGATCCCCTCACGGGGCAATTCTATGTGCCGGTCATAGACGATGCACAAGTGCCATGTGAAATTACACTGCGAGATTGGCACCGCATTTTTTGCTCAAGATTGAAAAACAATTGACGCACACCTCCTAATTAAGCGCGGTCTCGGCGTTAAAAAAAGCGGCGGCATGCTCTCACATACCGTCGCTTTAATACAAATTTATGCTTTTTTCTTTTTGGGCGCGCCCTTTTGGAGACGTCTTACTTTAAAGTTTTCCCACTCCACCCACAGCGGACCTGCAATGAATACCGTGCTGTACACACCGGATATCATACCGATAATAAGCGGGAAGGCAAACGTGAAAATGCTGCTAAGACCGTAAATTCCCGATACAACACAAACTGTGCCCAGCGCTAATATTGTGGAGACTGTCGTGTTAATCGAGCGGCGCAAGCTCTGGTTGATGCTGAGATTGACCAGTGTTCCGAAATCCATCGAGTTCCCGTACAACTGACGGTTTTCTCGAACACGGTCATAAATAACAACAGTGTCGTTGATGGAATAGCCGAGAATGGTCAGCGCCGCAGCAATAAAGTTGCTGTTCAGCGGGATACGCGCGATTACAAACACGCCAAAAATAACAATTAAGTCGTGCACCAATGCGACAACTGCCATACTGCCTGCCGGCCAGCCGCCAATTTTGCGAAAACGAATGGCGATATAGCCCAGAATGAGTAAGGATGCCAGCACAACGGCAAACACGCACTTGGCAAAAAACTCCTTGCCCATGGTGGGGTTGACATTGTTCATGGACAGTTGGCTGAAATGATTTGCACCGTACTCAGCGGAAAGCTTTGCGCCAAACGCCTCTACCTCTGCCGTGTTCACGGTTTCAGTGCCGGGCAAAGTAATTGTGATGGTTTGTGTGTGCGTAGCAATGTCACTGCCCGTCTGCGTGGAGACATTGCCGGAAAACGCAGCTTTTGCCTCATCTGCAATCGTCTTTTCGTCAATTGTTCCCGTGTAACTGTAAGTCAGCATTGCGCCGCCTTTAAACTGAATGTCCATCTGCACGCCAAAAATAAGCGAGAATGCACAGATGGCAAGAATCAGCACGCCGGAAAAGATAAAGAATTTTTTGCGGTTCCCTACGATGTCATACTGTTTTTTCATTCTTTATCCCTCCGTAGAAAACAGGATTCCGTAAAATCTTGATTTTTGAAATGCCCTTCAGCATGATGCGTGTAGAAATCACGCCGAACAGGAAGTTCATCAAAACACCTACCAGTAAGGTGTAGCCGAAGGAATAAATGGTACCGGAGGTCGCTGCGCCAAAGCCAAGCCATGTCAGCAGCTGACCGAACACACCGGTAGTCGGGCCAAATACACCCATCAAAATTACCGCCACGATAATGACTGTCACGTTGCCGTCAATAATCGGTGACAGGCCGCGGTCAAAGCCCGCACGGATCGCACCGTCAATGCTCTTGCCGGCACGAACCTCCTCTTTGATGCGCTCGCCCGTAATGACGTTTGCATCAACACCCATGCCGATGGCAAGAATGACACCTGCGATACCGGGCAAGGTCAGCGTAAAGCTGTTCATCACCGGAAAATATCCCGAGACAAACGCCAAGGTCATTGCCACCTGACCCAGCAGTGCAATCACCGCAACCGCACCGGGCAAGCGGTAGTTAAACACCATGTACACCGCCACAAGCAGGAATGCAATGACACCCGCCAAAAGCATGGCGTTCAGCGAGTTGGCGCCAAGGCTTGGGCTGATGGTGCTGTAGCTCTCTGCATTCAGCGCAAACGGCAGTGAGCCGGAGTTAATCTGATTGGCAAGCGTAATGGCTTTGTCGCGCGTTGCGTCATCGGAGCCATTCAGCGTAATCATTGCGCTGCCACCCGTAATGGCACTTTGCACAGTCGGATAAGAAATCATCGTCTCATCCATCCAGATGGAAATGACACCGTTCGGCTGACCGGCCAGACGTGTCGTCGCCTCGGAAAACTTCGCCTTGCCGCTCTCTGCCAGCTCCAGTGCGACATAATACTGTCCGTAAGTGCGGCTGCCTTGACTGCCGTCCCTCTGAGCAGTTGCGCTCTTGACATCGGTGCCCTTCAAAATAATATTTTCCGCTGTCACACCGGCGGGCTTGCCGTCGGCATCCGTCTCATTTCCCTCGCGGAAGGTGAGCACGGCGGTTGCACCGATTTCCTCAATGGCCTTTTCGGGGTTGAACTCTTTCTCTCCCTCTTTCCATGGAAAGCGCACGATGATACGATTTTTTCCGTCATCGCGATACACTTCGCTATCCGTGATATTCAGGTTGAGCAGACGCTGCTGAATGACCGATTCGGCCGCAGACATCTGCTCCGGCGTTGCCCGTACCCCGCCCGCCGGCATAAATGTTACTTCCACACCGCCGCGGATATCAATTCCGAAACGGATGTCGGCAGCCCCTTTAATCCATGTCTTTACTGTGTCACCGTATTGTGTGCTCACGCCATAAAATGCCGTGAACGAGAACACAACGATGAGCAGTGCAACAAGAAAGAACTGCCAAGGTTTCCCTTTTGTTTTCATTGGTATTCCTCCGGAATCCCGTGCGGTCTGCCGTAGCAAAGCCGCGTCGGTATATTTTCGTGCGCCATTTGACGCTCCATTACACCGAATGCACCAAAGCGTACCCGGTCTAATTTCAAAATTTAGTCCGCCAGCAGCTTTTCGGCAATTGCCATCTTTGCGCACACACACAGCAGATGCGATGCCGTTTCAAGCTCTGTCAGCGGCGGAAAGGTGGGAGCAATGCGGATATTGCTGTCGGCCGGGTCCACTCCATACGGATAGGCAGCGCCCGCACCGGTCAGGACAACGCCGGCCTCCTTGCAGAGCTGAACGGTGCGCTTTGCACAGCCGTCCGGCAGATAAAGACTGATAAAATAGCCGCCGTTCGGCTTTGTCCAGTGCGCGTTGTCCTCGCCCAGCTCCTCGGCAAAAATGCGCAGCACCGCCGCGAATTTCGGTTCTACAAGCGCACGGTGCTTTTTCATATGCTCCGCCAAGCCTTGCTGATCCTTTAAAAATGCCACATGCCGAATCTGATTCAGCTTGTCAAAGCTGATAATCATCGGGAACATATTTTTCAAGATATAGCGAATGTTATCGGTACAGGCAGCCATTGCCGCCACGCCCGCGCCGGGAAATGTAACCTTGCTCAGCGAGCAGAACATCAGCGCGCGTTTTTCATTGCCTGCGGCGCGTGTCTCCTCCAGAATATTCAGCACATGGTCAGGCGTGTTTGTCAAATGGTGCACGCAATAAGCATTGTCCCAGAAAATTTTAAAATCCGGTGCAGCGGTAACCATCCCTGCAAGTCTGCGCACCGTCTCGTCGCTGTATGTATAGCCGTCCGGATTCGAGTACATCGGAACACACCAAATGCCCTTTACGCCCGCATCCTGCACCAGCGCCTCAACCTTGTCCATATCCGGCCCGGTCGGTGTCATCGGAATTGTAATCAGCTCAAATCCGAAATATTCCGTCACACGAAAATGTCGGTCATAGCCCGGTGCCGGGCACAAAAACTTCGGCTTTTCATCCTCGCGCCACGGTGCCGGACTGTCCTCAAAACCAAGGCGCCAACCAAGGTCTATCAGTGAATACATCATGTTCAGACTGGAATTTCCGCCGACAAACACTTCCTCCGGCTTTGCGCCAAGCATCTCTCCGAAAAAGCGGCGCGCTTCGGGCATGCCCTCCAAATTTCCGTAGTTGCGGGCATCAATCCCCGTCTCGTCTTTGTAGGTCGTCTCCGTCAGCAGTCCCATGGACAAATCAAGCTGATCCGGTGCCGGCTTTCCGCGGGACATATCAAGCTTCAGCTGCTTTGCCCGGTATGCCTCATAGCTCTGCCGCAAGGTTTCCAGTTCCTGCGCGAGCGCTTCACGCGCCATAGCTTCTAGTTTTACCACAGTTACAATCCCCTCTACTTCTTTGTTTGACTTTACTTTCCCTCTTTTGTGCATGCTACTAATTTTTAGCATAGCGACATAGGATATTATTATAATATATGCCATACAAATTTACAAGGGAAAAAGGTCTATTTGCACCAAAAAAGCAAAAAACACAACGAGTCTCCCGACCCGCTGTATTTTTTTGCTGCGCTGTGCTTATCTTTTCACGCCAAGTGTAACGCTTTCACCGTTGATGTCCCATTCCTTTTTATAGCCATCCACGCTGTCAAAAATGACATGGTCGGCCAATACGTCGCCTTGGATGCCCGCAAGGTTTCTTTGCATTACAGCCATCACCGTCTCGTTCCCCATTGCATACACGGTGATGTGATCCTCCACTTGAAAAGCCGCTTCTTTGCGCATTGTTTGCAGCTTTGAGACAAGCTCGCGCACGAAGCCCTCCTCCACAAGAGCGTCGGTCAGCTGTGTGTCAATGGCAACCGCAACCCCGCCGTCCTCTACTGTGTAATAGCGGTCGGACTGTGTCACCTCAATCAGCAAGTCATCGGGTGTAACGGTAATTGTGCTCTCGGTAAGTGCCAGCTTCAGCACGCCGTTTGCATCCAATTCTTTTTTGGCAGCGCTCCCGTCAAGGTTTGCCAGCGCCGTGCGGATTTCGCCCAGCTGCTTCCCATATTTGGGGCCGAGCGTTTTCAGTTGCGGCTTAAAGCTGTATGCAGTATACATGGACACATCGTCGCTGAACTCGATTTGCTTAATGTTCAGCTCCTCCGCAATAATTTCCGTGTAATAGCCGGACAATGTCTCATCCGCTTTGACGTACATTTTGGCAAGCGGCTGACGATTTTTGCGGTTCGCGCCGTTGCGCGCCGCACGCCCCAGCACAACAATCTTCAGCACCAAATCCATGTCGCGCTCAAGCGGCGCATCAATGTAGCTTTCATTTGCCACAGGAAAATCGCACAGATGCACGCTCTCCGGCGCGGATGCATCAATGCTGCACACAAGATTTTGATAAATGCTTTCCGCCATAAACGGAATCATCGGCGCTGCAGCCTTAGCAACCGTGACAAGTGCCGTATACAGCGTCATATAGGCGTTAATTTTATCCTGCGGCATGTCCTTGCCCCAGAAGCGGTCGCGGCTGCGGCGCACATACCAGTTGCTTAAATCGTCTACAAACTCCTGCAAGGCGCGCGCGGCCTCCGGCACCTGAATTTTCGCAAGGCAGTCGTCCACCGTCTGGACAAGCGAGTTCATTTTAGACAGCAGCCATCGGTCCATGACGGACAGCTTGTCTTTTTCCAGCGCATACTGCGTCGCGTCAAAGCCGTCGATATTGGCATACAGCACAAAAAACGCATAGGTGTTCCACAGCGTGCCGAGGAATTTCCGCTGACCCTCCTGCACCGCTTTCCCGTGAAAACGGTTTGGCAGCCACGGTGCGGAATTTGCATAGAAATACCAGCGAATTGCGTCCGCTCCATAGGTGGACAGCGCTTCAAACGGGTCGACGGCGTTGCCCTTGGATTTCGACATCTTCTGACCGTTTTCATCCTGCACATGACCCAGAACCAGCACATTTTTATACGGTGCCTTGTCAAAGATGAGCGTTGAAATTGCCAGCAGCGAATAGAACCAGCCGCGCGTCTGGTCGACGGCTTCACAGATAAAGTCGGCCGGGAACTGCGAGGCAAACAGCTCTTTGTTCTCGAACGGATAATGGTGCTGCGCAAACGGCATGGCACCGGAGTCAAACCAGCAGTCCACAACCTCCGGCACACGCGTCATCTGTTTGCCGCATTTCGGGCAGCGGATGGTGACCGCGTCGATAAACGGACGGTGCAGCTCAATGTCTGCGGGACAGTTGTCGGACATTTCTTTCAGCTCCGCGATGCTGCCGATGGCGTGCTGCTGACCGCATTCGCACTCCCAGATATTGAGCGGCGTGCCCCAATAGCGGTTGCGGCTGATGCCCCAATCCTGCACGTTTTCCAGCCAGTCGCCAAAGCGCCCCTTGCCGATATTTTCCGGCACCCAGTTGATGGTATTGTTGTTGCGAATCAGCGCGTCCTTTACGTCGGTCATCTTGATAAACCACGCTTCGCGCGCATAATAAATCAGCGGCGTGTCACAGCGCCAGCAGTGCGGATAGCTATGCTCAAACACCGGTGCGCTGAACAGCAGACCGCGCTCTTTTAAGTCCTTCAGCACTTCCTTGTCTGCATCCTTGACAAACACACCCGGCCATTTTGTCTCTTTTGTCATCTCGCCCTTTGCGTCAACAAGCTGCACAAACGGCAGCCGATAGCGCATGCCAACCTTGTAGTCATCCTCGCCGAACGCCGGAGCAATGTGAACAATGCCCGTTCCGTCAGTCAGCGTGACATAGGTGTCACAGGTAATGTACCAACATTTTTCGGTCGGCTGTACAAAATTGAACAGCGGCTCGTATTCCTTGTATTCAAGCTCCTTGCCCGTATAATTTTCCTGTATCGTGTAGGTATCCGCCCCAAGCACAGTGTCGGCAAGCGCCTGTGCAATATAATACACCGTGCCGTCCTCGTTCATGCGCACCTTACTATACTGCTCATTCGGGTTCACGCACAGCGCAACGTTTGACGGCAGCGTCCACGGCGTTGTTGTCCACGCAAGTATAAACGCGTCCTCACCCTTTGCTTTGAAACGGGCAATGGCAGAGCGTTCTTTGATATCCTTGTAGCCCTGCGCCACCTCGTGGCTGGAGAGCGGCGTGCCGCACCGCGGGCAGTACGGCACAATTTTAAAGCCCTTGTAAAGCAAGCCTTTGTCCCAAACCTGCTTCAGCGCCCACCACTCGGACTCGATAAAATTGTTTTCATAGGTGACATAGGGATGCTCCATATCCGCCCAGAAACCGACGGTGTTGGAGAAATCCTCCCACATGCCCTTATACTTCCACACGCTCTCTTTGCACTTTTCAATAAAAGGCTCAAGACCGTATTGCTCAATCTGCTCCTTGCCGTCTAAGCCAAGCAGCTTTTCCACCTCAAGCTCCACAGGCAGACCGTGTGTATCCCAGCCCGCCTTGCGCGGCACCATTGCGCCCTTCATGGCGTGGTAGCGCGGCAGCATATCCTTGAACGCGCGCGTCTCCACATGGCCGATATGGGGCTTGCCGTTCGCCGTGGGCGGACCGTCGTAAAACGTGTAAGTCTCACCGTTTTTCCTTGTGTCGATGCTCTTTTCAAAAATTTTGTTGTCCGTCCAAAATTTTTCCACTTCTTTTTCACGGTCTACAAAATTTAAGCTGGCATCCACTTTTTTGTATATGCTCATTGTGTCGCTCCTTTTCTTTGCTCTGATCCGCAAAAAAGCTCTCGCCCCGCAAAACAGGACGAAAGCTTTCTCTCGTTTATAACCACCCATTGCCCCATACGCCGCCTAAGACGGGATATGCGCTTCCGATAACGGCGGAATGCCGGTGCAGCTTATTTCCCCTGCTTTGCGCAAGAAGGTTCAGCCCACAACTCAGGAGTGATGTTCCGCAGCGTGCTACCGGCACGGGGCTTTCACTGTCCCCCGCTCGCTCTGGCTTTTGCACAAGGCGTACTGTCTCCGTCACAGTCGATCCATTGGTATTCAATTTAAGAAAAACCCGCCTGCAATGCAAGCGGGTGATTTGGCGGAGAGATGGGGATTCGAACCCCAGAACGTATTTCTACGTTACACGATTTCCAGTCGTGCGCCTTAGACCAGCTCAGCCATCTCTCCACGGCAAAACAGTGCTTAATAATATTATCCAATTTGCACCGTCTTGTCAAGTGCAATTTGCTAAATTTATGAATAGTATTTTAAAAAAGCTGCAAACAACGTTGACCTTACCTCTATTATATACTATAATGGAGTAAGAAATGTTATCTTTTTAACAATCTAAATTTTACAGAAATGAGTGACTTTACCCATGAACATCTGTGTTTGCGTCGGTTCCTCCTGCCATCTGAAAGGCTCTTACAACATCATCAATCTGATGAAAGAGAATCTTGAAAAGAACGATTTGACCGATAAGGTGAATCTGTCTGCGGCGTTCTGTCTTGGCAAATGCACAAACGGCGTCACAATAAAGGTTGACGACGAAATTATCACCGGCGTTAATCCTGAAAACTTTAAGCAGATTTTTGACGAAAAAGTTCTCGGAGGAAAAGCTGAATGAACAAGTTTCTTCAGTTGAAACGGTCGAACTGTAAAAACTGTTACAAATGCATTCGCAACTGCCCCGTCAAAAGCATTAAATTTGCAGACGGACAAGCCAACATCATACAGGACGAGTGCATTCTGTGCGGAAAATGCTTTGTGAACTGTCCGCAGGACGCAAAGCAAATCCGCGATGACGTGCCGGCAGTCAAGCAGCTGATTGCAGACGGTGAAACAGTAATCGCTACTGTTGCGCCGTCTTTTATTGCGGAATTTCCGCTTGCGGATTTTTCCACCATGCGGACATGTCTGATGCAGCTGGGCTTTGCCGACGCGGAGGAAACCGCTATCGGTGCGCAGATTGTCAAAACGGAATATGAAAGAATGATTGCAAGCGGCAAATACGATGTCCTTATCTCGTCCTGCTGCCACAGCATCAATTCGCTGATTCAAAAATATCATCCCGCCGTGCTTCCGTGCTTAGCGCCCGTCCTCTCCCCGATGCTGGCACACGGACAGCTGATCAAACAGCAGCATCCCGGTGCAAAGGTTGTTTTCATCGGGCCGTGCATCTCTAAAAAAGAGGAGACAGAGCAGTACGAGCAGTGCGATGTCGCCCTCACCTTTGAAGAGCTTGAGAGCTGGATGAGCGAACAGGGCATTGTTCCCGAGGGCAAAGCGCACGCCGAAAACGGAAAACGTGCGCGCTTTTTCCCCATCGCGGGCGGCATCATCCGCTCGATGGATATTGAAGGCACGGGCTTTACTTATCTTGCCGTGGATGGCGTGCAAAACTGCATTGCCGCCATGAAGGAAGTCGAAGCCGGCAATTTAAAGCATTGTTTTATCGAGATGAATGCGTGCGAGGGTGCCTGCGTCAACGGCCCCGGCATCAGCCACCACCATAAATCCGTCTTGAGCGGTGAAGTAAAGGTCATGGCGTTTGCCGGCGATGAAGCCTATCAGGTTGCCATGCCGCTCTCACCGGAGCTGTTTAAAAACATTCCTTACGTCGGCACACACTGTGCCATTCCGGGCGAGGCGGCGCTGCATGAAATTCTGCTGAAAATGGGCAAGACAAGTCCAGAGCACGAGCTGAACTGCGGCAGCTGCGGCTACAACACCTGTCGCGAAAAGGCCGTCGCCGTCTATCAAGGCAAGGCCGACCTTACCATGTGCATGCCGTTCTTAAAAGAGCGCGCGGAGACTTTTTCCGGCTATGTCATCAACAATACGCCAAACGCTATTTTTGTGATGGACGAGGATTTAAAGGTTCAGCAAATCAACAAGGCGGCCTGTTCCCTGTTCAACCTGAAAAGCCCGTCCGACATTCTGGGTTCCCCTATTGTGCGTCTGCTGAATCCGGCGGAATATCTTGCCGTGACAACCGGTTCTGTTCCCATCAAGCAGTATGAACATTACATTGCAGAGTATAATAGGTATGTGGATGAAACCATCGTATACGACGGAGAATACCGCATTGTGTTCAGCATTATGCGCGATATCACAGAGCAGCAGCAGCAGGATGCAGCGCATGCGGAGCTGTGCAACAAGACGGTGGACATCACCAATACGGTCATCGAAAAGCAGATGCGTGTCGTACAGGAGATTGCTTCGCTGCTGGGCGAGACAACCGCAGAAACTAAAATTGCGCTCACCCAGTTAAAAGACACCTTGACAAAATGAAAAACACCGCAAGCAAATTTTTATGGCTTTGCAATAAAACCCGCGAAAGGATTTCCGTTTAGATGAATAACCTTTGGACCGATACCGGCTATGTCAGCATCAATCATGTGGGCGAACCGCTCTGCGGCGACCGCATTGAGATTATCGGCAATAACGCAAGCACGCTGACGCTTGTCTTGGCAGACGGGCTTGGCAGCGGCGTAAAGGCAAACATACTGTCCACACTCACCAGCAAAATCATCTGCACCATGATGGCAAATGATATGCCGATTGAGGATTGTGTGGACACCATTGTGAAAACGCTGCCTGTGTGCAATGTACGCCAGATTGCCTATTCTACCTTTACCATCATCCGTGTGACCAACAATTCCGTGGCAGAACTGATTCAGTTTGATAATCCGAACGTCATTTTGCTGCGTGAGGGCAAGGAATACAACTACCCTATTGTCAGCCGCGTCATTGAGGGCAAAACGATTCTGGAGAGCAAAATACAGCTTTGTCTGCACGACATGTTCATTGCCATGAGCGACGGCGCAATTTATGCCGGCGTTGGCAAAAGCATGAATTTTGGCTGGCAGCGCGAAAATATCGCGGATTTTGCGCAGCGTATCTATGAAGATAAAATGTCAGCAAAGCTGATGGCCTCTGCCATTGTTGACGAATGCAACCGCCTGTACGAAGGCGAGCCGGGCGACGACACCACTGTTGCCGCACTGCGCATCCGTGAGCGCTCCACGGTCAATTTGCTCATCGGTCCGCCCGCCGACCCGCGCGACTGCGGCAAGATGATGACGCTGTTTTTTTCAAAAGAGGGCAAAAAAATTGTTTGCGGCGGAACAACCTCCAACATCGCCGCCGATTATCTGGGTGAAAAAATTGAAACGACGCTGGATTACGGTGCCGACCCGTCCATCCCGCCCATCGCGCACATGAAGGGCGTTGACCTTATGACAGAGGGTGTCATCACTCTAAGCCGCGTTGTACAATATGCGAAATCCTATTTGGACGGCGATGATTTGAGCAATTTGTGGAGTATGCAGACCGATGGTGCTTCTCTGATTGCGCAGATGCTGTTTGAATACGCCACCGATATCAGCTTTTTTGTGGGCAAGGCGATCAATCCCGCCCACCAAAACCCCGATTTACCCATTACCTTCGGCATCAAAATACGCCTTGTGCAGGAGCTGTCGCAATGCCTTGAACAGATGGGAAAAGAAATCAGCGTCAGCTATTTCTGATTGTTGCAATTTGAAAAGCGGTCTTGCATTGTGGATTTTTCCGCAACGCAAGACCGCTTTTTTGCTTTGTCCGGCAGCTTTGATTCCAGTTTCGCTCAAAATGCACCAACGGGGCATTTTGCTGATGTGTTTGCCTCACATCTGCTTTTCAATTGAATCAGCACCACCATACAGCGAGCTTTTTAAGGTATTGGAGCTGTGCTGTTCATCTCAGCAGCCGCATTCACATCCTGCGCCTTTTTCACGCGAAGGATAATACAAATTGTTGGAAATAAATTCCAGCTTTTGCTTCAGCGTGTTTTCCAACTCATTGATGGCGTTCACCATGTTGACAACACTCTCGTTTGTCTCCAAAATCTGCGCGACGCATACGTCCTCCAGCCCGATAACACGCTGTATTTTTTCTCCCTCAGCGTTTAAAATATGGCTCATTGCGGTTTCCTCCAGCGCGATGGACTCGATCAGGTCTGTAATTGCCTGGCACATGCTGACGGGATGCGGGGGGGTAGTGATGATTGGCATTGACATAGAAATCTCTCCTTTCGTTGTTAAGCCAATATATGGCAAATGAACAAAAAGTGTGCAAAGCGAAAGAAAGATTTCGCTCTGCACACTTTTTTTGACTTAAATCGCTCTTTTTTGGAAGAATGCCTTTTTTATGCGCCCAGATATGCGGCGCGTACCTTCGGGTCGTTTGCAAGCTCAGATGCATCGCCGGACATTGCAATGGTACCGGTCTCCAGCACATAGGCACGATGCGCAATTTCAAGCGCCATTTTGGCGTTTTGCTCTACAAGCAAAATTGTAACACCGGACTGGTTAAGGTCGCGGATAATGCGGAATATTTCCTGCACCAAAAGCGGTGACAAGCCCATCGACGGCTCATCCATCAAAACCATTTTCGGGCTGCACATAAGAGCGCGTCCAATGGCAAGCATCTGCTGCTCACCGCCGGACAGCGTCCCCGCCTGCTGCTTGCGGCGCTCTTTTAGGCGCGGCAGCCGTTCAAACACCAGCTCGTAATCTGCCGCGATGGCATCACTGCCGTCCTTGCGCGTATAAGCGCCAAGCTCTAAATTCTGCTGCACGGTCAGCCGCGAAAATATGCGGCGGCCTTCCGGCACCTGCGTCAAGCCAAGTTGAATGATTTTATGCGCTTCCATATGGCTGATGGACTGGCCGCAAAATGTAATCTCCCCCTCTGCCGGCTTCAGCAGATTGGAAATTGCATGTAACGTCGTGGTTTTTCCCGCACCGTTCGCGCCAATCAGCGTCACGATTTCGCCCTCCTGCACATCAAAGGAAATCCCCTTAATTGCATTGATTGCGCCGTAATTCACGACAAGATTTTTAACGGAAAGCATTTCAGCCATCTCATTCACCCCCCAAATATGCGGCAATTACCTTCGGGTTATTACGCACTTCTTCCGGATTTCCCTTTGCAATGATACGCCCGTAATCCAGCACAACAATTTGCTCGCACAACCCCATGACAAAGCTCATATCATGCTCAATGAGCAAAATGGAAATTTTAAATTTATCGCGCACAAATTTAACCGTCGTCATCAATTCTGCCGTCTCGTTCGGGTTCATGCCGGCAGCCGGCTCGTCAAGCAGCAGCAATTTTGGATTAGTCGCCAAGGCGCGGGCAATTTCCAGCTTGCGCTGCTTCCCATAGGGCAGATTGGAGGCAAGCTGCTTCGCCTCGCCGTCAAGATCAAAAATCTTCAGCAACGCCATAGCCTTTCCTTTGAAAAGCCGCTCTTTTTCAAAATAATTCGGCGAGTGCAGAATGCAGTCAACCGTAGAATATTTCACTTGGTTATGCAAGCCGACCTTAACGTTATCAATAACGGTTAAATCCTTAAACAGACGGATATTCTGAAAGGTGCGTGCAATCCCTGCCTTGCTGATTTTTTCGGGACGCATCCCTGTAATACTGACACCGTCAAGAATCACATCGCCCTCTGTCGGCGGATAGACACCTGTCAGCATATTAAACACAGTCGTTTTTCCCGCACCGTTCGGGCCAATCAGTCCGTACAACTGTCCGTTTTCCATTGTGAGGTCAAATTTGTCCACGGCCTGCAAGCCGCCAAATGCAATGCCAAGGTTGGATACTTCCAGTAAAGCCATGGTCACTTCTCCTCCTTCGCGGCATTTTTCTTCGGCAAGCTTATTTTAGGCAGCTTTGCCAGCATACGCTTGCGCCAATTTATCATTTGCGGCGCTTGATTGAAAATCATCATCAAAATAAGAATAATGGCGTAAATTAACATACGATAATCGTTCATGCCGCGCAAAAGCTCCGGCAGAACGGTCAGCGCCGCAGCCGCAATGATTGATCCGCGAATATTACCCATGCCGCCCACAACCACAAAAACCAGAATTAGAATGGACGTATTATAATCGAATTTTTTTGCCACCAGTGTTGAAAAGTTATGCGCATACAGCACACCGGCTACACCCGCCAGTGCCGCAGACAGCGAAAATGCAATCAGCTTATATTTTGTCACATTGATGCCGACAGATTCCGCCGCAATGCGATTGTCGCGGATGGACATGATGGCGCGTCCCGTGCGGGATTTGATTAAGTTCAGCACAATGAACAGTGTCAACAAAATCAACACAACGCCAATGGTGAAGGTAGCATCCTTGGGCATACCCTTAACGCCCTGTGCGCCATTCATCAAAATTTTTCCGTCTGCGCCAAGCCCAAGCGCAAGCGAATCCGTCATGGAAAAATGAACGCCGGTGCTGTCATAGCCGATATAAATAGAGTTGAAAACATTTTTAATAATTTCTCCGAACGCCAGCGTGACAATCGCCAAATAATCGCCCTGCAAGCGCAGCACCGGAATGCCAATCAGCACACCTGCCACACCCGCCACAATGCCGCCAATGACCAGCGCCAGCGGAAAACGAATCCATGTCTGTGTTAGGGAGTCCTGTGTACACACGGAGAAAAGCGCCCCTGCAAAAGCACCAAGACTCATAAATCCCGCATGTCCGAGACTCAGCTCGCCCAGAATGCCGACGGTGAGGTTCAGCGAAATTGCCATGATGACATAGGTGCAAATCGGAACAAGCTGCCCTTGTAAAGAGTTTGTCAGCAGCCCCGCACCCGCCAGCAGCGTTACCACAAGATAAGACACGGCGACAATCCCGTAAGTGATAAAATTTCGTTTTGCGGTTCTGCCCAAATGTATCGTATTCATCCTTCTCGCCTACACTTTCTCGTTTGTCTTTTTGCCTAGAATGCCTGTCGGCTTCACCAGCAAAACAACAATCAATACTGCAAACACAATCGCGTCTGCCATCTGCGAGGAGATGTATGCCTTGCCGAGACTCTCGATGATACCAAGCAGAATCCCGCCCAGCATTGCGCCCGGCAGTGAGCCGATCCCGCCAAACACTGCCGCTACAAACGCCTTAATGCCCGGCATTGCGCCTGTTGTGGGCTGTAAGGTCGGATACGCCGAACAGAGCAGCACACCCGCTATCGCGGCCAAGGCGCTGCCGATGGCAAAGGTAAGTGAGATCGTTCCGTTTACGTTGATGCCCATCAATTGCGCTGCGCCGCGATCCTCCGACACTGCCAGCATTGCGCGGCCAAGCTTTGTGTGGTTGACAAACAGCGTCAATGCAATCATAATAATTGCGCTGACCGTCAGCGTGACAATTGTTTCGCCCGTAATGACAAGCTGTCCATCAAATAACTTCACCGGTTCCATTTTAATAACCGATGTAAAGGATTTCGGGGAGGAGCCCCAAATAAGCAGCGCGATATTTTGCAAGAGATAGCTGATGCCGATGGCTGTAATCAGCACCGCAAGGGATGGTGCCATGCGCAGCGGCTTATACGCGACGCGCTCTATGGTTATGCCAAGAAGTGTGCACACGATAACAGAGATGAAAATTGCCACAATGGCCGGAAAGCCAAGCGTGCTCATAACAACAAACACAACATAGCTTCCAATCATAATAATGTCACCGTGTGCAAAGTTCAGCATACGCGCAATGCCATACACCATGGTGTAGCCGAGTGCTATGATGGCATAAATACTGCCAAGACTGATTCCATTCACAAGGAATGATACAAACTGCATAGTGAAGCCCCTTTTGTGAAATTTTTTATTGCAGTGCAAAATTTGCCGCAAGAAAAGTCTTTTTACATTTTATCATGAAATGTACACATTTTCAATGAAATTGAACAGGCATATACGAAAAGGAAGGTTGCCGACAACTTGTCGGCAGCCTTCCTTGGCTAAAAAACATATTATGCAGCAACGTACACGCCATTTTTGATGGTGTAGACCGCCGGAATTTTGCTGGGTGCGCCGGAGGCATCCCAGGTGATGCTCTTGCCGGTCAAACCGTCAAGCTTAATCTCGGTGAAAGCGGTCTTGAGCGCATCGCAAATTGCAGAGGCATCCATGTCAGCTGTGACACCGGCCTTTGTGCATGCGGCATCAATCGCGTAGATTGCATCATATGCATCAGCAGCAAACTGATTCGGCTCCTCGCCGTAGCTTTCTTGATAGGATTTGACAAAAGCCGAAGTAAAATCATCGGTGGCTGCCGCCGTAAACGGTGTCATCAGCATTACATTCTCGGCCAGTGCTGTGTCAAAGTTATCCACCGCCACAAGTCCATCCAGACCATCACAGCCGAACAGCTTTGGCGTATAGCCCATCTTGTTGGCCTGTGTTAAAATCAAAGAGGCCTCTGTGTAATAGATGGGCAGGAACACAAGCTCCGCGCCCGCAGACTGTGCCTTTTGCAGCTGAACCGTAAAATCGGTCTTGCTGTCGGCAGTAAAGGCCTCGTCAGAGACAATTTCAATGCCCTTAGCCTTTGCTTCGGTCACGAACGCATCGTGAATCCCAGAGGAGTATGTATCAGAGCTGTCATAAATAATGGCAACCTTTTTTGCGAGTGCTTTCTCTGCGATATAGTCAGCAGACAGCGTGCCCTGCTCCGGATCGGAAAAGCAAACGCGAAACGCATTGTCGTTGACAATGCAATCCTCGGCAGAACCGGACGGAGTGAGCTGGAACATATTATCGGTTGCAGTCTCTGCGGCAACCGCAATGCAGGGAGTGCTGGTAACAGTGCCCATCAGCGCCTGCATCCCCCAATCCTTTAAGTTGTTGTATGCATTGACAGCCTTTTCAGCGTCATGTTCGTCATCTTGAAAATTTAGCTCATACTGTTGAGCACCCTTGGCGTTAATTTCTTTCACGGCAAGCTCCGCGCCGTTTTTCACAGCGATACCGTATACAGCCGCGCCACCCGTAACAGGGCCGATGCCGCCAATTTTGATTGCCGCGCCCGTGGCGCCGGATGTTGCCGTCGAAGCGGCAGTGCTGCCAGCCGCACCGCCACAGGCAACCATGCCGACCGCCAGTGCAAGCACAAGCACAAAGCTCATAAACTTTTTCATATACTTTCCCTCCAAAATCATAACTCTCTAGCAAACCATTCATATAGTTTACAAAGATATTGCTATATAGTTTATACGAACTGCGCCTTGGTTGCAATGGACTAATTTTACATACTTTATCTGGATAAAGCAAGTTTTTAGGTTATTTTGCATAAAGCGCATATCGAAAGCCAGTCGTTTTGACACTTTTTTGTAATATATGCGCACGATTGTGCGCCGCACGAGAACAGTTACGGTTTCGCTGCACGCTTCAGTATCTTACCGTAGCCACCGCTGCCGTATTGGATACAGCGATTGATGCGGCTGATGGTTGCTGTGCTGATTTCCACATTTTTGACAATTTGCTCATAGGTTTTGCCCGCCAAAAGCATATGGGCGGCTTGAATGCGCTGCGCCATATCGGCCAGCTCCTTCATCGTGCATAAATCCTCGAAAAAGTCGTAGCATTCATCCAGTGTCTCCAGTGATAAAATTGCTTGAAACAACAGATCGGTTTCCGGATTTTTGTATGTGCTGTTTTCTGCCATACTATAATTCCTTCCTTCTCGCATCGCGCTGCATTGCAGCGCAAAACATTACTTTACTACTTTACCATATTGAAAGAAAAAGTGCAAGAAAAACCGGCTCTCACGAACCGGTTTGCTTGTTAATGCTCTTTTTATTTGACCATACTGGCAATTTCCGCTGCGAAATCATCGCTGCGCTTTTCAATGCCGTCGCCTTTTTCAAAGCGGGTGTATTGTACAATTTCGATGCTGCCGCCCAAATCCTTGGCAACATTCTCAGTGTACTTGCCAACCGTCAAATCGGGATCCTTGACAAACGGCTGATCCAGCAGGCAGTTCTCTTTGTAGTACTTGCCGATCTTGCCCTCGACCATTTTGACCTTAACCGCTTCCGGCTTATTTGCCAGCTTCGGATCGTTGCTGATCTGCACAAGCAAAATTTCTTTTTCTTTTTCAATCACGTCTGCCGGCACAGCAGCTTCGTTCAAATAGGCAGGATTTACGGCTGCAACCTGCATGGCAATATCCTTGCCGTAGGCTTCAAAGCCCTCCTGTGCTGCCACGCTGTCCTCGGTGTTAAACTGCACCAGCACGCCGTGTGTGCCGCCACCATGGACATAAGCCGCGCAAATGCCCTCGTAGCGCACAAAACGACGAATCTGAATGTTTTCGCCAATGACAAGTACCTTGTCCTGACGCGATGCTTCCACAGTGACACCATCCGGCATTTTGCAGGTGAGCAAAGTCTCGACATCCGCAGGATTCTGCGCCATAATAACCTCCGCAACCTCTTTGACAAAGGTGCGGAACATCTCATTCTTCGCAACGAAGTCAGTCTCAGCGTTCACTTCAACCACAACGCCGATTTTCTTTGCCACGTCAGCCGTTGCGTAAACCATGCCTTCCGCGGCAATACGTCCGGCCTTTTTGGCAGACTGCGCAAGACCTTTTTCACGCAAATATTCAATTGCTTGATCAAAATTGCCCTCAGACTCGCTCAGTGCCTTTTTGCAATCCATCATGCCGCAACCGGTCTGCTCGCGCAGATTTTTAACGTCTAAAGCGGTAAATGCCATGATTGTATTCCCCTTTTTGTTTATTGTAAAAAATTATTCGCCCGCGGCCATCTCCGCCTCAACGGGGACAGCGGCGGCATCCTGCTCGCCCTGACGGCCTTCCAGCACAGCGTCAGCCATTGCACCGGCAATCAGCTTAACGGCGCGGATAGCATCATCGTTGCCCGGAATGATGTAGTCAATCTCATCGGGGTCGCAGTTTGTGTCGACAATTGCCACGATGGGGATGTTCAGCTTCAGGGCCTCGGACACAGCGATGCGCTCTTTGCGCGGGTCAACAATGAACATTGCCTTGGGCAGAGTGTCCATTGTTTTTACGCCGCCAAGGAATTTCTCAAGCTTTTCAAGCTCAAGCTCCAGCTTGGCAACTTCTTTTTTCGGGAGCATATCAAAGGTGCCGTCATCGCGCATTTTGTTGATTTGCTCCATGCGGTCAATGCGGCGGCGAATGGTGCGGAAGTTAGTGAGCATACCGCCCAGCCAGCGAGCATTTACAAAGTGCATGCCGCAGCGGGTTGCTTCCTCGCGAATGGATTCCTGTGCCTGCTTTTTGGTGCCGACAAACAGGACACTGCCGCCGTCTGCGGCAACGTCACGCACAAAATTGTACGCCTCATCCAATTTTTTCACGGTTTTTTGCAAGTCAATGATATAGATACCATTGCGCTCGGTGAAGATATACTTCGCCATTTTCGGATTCCAGCGGCGGGTCTGATGACCAAAGTGCACGCCTGCTTCGAGAAGCTGTTTCATAGATACGACTGCCATAAGTTTTTCCTCCAAAATAAAATTGTTTTTCCTCCGCATTGCCTGCATGACGATCCACCCTTTCGGGCACAGAAAGCCAAAGTAATGCGTGCGTATTGCTTGTAGCTGTAATAGTATAGCATAAGACTGTATCAATTACAAGTCTTTTGATCCGCCTTTTCGCGCCTTTTCGGTTTATGCTTTTCCCTGCGGCACAAAGCTCTGCTGGTAAGGTTTTCCGAACATAAGGTCATATTGCAGCAGCCACTGCGTATCAAACGCTTTTTGCTGTTCCTTGGTCATCTCGGCGGAGGTTGTATTGTCCGGCTCCACGGTAATCCCATGCGTGCGTGCGCGCATTTGTGACAGCATCTGCGTCAGATAATTGAAATACTGCGGCTTTTCAAGGCCGTAAAGTTCCATCATGACCGGGGAAATATTATAAGATGCTAGCGTGCCAAGCTCGATGGCGGCATCCTCATAATTGCTCCAGATGAGCAAATCGGTTTTGCGCAGCTCAGGGCTTGTAATATCGTCCTTTTCAATATAGTGCGTGGCCTCATACAAATCGTACCCCTGCCCAATCGGATTGAAATGATCACCCCAGAACACAATAATGGTCGGCTCGTCCACACCGCGAAAATAATCGACCAGTGTGCCGAGCGCCGCATCTGCCTCGTACACGCCCGTGGCAAAATCACGCAGCTGTGATATTGTTTCACCCGACAGACCCGCCGGGGTTTTCGTAATGCCGATCAGCTCATTTTTCGGATAACGCTTTTCGTCATATGTCGTATGATTCTGCATCGTCACGGCATGAATAAACAGCGGGGCATCGTCAGTGCGCGCCTCGTATTCCTCAATAATGCGATCCGTCATCGCCGCGTCGGAGATAAAGCCGCGCTTTTTATCCGGATTTTTAAAATCCTCCGCCGCAAGAAAGGTATCAATGCCAAGATTCGGGTAAGCGATATTACGGCTCCAAAATTTTGCAAAATAGCCGTGAATGGCAAGCGTTTCATAGCCGTTGGTTTTCAGATACTGCGGCAGGGAAAACATTGCTTTCGTCACATGCTGCTGAAACGGCTTACAGCCGGCGGGAAGATGCTCAATGGAAAAGCCCGTCAACGCCTCAAACTCGACATCACAGGTACCTCCGCCAAACGATGGAGAAAACACATAGCCGGAGGCCGCTTCATTGCGCAGCTCTGTTAAATTCGGAGTTACCGGGCGGTCATATTCCACGCCTTTCAGTCGAGACACATCCCAAAAAGATTCATTCATCACAAAAATAATGTTCGGCTTTTTCTCAGGATTTTCCGTCGTGGCCGCATAAGATTGATCATATAGCGGCTTTTGATCGGCGGACTGCTGCGTGATCTGTTTTTCAAGCTCCTTGATTTTCTCTTGCGAGTATCCCTCCGGCTCCGTGATATTCAGCACGTCCAGATTTGTCAAAAATCCTGTAATAACGCCATAATTACGATAGTAGCGATCCTGCATCCACATATCCTGATAGATGCCGAACCACCGGCTCACGGCAGGCTGCAAGAATACGCCAAAGATCAGCGCCACACCACAAAGGATAGAAGCCGCCGCCGCCACAAGACGCACCTTTTTACTGCCTGTCCCGTCCTTTGGAAGGCGCAAAAAGCAGCTGCACAAAAGCAGCAGTAAAAATGCGCCCAGCGCAAGAAACATGAATGGCTTCACTTGAAACGAAACCTTATCTGCAACACCGATTAAATCACCGATTTGAGAAAAATCCCACGGCAAAAACGGCTCCCCGCGCATTTGCAGCTTATAGTAACAAATAAGCCCCGCCGCATTTGTCACAAGTCCGACAATCAGCGTAGCCAGCCACGGCAGCCTTGTCACCGCGCAAAGCAGCACATACACCGCCAGCAGCAGCAGCCATGTTAAGCCGTAGGATGGGAAGTTGTTCCAGAACGGGCCGTCAAAAAAATCTTTCCACAGGGTGCCGCGATGCAGCAGCTCCATCGTAAGCAGACATACCGTGGGAACAACGCCGGCAAACACAATATGTGCAACACGCGTGCAACCTGCTGCGTGCGTATGTTTTAGTAAAGTATGCAAAGAAAACAGTCTCCTTTTATGCAAAAAGTACATAAATTACATTATAACTGCATTCTTCTGCGTGTCAAGCCACTGGGCTCTGTCAAATAAGCCCAAAAGTGCAAATATGACTCAACCAAAAAGCGGAAATTTCTTTTTTGTCTGCGTCTGCGGCTCTGTCTTTGTATCCACAAGCAGCACATCCTTGCCTATTTTCTGAATATCCGTCCAGGGAATATACGTGTCCTCCTCTCGTCCAAGCAAGCCGAACAGCTTCAGCCTGCCATATAAAATTACATGCGTAACCGCCGCATTGTCAGAGGAAAAGGCAATGTCATCTACCGCACCAAGGTTTGCCCCTGTCGCCACATTGATAATATCGCGCTCGCACAGTTCCCCCACTGTCATCATAAAACGCTCCCTTCTCTTTTTGCAGTATTCTCCTTTAGTGTATTCAGTAAGGTTTGTTTTGTATTCTGCTGCAAATCGTGTATAATGTATTTTAAACACAAATTACGGTAGGTGAATGAACATTGTATAAAAATATTTTATTTGATTTAGGCGGCGTTGTGGTGGATTATGCCCCGCGCGTCTTTCTGGTAGACCTTTTTGCAAATGAGGCGTTAGAACAGCAACTGTATGATATTTCTTTCGGCAGCGAGGAATGGAAGCTGCTTGATACCGGCAGTATCACGCGCGAGGAAGGCAATGATATCATGCGCAAAAAAGCCGCCGCCATCGGTCGCGGCTATGAGATGGAAATGATTCTTACCGACTGGGCGGATATTTTGCGCACCAAGGATGACACCATGCGTTTGATGAAGCGTCTGCGTCAAAACGGGTACAAGCTGTATTATCTCTCCAACATTGCAGCGGACACGCTTGCCGATTTACGCCAGCGCCATTTCTGGCCGCTGTTCAGCGGCGGCGTTGCCTCGTGCGAGGCGCACATTGCAAAGCCGGATTCGCGTATTTTTACCGGTACACTGCGCAAATTCCGTTTAAATCCCGCGGAGACCATTTTCATTGATGACACCGCTGCAAATGTAATTGCGGCACAGGAATCCGGCATTCAAGCCCTGCAATTCACCTCATGTACCGCATTGACACACGCACTCAAAAATCTTGGCATTGTCACAGAAAGACATATTTCCTGACAAGTTTTTTCAAATACAGGCGCGTCCTCTCTCCATAGCGGAAACGTGCGAGGAGACGGACGCGCTTTTTTCGACCGGTTCGCGTGCGATACCGGTTCCGTCTGAAAGAGCAACTTTCTTTTAGAGCGCTTCAGCATATCGCGGTTTTAATTCATTATAGAATGGTAATGATCCCTAAATGAAACCGCATACAGCAAAGAAGATGGGATAGGCGGTGCTCTTATTTTGTTAAATTATTGTAATATCAATCAACAGCATCGCAGCAGTGTGCTGCAACACGATATCATAACTGCTCTTTAATGCGCAGCAGCGCACTTTTTTCAAGACGGCTCACCTGTGCCTGACTGATGCCGATTTCACCTGCAACCTCTACCTGGGTTTTTCCCGCCAGATAACGCAGTGTCATTATTTTTCGCTCGCGCGATGTCAATGCCCGCACAGTGTCGCGCAGCTGCATTGTGGAAATCCAGCTTTCTTCGCCGCCCGCTTCGCCCACTTGATCCATTAAGCACAGCGTGTCGCCATTGCCGTCACTGTATACCGGCTCGTACAGGGAGATCGGTTCTGACACGGATTCAAGTGCCAATGTGACAACCGCCTGCGGCAAATTTATTTCCTTGGAAATTTCTTTTGGCGTAGGATCGCGCCCCAGTGCTTTTTGCAGTTGTTCGCGCGCCTGCATAGCCTTATACGCCGTGTCGCGCACCGACCGGCTGACACGCAGTGTGTTATTGTCACGCAAAAAACGCCGGATCTCTCCCACTATCATCGGTTGACCGTATGTGCTGAAGCGCAGTCCCAGCGAAAGATTGAAATTATCAATGGCCTTCATCAGCCCGATGCATCCCACCTGAAATAAGTCATCCATGCATTCGCCGCGCCCCGCAAACCGCTGTACCACACTGAGCACGAGCCGTAAATTTCCATACACCATCTGCTGACGCGCATCATCGTCGCCCGCCTGTGCACGTTTTAGCAATTCTGTTTTTTCGCTCTCGTGCAGCACCGGCAATTTCGCCGTATTGATACCGCAGATTTCTACCTTTTGATGATACATATGCCATCTCCCCTTCTGTCGGGAGTATGGGGCGCGCCGCAACGTGCCATGCGCAAAAGGTGCTCTGCCAAATTTTACATCCTGTGTATTTCTTGAAAAGCGCCGGATCCGAAAATTTGTACAGCGCTTTTCTTTTTGACAAAAGCGTTAACTGCTGTGTTCCAAGTCAACGCGCAGTCGGTGAATAATACGTTTTTCAAGCCGTGAGATGTAGCTTTGTGAAATACCGATCATGTCTGCAACCTCCTTTTGTGTGTGCTCGGTAAAGCCGCACAAACCAAAGCGCAGCTGCATAATCTGCTTTTCGCGTCCCGGCAGCCGTGACACGGCATCTAGCAGCATGTTTTTTTCCGCCGTTTCCTCAAGGTCGTCCCCAATCTGGTTCTGGTCAGAGCCAAGCACGTCCGAAAGCAGCAATTCATTGCCGTCACCGTCGGTATTCAGCGGTTCATCAATGCTGCTCTCCTGTCGTTTGTTTCCGCTTTTGCGCAGATACATCAAAATTTCGTTTTCAATGCAGCGGCTGGCATAAGTGGCAAGCTTGATGTTTTTTGCCGGCTCGAACGTGTTCACCGCTTTGATTAACCCGATGGTTCCAATGCTGATTAAATCCTCTACCGTCGCCGTATTGGTGTCAAATTTTTTGGCGATATAAACAACAAGCCGCAAATTGTGCACAATGAGAATGTCACGGCAGTTCTGCTTGCCTGCGCTCAGCCCCTCGAACACAATTTTTTCCTCGTCCTTATTGAGCGGCGCGGGCAGCGTCTCCGGCCCATTGATATAATAGCTGTAATCCGGCAGACGAACACAGAGCGTCCAGTTTAATTTGAAATGCCGCCAAAAGCACTGCCAATGCTCCCTGCTGCTGCGGCGCACCGTTTTAATGCGGTCCTGCCATTCCGTCTTTGTCATAGTAACCTCCCTGTGTTATCGTGCGCCGATCGGTAAAATCTATCGTTCCTGTAAAAAATCGGGGTGGATCAGCAGTTCACAGCCGCCGTCAAGCAGTGTTTCCGGGGTGAAAACAAGTACGGGCTGATGCCTTGTCCGCCCGTTCACGGTCAGCGCTGCACAGCGCAATGCCGGCAGCATGCGCAGTCCGGTCGCTGTTTTTACCGCGACAAGCCACATCGGCGCGGCAAGTGTTCCGCTCTCAAAATAGGTACGAAGTGCGCTGCACGTCCCCCGTGGAATCTGCATTTGCAGCGCGGGCAGACTGCACAGAGCCGCTTGCTCACCCGTCATTGCGTCCAGCAGATGCATCCCCGTGTCAAGCAGCGCCATCCCGTGCAGCTTTTCGCCCTGAAGCTCCGCGCAAAACGATGCGCGCTGCTGCGGCTTTGACCGCCCGAAGAAATATGTCGCACCTTGTATCAGCACATACATCAGCAAAATGCACGCAATCAGCAGCACAGGCGAAACGTGAAGATAGAGCGAAAAATTCTCGTATCGCAGATTTTTTGCACCGCAAAATACCGCCAGCGCCACCACGCCGCCAAGCAGTAAATTCAGCACAATATACCACAGCGTCGTCTTTAAAAACACATGGATATTGACGAACCGAAACGACGTTACTATAATGCCCGACGCACACAATATCTTGACAAAAAACGCCAAAGGCCACGGCAAAAACGGCCACAGCAGTGTCAATGCCGAAAGCCCCGCCAGAACAGAGGCCGCACAAAATCTCCACGGGCGCTGTTCCCGTCCTGCTAAAAAGGCCGTGCATCGCAATACAAAATAACCGATCACTGCATTGACAAGCACAAGGACATCCACATATATTACACCCTGCACAGACATCCCTCCACCCCGCCATTGTAATGCACCCCGGCTGAAAAAGTTGTCAAAAAGAAACTCCGCAGATGTGAATTTCATCTGCGGAGTTTCTTTTGATAGAGAATACAACTATTTCAGTTCCACCACGGTCACGCCGGCCTCTCCCTCGCCATAAGTGCCAAGGCGATAGCTTTTTACGCTGCGATGACCCTTTAAGTGGCTGTGAATGGCTTTGCGCAGAATACCCGCGCCCTTGCCATGAATGAGATAAAGCATATTTTGCCCGCTGAGCACGCCGTTGTCGATGAATTGATCCACCTCCATCAGCGCTTCCTCTGTGTTAAGTCCCAGCAGATTGATTTCCATGCTGGCGTTTCGCACCGCGTTGCCCGTCGGTGTAAAATTTCCGCTTGTCATGCGCGACGATGGAACGTGTGATTTTTTCTGCGGCTTTTGTTCTTTTTGCGGGGCGGCAAGCTCCGACAGCGGCACCTTTGTTTTAATAACGCCCGCGCGCACCTCTACCATGCCATTTTTGTCAGGCAGACTCTGTACAATGCCGCGCTTGTCCAGTTGCACCAAAAGCACCTCTTGCCCCAACGACACGCTTTTTAACGGCGTATAGTGCCGCTGCGTGTCCTGTGTCATATCGGCACGACCAAACAGCTTTTCGGTTTCCTTGCGGGCAATTTCTCTGGCGCGAACAGCGCGCTGCCCTGCCGCCTGCTTATCTGCTTTTTCAAGCTTAACAAGCTCATCCATCAGATTATAGGCCGTTGTCTGCACATCCTGCACCATTTTATTCGCTTTTTCGCGCGCAGCGGCAAGCTCTGTTTCGCCCTGCTGCACCAGTGCCGCACGCTGCTGCTCGGCCTTTTCAAGCGCCGTCTGTGCCACATTGTTCAGCCGCAAAATTTCATCCTGTCCCTGCTTTAGCGCAAGCTTCAAATCCTCAAGCTGCACAAGCACGCTGTCAAGCCGCTTGTCCTCGCTCGACAAATGCACCTGTGCACCGCAGATGATATTTTTCGGCAGCCCCAGCTTTTCGCTGATGAGAAACGCATTGGATTTTCCCGGCACACCCACGCTGATTTTATAGGTAGGCTGCAAGGTTTCAAGGTTAAATTCGCAGCTTGCGTTCTGCACACCGGGCGTATCAAGCGCGTAGATTTTCAGCTCTGCATAATGTGTTGTTGCCATAATTTTCGTGCCGGTCGGACGCATTGCTTCTAAAATTGCCACCGCCAACGCGGCCCCCTCGGCCGGGTCAGTGCCCGCACCCAGCTCGTCCATCAGCACCAGTGTGCGCGGACCGATCAGTGATAAAATCTCTGTGATGTTTTTGATGTGTCCGGAAAATGTTGACAGGCTCTGCTCAATGCTTTGCTCGTCGCCAATATCCGCCAGAACATCATCAAACACACACACGGCGCTGCTTTCGTGCGCCGGAATCAGATAGCCGTGCTGTGCCATAATGCTGAGCAGTCCGGCTGTTTTCAGCGTGACCGTCTTGCCGCCCGTATTGGGACCCGTGACAACAAGTGTGTCGTAATCCTCGCCCAGCGCAAGGTCAATGGGCACAACCTTTTCCTTTGCAATCAGCGGATGCCGCGCGCGCACAAGGCGAAAGCTGCAATCCTCGCGCACCTGCGGCATCATCGCGTTCTGTGCAAGGGCAAGCCGTGCCTTTGCCAGCAGCCTATCAATATGCAGCATGGCATCATATCCCAGCGAAAACATCGGTTCCAGCGCCGCCGTTGCATTTGACAGCGCGCTGAGGATACGTTCTATCTCTGCCTGCTCTTGATTTTTTAGCTGTAAAATTTTCGCGTTAGCCTCCACAACAGCGGTCGGCTCCACAAATAGCGTCGCTCCGCTGGAGGATACGTCATGGATCACACCGCCGATGTCGCTCTTGTGCTCCACCTTGACGGGTACAACAAAACGACCGTTGCGCAAGGACACAACAGACTCCTGTAAATATTTCCCCGTTGTCTGGGATTTAATCATTCCATCCAACTTGTCGCGAATAGAGTTTTCGGTTGCACGGATTTTACGGCGCACGTCATACAGTGCATCGCTTGCAGTGTCCGCCATCTCCGTCTCGGAAAGAATGCAGGCGAAAATATGCTTTTCCAGCGTCGGCTGCGGTGTAAGTGTAACAAACAAATCGTCCACGGGCAGTGTCTCGTGCTCCGTCTCGCCATACCACGCCACAAGATTTGAAAAGTTGCGCAGCGCTTCTCCCACAAGCAAAAGCTCTGCCATGGACAGAACACCGCCC
Source organism: Ruthenibacterium sp. (assembly GCA_036642215.1). Lineage (GTDB taxonomy): Bacteria > Bacillota > Clostridia > Oscillospirales > Ruminococcaceae > Ruthenibacterium. The sequence goes on from JAVXUG010000001.1 coordinate 105,860, forward strand.
TTGACCGCGCGCTGCACTGCCTTGTCCGCGCGCTGCACATTGGAAAAGCGCGGGCTGCCGTTTTTAATCAGCAGAATGGTGAGCGCATCCGTTTTTTGCAGGGCTTCCCGCACATCGCCCGGCGTAGTGCAAGGCGCTTCCTCGGTCAAACCCTGTCTTGTCTCCGCACAGGTTGCGTAAGTGCACGCCATAGAGACAATTTTATCAAATTCTAATATTTTTAAGTATTTGGATGTCATAATTCCCTCAATCATTCATGGAAGTACCGTCTTTAAAAAGTCAAGGCTTCGCATCGGCTTATCAAGACAAATCAGCGCGTACCGCTCCACCGCCGCCGACATCTGTGCAAGGCTCCCCTCGGCCAGTATGAAATTGAACAGCACATTGTCGTCGGAATATGCAATATGCCGCATGGCGTTGAGCGCCGCCGCATCCAAATTGCACTTTTTTTCCTGCTTTTCGGCGCAGTCCTCACATAAAATCCGCGCATTGTCGCTGTCGAAATAAAACGCCGGCGCATTGTAACAAAGGCATTCGGCACAGGCAACAAAATCCGGCAGATACCCGCTCTGGCACAGCGTGCGCAGTTCAAATGCCGCCTTTAACAGACGCGGCGCACGCTTTCGTCTGCCCAGCAGATACAGCGTGTTCAACAGCAGCCGCAGCTGCTTTTCCGCCTCCTCACCCGTTGGGGACAGCGTCGCGGTAAACTCCGCCAGATACATTGCCAGCGCCATCGCCTCGATGTCCTCGTGCAGGCCAAAAAACACCTCTCGCACATCCGCCTCGTCCACAACGTACATCGTTTTCCCCTCGAACAGGGTAAATTCCGTGTAACAAAACAATCCCGTGGCACTAAGCAGCTTGCTTTTTAAGCGCAGGCTTCCTTTGGCAATGGCAGATATCACGCCGTGCTGCGGCGTGAGAATCGACAGCACCCTGTCACTCTCGCCCGTCTTTGTCGCGCGCAGAACAAGCCCCATCGTTGTGATTTGCATCCGTGTTCTCCTCCGGCACGGCAATACAGGAAACAGCCGCGCCATATTTAAACTGCATATAATCCTCGATTTGGCCGCTCGCCTCGAACTTTTCCCAGTATTCTGTATTTTTCATGGCATATTCCTCCGCTTTTCAGCAGTACTATATGCCTATTGTAACGTAAATATCAGTGGAAATATTGTCCAATCGCGCCCGTTCAAGGTATTATTTCTACCGCTTGAAGCCAAAATTATTCAGCAGAAAATCGTTGTCACGCCAGTCACTTTTAATTTTTACCCAGCATTGCAGATTTACCTTGGTGCCAAGAAATTCTTCGCAATCGGCGCGCGCTTCGCTGGCAATCTGCTTCAGCATCAGCCCGCCCTTGCCGATAATCATACCGGGCTTCGCGCAGTGGATATGCACGCGCA
>JAVXUG010000001.1:107278-113491 GCA_036642215.1 Ruthenibacterium sp.
AAATATTCACGTCAATGTCGATGATGTTCTGCTCCGGACGCTCTTTAAAGCTCTCCACGGTCACCGCTGTGCCGTGCGGAATTTCCTCGCGCAAAAACAGCAGCATTTTCTCGCGCAAAATCTCCGCCACAAGCGCCTTTTCCGGCATATCGGTATAAGCATCGTCGGGAAAATAGTGCGGGCTTTCCTCCGCATACGGGAGCAGAAGCTCAAGCAGCGCCTCACAGCCCTCGTCCGCCTGCACAGAGATATGCTGTACGCTGTCAAACACGCCCGTCTGCGCTAAAAACGCCTCGCGCACCGCAAGATCCTCCGGCTTTTTTAGCGTGTCCGTTTTGTTGATCACTGCGATGGCGTGCGCCTTTTTTGTGCGCAGACCCTCGACAAGCGTCTGCTCCGATTCCGTCAGTGCACCATACGGCTCGAACAGCATCAGCACGGCATCCACATCGACTACGGATTCCGCCGCGGTTTTCGACATGCGCTCCCCCAGCTTTGTGCGGGGCTTATGAATGCCGGGGGTATCAAGGAAAATATACTGTACCGCGCCCTTTGTCAGAATCCCTGTGATCTTTGTGCGCGTTGTCTGCGGCTTCGAGGTGACAATTGCCACTTTTTCCCCGATCAGACGATTCAGCAGCGAGGATTTTCCAACGTTGGGTCGCCCGACAATCGCGACAAAAATAGATTTTGTTTGTTCAGCAGTCAAAAAATTATCCTTTCTTTCCAAAAACGAACCAGCCCGAAAGGGCCAGAGATGCCAGTAAGCAAATCAGAGCAAGCGGATACTGCATAAAAAATGTCAGCATTGTTTTGAACACGCTCACATCCCAAAACAGCAGCGCACCGCACACGGCAGCGCCGATGCTGTACACCAGTACCGCGCCCGCCGCCATATCCTTGACCGCGCCCGCTGACTGATACCGTTCGGGTGACGGGCGCTCCACCGTGCGCTCAAGGCTTGAATTGATCAGCTCCAGCGCAAGCACACCGCACACAAGCACCGTAAGGATTGCATATTCTGTTTTGCCAAAATTATAAAAGGCAGAAAACAGATAGACATAAACAGCAGTGCACAAATGAAAGCGCATGTTGCGCTCCTGCTGCACTGCTGTAAAAATTCCATTTGCCGCATAGCGAAAGCTGTCAAAAAAGCGAGGATGCCGCATGGCTCACACCCCGTCCACTGTATAGGAAACCGTGCGCGGCAAGCCCAGTTGAATCAGCGCCGCTTCTTCCTTTTCCCGCATCTTCACGGCCTCCATGCCGCCGTTTTCATGGTCATAGCCAAGCAGATGAAACATCGAGTGCACCGTGAGAAATGCAATCTCTCGTTGCAGAGAATGCCCGTACATCGTAGCCTGTTCCATCGCACGCTCCATCGAAATTACAATATCCCCCAGCATGGCGGCACCCGTCTCATGATTGACATCATACCGGCTGTGTTCTCCCAGCGGAAAGCTCAGCACATCTGTGGGCTGCGGCTTGCTTCGATATTGTCCGTTCAACTCCGCAATCTGCGCATTGTCCACAAACATCACGCTGACTTCAACACTTCCCTCGAATTTTTCTGCCTCCAGCACAGCGTTGCAGGCACGGCGAATCAAAATACGCAGGCCGGACGGCACTTTTACCGCATGCTGATTATTTGTAATGTATACCTTGTGAGACATAATATTCACATCCTGTCATTTGGTGATAGCCTTTCGGCTTTTTCATACGCTTTGATAATTTCCTGCACAAGCCGGTGACGCACGACATCCTTTTCAGAAAACCGCACCTGCTCAATGCCCTCAATCTCTGCCAACACCCGCAGCGCCTGCACAAGGCCGCTGCGGGATTTATCCGGTAAGTCAATCTGGGTCACATCGCCCGTTACAACGACCTTAGAACCGGCACCCATCCGCGTGAGAAACATTTTCATCTGCTCCGGACTTGTGTTCTGCGCCTCGTCCAATATGATGAAAGCATCATCCAACGTGCGTCCGCGCATATACGCAAGCGGTGCTATTTCTATCGTCTGTTTTTCCATCAGCCTTTGGTAGGTTTCAATGCCGAGCATATCAAACAGCGCATCGTACAGCGGGCGCAGATACGGGTCGACCTTATCCTGTAAATCGCCCGGCAAAAAGCCCAGCTTTTCGCCGGCTTCCACAGCGGGACGCGTTAAAACAATACGCTCTACCTCATGTGCTTTTAACGCCTTTACCGCCATGGCTACAGCAAGATAGGTCTTGCCCGTACCGGCCGGCCCAACGCCAAACGTAATTGCGCTTTGCCGGATGGCATTCACATACAGGCTTTGTCCCAAGGTTTTCGGCCGAACCGGTTTTCCCTTTGCGGTAATTAAGACAACCTCGCCGGACATCTCCTTCACCTTGTGACCGTCACCCTCGCCCGCAAGCGAAATGCAATAGCGCACAAGCTGTTCTGTCAGCGGCCCGCTGTCTGCAAGCAACGACAGCATCGCATCAATTGCCTTGCCCGCCGCAGCAACGCAATCATCAGGCCCTGTCAATTTAATTTCAGTGCCGCGGCAGACGATGGTGACACCAAAGGTTTTTTCCAGCAGCCGCGCATTTTCATCCCTGTTGCCAAAAACAGCACGCAGCGTGTCCATCCCGTCCACATTCAAGCACTGATCCGTCATGCATACACCTCAAAATCGTATCATAATACATTTGTTATTATACCATGCTTTTCTTATTATAAAAGTGGTAAGTGCGTTTTTTGTGTAAATTTTGCACTTCTCTGTTGCTTTTTTCGAGTGCAGACAGGTAAGTCGTCGCTTCTATAGCCCGGCATTGATACGGTCTTGCCGTTTTGTGCAGCAAAATCACAGCCCCCCGCTTTCAACAACACGAGCGATGTTTGCACGCGCAGTAATTTTCAGGCGCAGACGAACCGCATCGTTTGTTGTCTCAATCGTCTCCTCGCTGCTTCGCAGTTCACACTCCGGCAAATCGGACAATATTGCGCTGTAAATACGGTCGCGCGCAAGATCGGCCGCCAGCGTTTCAGTCCTTGTCACAACTGCTTTCTGCTTTGCACGATACTGTGTGCGCACTACTGTCGCGGGGAGCGGTACGCCAAAAAATGTGACCGGACTTCGCAATACCGTACCTTTTGCACCGTGCGGAGGCTGTGGCTGGAACGGCAGCGAAAACTGATGTCCAAACGCATAAATTGCGTAGACATCCGCAGCTTGCGTTTGCAGTACATTGAGGGTAGCCGAACGCGGCTGTATCGTCTCATAGGTGCGCTCTACAGAGGCGTACACGCGCGCATTGGCCCGCTGTGTGTATAGCTTCCCGGTTCGTCCGACACCGACCGCGCTGACAATGATATCTCCCTTTGCAACGCTTTGTCCCTCCTTGCGCTCAATAAAGCCGCCATCCACCTCCATGCGCTCTATAATTCCGTCGCACAGCGCAACAATGGAGGCGGGTGTCACACTTTCAAACGCCGGAGGAGGTACGGCATCGACCTTTTCCGCCACAAGCTTTCCATTCACGAAATTCAGCTTGACCCAGCTGTACACCGTGTTTTGTAGAAACAGGGACTGCTGCAAAGAAATCAATTCCTCCGTGCTCGGCATACTGCCCTCGCACACGCCGCAGTCGTATAATTGCTTTCGCAGCAGAGTCTGTTCCTGCGGCGTAAAATCATAAAACTGCACTGTCCATATCATGCGCGGACAAACGGTCAGCAGCACTGCTGCCAATATCAGTCCCGCTAAAATCCCCCAGCGCCCGCGATACGCCCGCAGCGCAAAATAAACACCTTGCTTGCGTTGCACCCGCATTCTGCAGCGCTGCGCACGTGCCAGCCTGTGCAGGCGCAGATAATAGCGCAGCGGCACTTCCGCGGTAAAGCCCAGCTCAGTTGCAAGGATATGCTGTACCGGCACACCGTTTTGCACACAGGCATTTAAAAATCGCTCACCGCGCCCCCCCTGCACTTCAAAGGTCACGCGACCCATCAGCGCACCCAGCAGCCTTGTCATGGCTTCCCCCCTACTTTCTCGCAGCGAAACACAATCGAAAAAATACGCCCGTGAATGATCATACGGTTGCGCTGTAAGGATTCCAGTACAAGCCCATCCCCTGTAATTTCCACGTCGATATCTCCCATAGCAAGCCCGATGCAGCCTGTCGAATAGCGCAGAATTTCACGGCAGTATTCTGCCTCTATCACCCCATCACACCGCACATGCAGCACGGGACGCGGCAACAGCAACCCCGCCGCGCGGACACGGTCAAAGCCGAATATTTCTTTTGGAGAAGCCAGCGTTTTCTTTTGTCTGCGCTTTCTCTGCATGCGCTGTACCCCCTGCTCTTTTTTGTCATACTCCTTCATATATATCGAGCAGGGGGTGCATTTTATGTATGCTGTGGGCACAAGACGTTTCTGGAGTGAGCTGATGCGCCTGTTTTTAGCAGTTTTTTTGACAGTCAGTTTTTTGATGCGTCCCACCGTTGCCGCCGACGGCATCCTGCGCGGGCTGGCGCTTTGCTACCGCTCTGTCATTCCTGCGTTGTTTCCCTTTTTTATTCTTTCAAAAATCATTTTAACAAGTCCCTTCGCGGGCGCATTAGGCCTGCCCCTGCTGCCGTATACACGTTTTGTGCTGCGCGTGCGCGATAAACGCGCTGCTACAGCGCTGCTGCTTGGTCTAACGGGCGGCTTCGGGGGCGGTGCGAGCTGTCTTCAGAGCTTGTATCAATCCGGTATCTTGTCGCGCTCAGAAGTTCAGCGCATGTTGTGGTGCAGTATCAATGCAGGCCCTGCCTTTGTTGTCGCCTGCGTAGGCAGCGGGATGCTGGGCAGCGCCCGCAGCGGGTGGCTGCTCTATGCTGCACTGTGCATCGGAAGTTTTTGCTGTGGCGCAGCCGGATCTTTTTTTGACCGTGACAATACCGCGAAAGTGATCGACAAAAATATTGATCAAGCTGCTTGCGCCAACGCAAAAAAAGATCCGGCTGTACGCCATGCTTTTGAAGCGCCAAAAAAATCACAAAGCTTTTCGGAAAGTGTGCGGGAAGCGGTTTTTTCCACATTGACACTCTGTGGATTCGTTCTGTTTTTTTCATTTTTACTTGCGGTTGCTATGCCTCCGTCCGCATCCGATCTGTCACGCTTTTTATTGTGCACATTGCTTGAAGTGACCTCTGCCTGCTCAACCGCTACAGCAGGGTCTATGCTATTCCCGATTTTTTTCTGCTGTGCCGCGCTCAGCATCATGGGTTCCAGTATTTGGGCGCAGGTGCGTGCTCTGCTTGACCGCGACATTTCCTTGTCGGCACTCTTAGCGTCGCGGTTGCTGCATCTTCCAATTTCTCTCGGTGCGCTCCGGCTGTTGCTGTACATTTTTCCGCTTCCTCTCAAAGCCGGTGCTACAGCAGTCCTTCGTATGCAAATGCCCATGGATGCATGCTGTGCCGTATTCCTTTTATGTTGTGCGTTTTTTTGCATCACGACAAAAGACAGCGGTTTGCGTTTTTCACAAAAGCGGGTATAATAAAACCAAAACCAGAAAGAAGGGGTTCGCCATGGAGCAGCAAAAGCATCTGTTTGGTCAAACGATTGCGCCCGCCTGCGAATACTGCGCAAAAAGCCATGTGATGCAAGGTGGAATGTCGCTGCATTGTGACGCAGCAGACACCGCAGTATCCGCATATCACCACTGTGAACGGTTCAGCTATGACCCGTTGCGCCGCATACCAAGGCGCATGCCTCAGATGCCTGTTTTTTCACCGGAGGATTTTAAGCTGTAGCCGATTCATTTGAAACTTGATCTGCACAATGCGAGGATGCTTTTTTGCATAACCAGGGCAATCATGCCCTCAGGCAGCGAACAGCCGCGACAACAGGCCGGTTTTTCATAGATCGCCTAGAGCGATTCTGGTAAAGAAAGCAAAAAGCCGCTGCTGAGGGATAAAGCAAAGATATCCCTCAGCGGCGGCTTTTACTGGACTGCTTTTCAATTTCAAGCTTTTTTGTCTCAGCTTTGTCGATTTGACCTGTAAAACTGGCCCGAATCTCAGTAAACTTATCTTCCTTAAAAATCGCAAATTTTGAACAATTAATGCAGAAAATCCGCCAAAATCAAGCGATTTTGGCGGATTTTTGGAGCTTGTGATCCGATTCGAACGGACGACCTGCTCATTACGAATGAGCTGCTCTACCAGCTGAGCCACACAAGCATTTTTG
>JAVXUG010000002.1:0-6674 GCA_036642215.1 Ruthenibacterium sp.
GAGATGATCGGGATCGAACCGACTACCTCTTGAATGCCATTCAAGCGCTCTCCCAAGTGAGCTACACCCCCATGGCACTTTTACAGTGCTTTATTATATTAACAAAAACAGCATGAAATGTCAAGAGCTAATTTTACAAAATCCGCAGCCCCACGATTTTTTTGCAACTGCACTCCTATAAAAATTTTCCGCTCACACAGGAAAGCAGCAAATACAAAACGGGCTGGTGCAGCATGTAAATCAGCAGCGTGTGCTTTCCAAGAAAGCTGAGCGGCGCAATCCCGTGCATGCACCATGGATTCAGGATTCCTTTGTCACGACAAATTCGAAAAGCAAAATAGCCAAGCACAAACAAGGGCAGCCACGGCAGCAATGAAAAATAGTCCGTGGAAATAAAGCTGCTCTGTGTAAAGCCGAGATATGTCGCAAAGAGACCGTGATACAGCCATGCCGGCAGCCGGATTAGATTCCACGTGCCAAAGCCAAGATAGCCTGCGTTAATGTTGCGTGTCAGCACAAACAGCACGGCACAGCCGCACAGTCCCACCGCAGCGGGCACTTTGCGCAGTAATTTTTCAAGTGGAATCATCAGCATCATGCAGGAGCCAAGCAGCGTCAAAACACCAAACACCACGCGATTTTCCGGCATCACAAGCAGCGTCGCCGCCGTAATAACAGCCCCCGCACCAAACACAAGCAAGCCGCGCCGCAGCTGTCGTTTACCGAGCGACCAGCAAAATCCGGACAGCACAATAAAAGTCCAGCAGATGCTTTGCTGCCAGACAAATGCCGCATTGCCGCGGTACCATGCCCATGGAGCATGGAGCAGATACACGACATCCCACGCGGCATGATACAAAACCATGCTGACCAGTACGGTGCCGCGAATGGTGTCAAGCAGCTCATAGCGAATTTTCATGATCCGTACCGCCCCTCTTTATTTCAAATTCTTGCTCCGCCGCAGCAAACCGCACAGCATTGTGCTCGCTGTGTGTCCTGTGTCCATCCGTCTGCCGCACCTGTTTTATCCGGGCAAAAAGCGGCGTTTCTCTTGGAAGTACCGCGCGCTTTATTTCAGATACAGACACGCCTCGTATGGCTGCATTTTACTTTGCTGCTCTTTGTAATTTGATAAAATAAGCCGCCAATTTCGTGGGACCTCTGTGCGGGGAATCGCGTTTTTTCCAAGGTTGCAGACCACATAAAACGCACTGTCCTCCCCTGTTCTCGTATAGGCCCAAACGTCTTTTCTGTTTCTGCCAACCACCGCAAAGTCACCATAAATCAGCGTGCGGTACTGCCTTCGCAGCGCGATAAGCTTCCGGTAAAACGCATAGACCGAGTCCTCCTCCAGCTGCTGCGCGTCTGCGTCATCCCAGCGCATCATCGCACGGGCATGGTCGCGTGTGCCGGACAGCACCTTCTCAAATGCCTGCTGTGCGGGCATGGTTTTTACAAGCTCCGCATACAGGTTCAGGCTCTCCACGTCGTGCAGCTCGGAGATGTCTTTAAAATTGATATTGACAGAGCCAAGCTCCTGCCCCTCATACACAAACGGCGTGCCGCGCAGCGTGAATTGAATCATCGCAAGCAGCTTACCCAACACTGCACGCACCGATGGGTCGGCATTGACCTTTGAAATCATGCGCGGATTGTCATGATTCTCGTAAAACAGCGACATCCAGCAGTGCGGGCCGTAATGCAGCATCCAGTCTGTGTAATAGTCTTTGAGATAATTCAAGTCGTATTCATATGCGTCAAAACGCGCATGACCCGGCGTTTCAAGGTGGTCGAACGAAAACAGCATATCAAGCTCGCCGCGCTGATCTCCCGTGAGCAGCTTTGCCATCTCCATGCCGACACCCGGCGTTTCGCCCACAGAAAACGCCTTGTAGGGTGCAAACGCCTCGCGGCGGATCTCTCGCAGATGCTCGTGCAGGTGCGGCCCGTAAAAATAATGCTCGATGCCGCAAAAGCCCATCATTTGACCGATTTTTTTACTCCCGTCAGGCAAACCCGGCGTTTTGGAAATATAGTTAATCACGTCCATGCGAAAGCCGTCCACGCCCTTGGCAAGCCACCAGCGTATCATTTCTTCGATATCGTGGCGCAGCGCAGGGCATTCCCAGTTTAAATCCATCTGCTTTTGAGAGAACAGATGCAGCGCCCATTCCCCTGTTTGCTTGTAATAATTCCAAGCGCTGCCGGAAAAAAAGCTCGTCCAGTTGTTGGGCGGTGCGTCCGGCGCGCCGGGTTTGAAAAAGTAATAATCGCGATAGGGCGAATCAGAATTTGCAAGAGCCTTTTTAAACCACGCGTGCTCGTCCGAGGTATGGTTCACCACCAAATCCATCACAAGGCGCATTCCACATCTGTGTACAGCCGCAAGCAGCGCGTCGAACTGTTCCATTGTGCCAAATTCGGCCATGATTTTTTGATAGTCACGAATATCATAGCCGTTGTCGTCGTTCGGGGAGTCATAGACAGGCGACAGCCACAGTGTATCCACGCCCAGATTTTTTAAATAATCAAGCCGTTCAAGGATGCCGGCAAGATCGCCCACACCATCGCCGTCCGCATCGCAAAAGCTGCGCGGATACACCTGGTAAAAGACCGCTTCTTTCCACCACGCAGGGGTCGGCGCACCGGTGCTTTCGTCCGGCACATCCTGCTCGCTGTTCAGCAGCGTCAGAAAAGTATTCCAAAAATCATCGCCCAGCATTGATTTTGTAAAGCGCGCCAATGTTTTCAGCCGCAGGTGTTTCACCGGCAAAAGGCGCAGCAGCCCGTCGCTTTTTCCCATTGCAAGCAGCACACGTTTCAGCACATCATGCCCCACGGGATGCGCATAAATTTGTTCTACCGTGCTGTCAAGCGTCAGCAGCTTTTCGTCACTCATCTTGTGTTTCCTCCGCCAAATCACCGCGTGCGCGCAAATCAGAAAGAATTTTTTCGTACATCTTTTTGTCGATTTTATACTTTTTTAAATAGATGATATAGCCCGCCACAATGCACAAAAGCGGCAGCACCATCATGGCAATTTTCATCATCAGCAACCCCTCGGCGGTCACATCGGCGGCGCTGTTTGCCTCCTTGATGCCGGAGAGAATCACCGTTGCGCCCACAACGCCGCTTGCAACCGCCCCGCCAATTTTAAAGATAAACGGCTGCAACGCAAAGGTAATGCTGTCGTTGCGCTTGCCAAGCTTCCAAAAGCCGTACTCCACTGTGTCCGCGAGGAACATCAGCATCATCAGTTGGATAGCCGCCTGACCCACAAACAGCAGCACACCCGCAATGCCAATAAAAAGCATGGTGTCGGTGGGCGCAAAGAAAAAGATGACATAGCCTGCAACCACAAGCGCCGTTGCGCAGGCATACAGTGTTTTGCGCGAAAAATACTTGCTGATCAGCGGAAAAACGGCAAGTGCCGCAATCTGAGAAACGCCCAGAATAAGGGCAAAGATCGAATACATGCCCTCATCCCCGTAGGCGTATTTAAAATAGTAAAGGCCAAAGCTTGTCGTGGTGGTGTAGCCAATCATAAACAGCGCCAGCGAAATTGCCGTATAAAGCAGCTGATCATTTTTAAAGATGACACTCACCATCTCGCGCAGACTTGTGTGCTGCTGCTCCTGTCCGAACATGCTTTTCGGCTCTTTGACCCCGAAGATGGTGATACACTGTCCAATCCACATGACGGCAACCACAAGCACGGCAAACGCCTGATAGCCCTTTTGCAAGCTGCCCAACTGATCGCCGAGCAGTCCCGTGAGCGGCACAATGCCGGCCACCACAAAAAACAAGCCGATATTTGCGCAGATGCGCGCCACAGAGCCTATTTTTTCGCGCTCCTGCTGCGACAGGCTAAGCGAGGGCAGCATTGACCAGTAGGAAATATCGTTGGTCGTAAAGCAGATGCCCCAAATCAGATAGAGCAGCGCAAATACCGCAATATATGCGCCCTGTGAAAGATGAAAATCCGTAAACAGCAAAATTGTAAAAATGCCGGCAGTCATTGCGCCAAACGCAATCCAAGGCTTGAATTTTCCAAAGCGCGTATGGGTGTTGTCCACAATGACACCCATGACGGGGTCGTTCATTGCATCAAACACGCGTGCAGCCAGCATGATGCCCGTAATCCACCACAGCGTAGCGGTGGGCAGTTCAATCACGTCAGTTAAGTAAAAAATCAAGTACATGCTGACCATGGTATACACCATGTCGCGTCCGACCGTGCCAAGGCCAAAGGCGAAACGATTTTGCTTGCTGTTTTGTTCCATGCATGGAGCCTCCCTGCGTTTTCTTTTATCTTACCACATTGCAGGAAAAAGGTACAGAGCCAAGACCGCATGAAAAAAACGCGGTCTTGGCTCTGCTTCATTTTGATCTTTTTATGTTGTTTCTAACGATAAATCAGCGCATTGTATTCCTATGTCAACGCCGTTTCAAGCACCTGCGCATCTTGAAGCAGCAGGCTTAAATCCAAAATTTCGTCGTTCTCCGCGGCAATATCTGCCTGTGCCAAAGCCAGAATACGGCAGCTTTCCTGTTTTGTGGGCTTTGCAAAGCTGCGGTGCACGGCGGCATACGCCTTTAAAAGCAGTTTTTCCGGATCAGCCGGCTCGTCGATATCGCCTAGCAATAGATCCTTGGCACAAATAAATGCCATCATCTGTGTCTGCGCATCTCCCCTGAGCGAGAGCAACGACAGCATCTTTTTCATTGCATTCCGCTGTGTTTCTCCCCGCGGAAAAATACGCTTTTCAAATCTGCGGTATTCTTTTTCCTCTTGCTCTCTGCTTTTAAATTCCCAAAACGCCATGACAGACCCTCCTGTTTTCGATGACCTTGCGCACGCTAAAGTGTCTGACGATTTCCGCCCCGCTCAGGTATTTTTCATAATGACGCTCTCAATGATATCCGCCGCATCCTCACAGGCATCCAGGCAGTTTTCCAGCGACTCAAAAATGGTCATCCACACAAGCAGCGTGCGCGTGTCCGTCTCCTCGGTAAACAGGCGGCGCATTGCGTCTGCGTGCAGCTTGTCCCCCTCGCTCTCAAGCGTGTTCACCGCGATAATAGAATGGTGAATTGTTTTTGATTTTTTAAAAAAGCGAAATTCCTCCACCAGCTTTTCGACTGCGCTGCAGCAGCTGACAATCAGCTCTGTAAACGCAAGCGTCTCCGTGCGCAGCGCGGACACATTAAACATATAAATGCGCCGGATGACATCCTCCACCGAATCCACAATATTATCAAGCTGCTGCGACAAAGCCGCAATATCCTCGCGTTCAATCGGCGTGATAAATTCGTGCGCCAATCTGCTGGTCATCTCGTGCTTATCCGAATCCGCATCATTTTCAATGCTGTGCATTTCCTTTACATGCTGTGGCAGAAGCGCAACGCTAAAATCGCTCAGCGCGCTGTGCAGATATTGCGCAGCCGTGCTGCCTGCATGTGCGCAGACCAAAAAGCCTCCAAAGTAATCATATTCTTCCTTTTGTTTTCCAAAGCCCATATCTGTTTCCTTTCTGTGTTTGAAACGCCGCTGCGCGGCCGCTCTGAATTTTATAGTTTAAAACAGTACCATAAACAGCTTTGCCATAAAAAAGCCAAGCAACCCGCAGCCGGGAAAGGTTAAAATCCATGCCATTGACATATCCTTTACGACACCCCAATTGACTGCGGAAAATCGTTTGGACGCGCCAACACCCATAATGGCGGTGGTCTTTGTATGCGTGGTGCTGGTCGGAATGCCCGTAAGCGAGGAGAGCAGCAGACATCCCGCCGCGCCCAAATCCGCCGCAAAGCCTTGATACGGCTGCAATCTTACCATGTCCAGTCCCACCGATTTAATGATGCGGTAGCCGCCGATGGAGGTGCCCAGCGCCATGACCACCGAGCACAAAATCATCAGCCACAGCGGAACCGCAAAATCGCTTACGTTCGACTGTCCGTTGACAAGAAAAATGCCCAGCAAAAATACGCTCATAAATTTTTGCCCATCCTGTGCGCCGTGCATAAACGCCATGGCTGCGCCGCCAAAAATTTGACCGTTTCTAAAAAAGCCCGCCGCTTTTTTACGATCCACGCCCTTGCACACGGTTTCGATGCCGCGTGCACACACAAAGCCCGCCGCAAAGCCAAGCCCTGTAGACAAAACAAGGCCGTAAATTACTTTAATCCACTCCGCCGGATTGATGCCGGAGAAGTTGCCGTGCAACGCAATTGCCGCGCCTGACAAGCCCGCAATTAAAGCGTGGCTTTCGCTGGTCGGGATGCCGAACCACCACGCCGCTGTCGACCACACCACAATGGCAAACAGTGCAGCACACAGGGCAACGGTTGCATCCTTTGCATTGCCGCCGAAATCCACCATATTGTAAATGGTCATGGCTACTTTAGAGTTGAGCGCCGTCATAACAATAACGCCGAAAAAATTGAAAACGCCCGCCATTAAAATAGCCCTTGACGCTTTCATCGAGCGCGTTGACACGCATGTGGCAATCGCGTTGGGCGCATCTGTCCAGCCGTTTACCAGAATCACACCCAGCGTGAGCAGTACGGTTATGCACAGCAGCGGCGATGACGCCAATTGATTCAAAAAGTCCAAAAATCCGATTTGCATATTTCACCCGCATCAGTATTTTGATTATGTATTGCCATGTGTG
>JAVXUG010000002.1:6774-77784 GCA_036642215.1 Ruthenibacterium sp.
TGCGGTTTCTTCCGCAGCCATTATTATAACACAAATTACGACAGTGCGAAACCACGAAATTATGATTTTCTATTCAATTTTAATTCCGCGAAAAAATTGTCTAAACCTGCCAAAAAAAATGGTTGTTTTTCTGTTTCATATGTGCTAAATTAATAGCATACGCGTAAAATCGCGGAAAGGAATTTTGAGGGGGAAATATTAATGCAAACATTTTTTCTGACAGCATCCATTTTAATTTCCATCTTGGCATTTGCTTTTGCGGCATGGCTGTTCCTATGGGTAAAACGGCAGCCTGCCGAAAACGCAAAAATTGAAAAGGCGGGTAATCTTATCCGGCAGGGCGCACGCACATTTCTGCGCAAAGAGTACATTGTGCTTGCAAAGTTTGCAGGCATTGCAGCCATTCTGATTTTTGTTTTTCTTCCTTCCCCGATATGGCACGGTCATTTTGCGGCAAATCTTGTTATGACGGTGTCGTACCTTATGGGCACTATCTTCTCCGCCATTGCCGGCAAAATCGGCATTGAGGTTGCTACACTTGCCAATGTGCGGTCGGCAGAGGCTGCGCAAAAGGGCATTAAGCCCGCATTTATGACGGGCTTTCGCGGCGGTGCCGTCATGGGCATGGCCGTTGTAGGCTCCAGCCTGTTGGGTGTCGCGCTGGTTTACCTGCTGACAGGCGATGCCTCCACGGTGCTGGGCTTCAGCTTCGGTGCCAGCTCGCTTGCCCTGTTTGCCAAGGCCGGCGGCGGTATCTTTACCAAAACAGCCGATATCAGCGCCGATCTTGTGGGCAAGGTTGAGCTTGGCATTCCCGAAGATGACCCGCGCAATCCCGCAGTCATCGCCGATAACGTGGGCGATAACGTGGGCGATGTTGCCGGCATGGGTGCCGATTTGTTTGACTCCAACGTTGCCTCCATGGCTGCCGCACTTATCATGGCCGCTTCCTTGGACGGTATGTTGGGCGGTGTTGTCAACGTCAGCATGGTGTTCTGCTTTGCTGCGCTTGGCCTGCTGGCATCCATCATCGGCGTTATGTGTGCGCGCATTGGCAAAAAAGGCAATCCCACACGGGCGCTGAACAGCAGTACCTATATTACAACGGGCATTTATATTGTGCTGACCGCCGTGGCCACACAGGTATTTCATTTTGAATGGCGCATCTGGGCCGCCTGCATCGTCGGTCTGCTGGTCGGCGTGCTGATCGGTATTACGACCGACTACTTCACCGATGACACCAAAAAGCCGGTGCACCTCGTGGCACACGCAAGCGCCACCGGCCCCGCGTTCACAATTCTCTCCGGCATTTCCTACGGATTTCTAAGTGTACTGCCTGCCATGATCGGCATCGGCGTTGCCGCGTTGGCTGCCTTTAAGCTGTGCGAGCCGATTGGTGAGGGCTATGCGCTGTTCGGTATCGCCATGGCTGCTGTCGGTATGCTGTCGATTGTCGGCATGATTGTGAGCAACGATGCCTACGGTCCGATTGTTGACAATGCGCGCGGGCTTGCGGAAATGGGGAATCTTGGCGACGAGGTTCTTGCTGTAACCGATGAACTGGACTCCGCCGGCAATACCGTTAAGGCTGTCACAAAGGGCTTTGCCATTGCCGCAGCGGGTCTTACCGTTATTGCGTTGTTGGGCGCATTCCAAAGCGAGGTAAACACTGTTGCAGCCGCACTTGGTATTGAGGGTATTGTGGGCTTTGACATTATGAATCCGCTTGTTTTCTTCGGTATGCTGATTGGCGCAGCCATTCCTGCCGTGTTCTGTGCCATGCTGATGCTTGGCGTTGACCGCAACGCACAGCGCATGGTAGCGGAAATTCATCGACAGTTCCGTGAAATTATCGGCCTGAAGGAAGGCAAGGAGGGTGTTGACCCCGAATATGACCGCTGCATTGAAATTGCAACGACCGGCGCTTTAAAAGAATTGATTCCGGCGGGTCTTGTTGCAATCATCGCAACGCTGGTTGTCGGTTTTGTCGGCGGCGTACAGGCCATCGGCGGATTTTTGACGGGCAATATCATAAGCGGCCTGCTGCTTGCACTGTTTATGAGCACCTCCGGCGGTCTGTGGGACAACGCCAAAAAATATATCGAGAGCGGTCATGAGGGCGGCAAGGGCTCTGATGCACATAAGGCTGCCGTTGTCGGCGACACTGTGGGCGATCCGTTTAAGGACACCGCCGGCCCGTCCATCAACACACAAATTACCGTTGTTTCCCTTGTGGCTACATTGATGTCCACATTATTCCTCACTGCTTCCATCTTTTAATTGCATGTCTTATCAGCGATCAGAAAGCAGCGCATCCATTTGCCCGGATTCCGGTTGCGCCTTCTGCCCGCTGCCAGTCATAAAAAAGTGCCCGCCGCGATTTGTCGCAGCGGGCACTTTTATTTGCGCATTAATTTTTCTTGGCAGAAAACTTGAATTGAAACAGAATGCCCAAAACAGCTAAAATAATACCCGTCACAATGCAAATTACATTGGCTGTGCTGGTTTTTGCGCCGCCCACCAGCGCGGCAACCGCCTGAAAGCTGAGCACTGCCTTCGGAATGGAAAAGCCACCGACAAGGGCTGTCAGCACAGACAAAATCGGGCGCGTATACAGCAAGGCCAAAGCCCCGATGATTGCGCCGCCTCCCAGTCCAACCGCCAAAACAAGCCATCTTGGTGACGGAATGAACGCATAGGACAGCACATAAGTAAGCAGCACGCAAAGCATAAACACGCCCAAACGATACAGCCGAAATGCAATGGCGGCAAGCAGCAGCCCCAATACCAGCGCCACCAGCCACGGCACAAAGGACGGCACCTTCAGCTCGGACAGCACTGCATACCCAAGCATTGCACCTGCGCCAAATCCAAATAGCGCAATCCAAAATTTCACCAAACGATACCCGTAAAAGCACTCCAGCAGCGCCACAATCAGCGTTACAACCCCAGTTGCCACAACCTCTAGCATTTAAAAAATCCCCCTTTGCTTTCTGCTCTGACCCCGCATCTTCTCTGTGTGCATCAGCATCCTGCGACATCCTATCTTGATAGCAGTTTTCCCAGACATGGGTTCTTTTTACAGCTTGCGAAACTGCTATCAATTCCCTCGCAGGGCGATTCTATGTGCCGGCCATGGCCGATGCATGGGTGCAATATGAAATCACATTGCACTAGAACGGGTCGCAGCGCGACACCATGATTTTTTCATTGGCTTTATCATACAACAAAACACATATTTCGTCAATGCAAGCAAAAAAACGCCTTGCACCGGCAAGGCATTTTTTTGCGTAAAATAGTGGTACTTCTCAAGCTTCAGATTGAAAAGCCGTATCACAAAAGCGCCAAAAGCTTTTCCTTCGGAACAAGGCCGACGCTGCGGCCCGCTTCTTTGCCGTTTTTGAATGCAATGACGGTGGGAATGCTCATAACATTGAACTGCTGCGCAAGCGCGCCCTGCTCGTCCACGTTGAGCTTGCAGATTTTAACATCGGCGCGCTCCCCCGCCAGCTCCTCAATCACCGGCGCAAGCATACGGCATGGGCCGCACCAGCTTGCCCAAAAATCCACAAGCACAGGTGTTTCTGCCTTTAAAACTTCCGTTTCAAAATTTTGCGTTGTAATTTCAATCGACATAATGATTCTCCTTTATTTTTAGATGCGAACCGTATTGATTTGCTGTTGCTTACTGTATTGTCTATACTATACCATTTTAGTGTAGGTTATGCAAGTGTTTTTATATTTTTACGCAAAAAAGGCGCTGTACCTTTCAGCACAGCGCCCATCGTGTCTGTTTTATCGACCTCTGTTATTCAGCAACCGCATCAGCGCATCAATGTCTTCTGCGTCCTTTTCTTCTTCCTCCCGCGCATTCGCATACTGCGTTGACGCGACAGGCGCAGGGAACGCTTCGACCGGCACAGGTTGTACCGGCGCAACCGGAGCGGGCTGGCGCACTGCTGTGTTGCCGCCGCCATACGGAGCGTTTGTTCTGCTGTCATATTCCATTGCAACCGGCGCAACCGTGCTGACACCATCCACAATATCAAAGCCTGTTGCCACAACGGTAATGCGCATTTCATCCTTCAGCGAATCGTCAAACGCAGCGCCCCAGATAATATTGGCATCGGGATGCGCGGAGTTTGTAATCAGCGTAGCAGCCTTTTCAACATCGTCAAGACCAATATCCGGCGAAGATGTAATATTGATGATAACGCCGCGCGCCCCGGCAATGCTTGTCTCTAAAAGCGGGCTGGAAATAGCCGCATTGGCTGCATCCTCTGCCTTATTGACACCCTTTGCCGAACCGACACCCATATGCGCATAGCCTGCGTCCTTCATAATGCTGCGCACATCCGCGAAGTCAAGATTGATAAATGCAGCTACATTGATCAGTGCGGAAATACTCTCGACACCTTGACGCAACACGTTGTCAGCCGCCTCAAAGGCGTTGGCAAGTGTGATTTTTTCTTGACTGATATATTTGAGACGTTCGTTGGGAATTACAATTAATGCATCCACACGCTCCAGTAAACCGGAAATACCAATTTCGGCCATCGTCATTTTGCGCTTGCCCTCAAAGGCAAACGGTTTTGTCACAATGCCAACGGTCAGGATGCCCAGCTCCTTCGCGACCTCTGCCACGACAGGCGCAGCGCCCGTACCGGTTCCGCCACCCATGCCCGCAGTGATAAACGCCATTTGCGCGCCCTTCAGCGCGGCGGCAATTTCATCGCGGCTTTCTTCTGCACTGCGCTGACCGATTTCGGGGTCGGCACCTGCACCGCGCCCCTTTGTCAGCTTAGCACCAAGCTGCACCTTCTGCGTTGCCTTGGAAGCAATCAGCGCCTGCTGATCCGTATTCATTCCTAAAAATTCAACACCACGCAGGCCGTTCTGCACCATGCGGTTCACTGCGTTTCCGCCGCCGCCGCCTACGCCAACAACTTTTATCATTGTTATGTTTTGCATTTCTTCGTCCAGAATAAATGCCACAAATAATTCCCCCTATACGACTACTACTTGGCGCGAAACTCTTATCGCCCTACGATATACATTATGTATTAATATACCAGATTAGCTTGATGATTACAAGTGTCTTTACAAATTTAGTGGTAAAATGACCCCATTATAGTATGTTTTTACTGATTGTAATCTTTATATTGCACCTGCACTCCAGATCGCCTGTATGCGTCCCTCATCGTTGCGGCTGCTCACATCCAGTGTCCCGCGCTCGGTTTCCGCAAGACTTTGCGTGCCCGACGGCGTGACCATATATTTAGCCCAGTCAATTTTATCGCCCAGCTCATTGACCGTGCCCAAAAGAATGCGAATGCGCCCCGCATACACAAAGCTGAGATTCAGCGTATCCGTCACGTTAATTTCCGTGACGGGAAGCAGCTCTTGTGTCTGAAGCTCCCCTTGCAGCTTGCGCAGCGCGTCAAGCTTGTCCGTGTTCTCTATTTGCAGCGGGGTGCCGGGCACGGGATTGAGCGCCTCAATGCCAATGATATGCGCCAGCTCTGCCGGTTCCTCCGGTACAATGCGCAGGATGCGCAGGCTTTCACTCAGCAAAACCCAACCGGATGCACTGCCCACAGAGTAGGCATCTGTCGCCGATGTCACATCAATGCGCACCTTGCTGGGCAGCGCACGGCGTATTTTTATCGTCTCCAGATACGGCAGCTTCTGCTGCATTGCAGCGATTGTCTTGTCCGTATTGAACGCAAACAAATTGTCCCCCGGCTTGCGTCCAAACGCGGCAATAATCTCCGCCTCTCCGTAAGGCGTTGTGCCCTCCACAGTAATCGTCTCGATTTTGAACAGCACGGTCAGGGAAAGTATGATGCCGACAATCACCGCAATTAAAATACCCAGCGTTGTATACAGATTGCGTCGGCGGCGCTGTGCCCGCGCATCCGACAGCACAACCTGCCGTCTGCGCGCTTTTGCCGCCGCCTTTGCTCTTTGTCCGGCAAACAGCTTGCTGATGGTTCTGTATATGCTTCCCGATGACTTCTGCTTTGCCGCAGATGTCTTAGCGCGCACACCGGCATGCCTTTTCGAGCCGAAATCATCCGGGCGGGGACGCTGCGGTATCTCACGTGTGGCCGTCACAACTGTCTTCGGCGGCAGAATGGACTCAAAATATCCGAAATCGTCCTGCGGTGCCTGCTTTTTTTGCCGTCGCTGCGTCTGCGAGGACGCAGCGGAATAATCCGCGTAAAAAGGCGGTGCTTTTCGCGGCGGCACTGCTGCCGGATCCGGTGTATAGCGCTGTGCCGCGCGCTGTGCGCGCGCGGCTTTCGCCGCCTCTTTTTCCTGCTGCATACTGCGTTCGTAATCGTAAACAAGGCGTTTCGGCTTATTGGCAGCGCCTTTTTCCGTATTGCTGTCATAATTGTAAACAAGACGCGTCGGTCGTTTTTGATCCGCCACGGATCACACCTCCTCTCCCTGCCGTTTTCATGCCCTTACATCCAAATTTTTTCGTTTCGCCCATTGCATTCAGGCTGAATGTGCCGCAGCCTGCCGCAGTGAAATATCCGCCCCCAGCGACCGGAACATCTGCGCAATGTCCTCATATCCGCGCGCGATATGTGCCACGCCGTCAATCGTGCTTTGTCCCTGTGCTTGCAGCGCCGCCAAGACAAGCGCCGCGCCCCCACGCAGCTCCTGCGCGTGCAGCGCCGTCCCGTACAGCGTAGGCACGCCGTGAATCTCCAGCGCATTCCCCTCTATTTTTGCCATCCCGCCCAGTGCCCTAAAGCCATCCGAACAAGCAAAGCGATGCTCAAAAATGGTGTCGGCACAGCGGCTTTCCCCCTCTGCCCGCAGCACTGCCGCCATCAGCAGAGGCGACACATCGGTGGAAAGCCCCGGATAAATATCCGTGAACACGTTGCCAATGGCGCATTTAGGCCCGTTTGATGCCACGCACAGGGAGGTGTCACCCGTCGCAGAAAACACGCAGCCCAGCGTTTGCAGCAGCGGCAGCAGCGCCTTTAGCTGCTGTCGGCTGCAATGCATGAGCAGCACCTCGCCGCCGCAGGCCGCAACCGCGCACAAAACCGTCGCTGCGGTGATGCGGTCAGGACACACAGAATGTGTCGTTCCCGCAAGCAGATCTCCCCCCTCAATATACAGCACATTGGTCTGCGCACCGGCAATATGCGCACCCGCGCTTTGTAAAAAGCGAATCAAATCCGTAATCTCCGGCTCTTTCGCAACGCCGCGCAGCACCGTGCGCCCCACGGCGGAAACCGATGCCATCAGCAGCGTTTCCGTCGCGCCCACGCTGGGAAAGCGCAGCGTATAATCCGCGCCGCGCAGACCCGCCGCGGGTGCCGACACAATTGTTTTTCCATTTTCCGTCTGCACAATTTCTGCCCCCATCGCTGACAGCCCCGCAAGGTGAATGTCAATGGGACGCGCACCCAAGCGGCATCCGCCCGGCGTGCTGATTTCGGCGCGCCCCATGCGCGTCAACAGCGGCGCAAGAAAAAACAGCGACGAGCGCATGGCACACATCAAATGCTCCGGCACTGCGCTTTTTTGCAGAGAATGTGCGTCAATATCAACTGTTTTATCCACAATGCGCGCCTTGCAGCCAAGCTCCGACAAAATTTGCAGCGCGGCATTCACATCAGATAAACACGGTACATTGGTCAATGTCACTGCACCGTAGCACAAAATTGATGCCGCAATGAGCGGCAATGCGCTGTTTTTTGCCCCCGGAATTTCCACGCTGCCAAACAGGCTGCGTCCGCCGCGCACCTCAATCGTATCCATATTTCGCCCCCGCTTTCGATAGACTTTGTAAAACAGTCCATCCTATGCGAACAGGGCGTTTTGCGTGAAACGCACGCCTTATTTTTCAGGTTTCATCAATTTTTGCAGTTCTTTCCAAATTTTCGCAAGCGAATCCGGCTGGCTGAGTGCTTTTGCTTTTGTTCCCATCACAAGCAGCTCTGCGGGACTTTGGGTCAAGCTGTCCACGGTTTGAATCAAGCCGTCGCCCGTCAAATTTTTTTCCTCAATCACAACGGCTGCCCCAAGCTTTTGCAGCTGCATGGCATTGTGATACTGGTGATTCTCCGCCACATTGGGCGAGGGGACAAGAACGGACGCACGCCCCACGGCGGAAATTTCGGCAAGCGTAAGCGCACCGGCGCGCGCAATGACAAGATCAGAAGCCGCAAGCAGCGCGGGCATATCGTCAATGTACTCGCGAATCGAAAAGCGCGCGTCGCCGTCAATGCCTTTTTCTTTTGCAAGCGCGGCAAAATCCGTTTTTTCAATGCTGCCCGTGGCGTGAATGTGGTAAAAGTCCCGATTGGCAAGCTCCCACACCGCCAGCTCGGCCACAACCTCGTTTAACCGCTGCGCGCCGAGACTGCCGCCAAAGGAGAGCAGGAAAATCTGTCCGTCGCGCAGACCCAGCGCCGCCCGCGCCGCCGCACGATTCTGTGCAAACATTTCGCTGCGCACGGGGTTGCCCACAACGACCGTCTTGGCCGGCGCGCCCAGACGCTCCACCGCGTCCGGCATAGCCGCCAGAATTACGTCCGCATGGCGCGCCAGAATTTTATTGGTCACGCCCGGAAACGCGTTCTGCTCGTGAATTGCCGTCTTGATGCCGCTGCGCGCCGCCACCTGCAAAACAGGCCCGCTGACATAACCGCCCGCACCGATGACAAGATCGGGCTTTATTTCTTTTATGATTGCTTTCGCGCGCGGCAGCGCCCACAGCAGATGATGCACCGCCACAGCGTTGCGCGCAATGTTTTTTGGTGTCAGCTTGCGCTGAATGCCGCTGACTTCAATGTTGTAAAAGGGATACCCCGCCTTTTTGACGAGGGCGCTTTCCATACCGTTTTTACGACCTGCAAAAAAGATCTCCGCATCCGGCTGATGCTCGCGAATCGTCTGCGCTATGGCAAGCGCCGGGTTGATATGTCCGGCTGTGCCGCCGGCCGCAATGAGAACACGCATGTCAGGCTCCTTTTCTGCTCTATGTTTTATTCACGGTGCTTTGCCTTGAGACGGAAAGCACCACACCCATCTCTCCCAGCAGCATCAGCAGCGCCGTGCCTCCATAGGAAAAGAACGGCAGACTGATACCGGTATTCGGAATGGTATTTGTCACGACGGCAATGTTCAGCACCACCTGCAAAATGACCTGCACCATGATGCCGACAACAAGCATACAGCCGAATTTATCCTTTGCATGAAACGCAATGTAAAGGCCGCGTATCAGCAAAAAGAGAAACAAAAAAATGACAAGCAGCGCACCGATAAAGCCAAGCTCCTCGCACAAAATTGAAAAGATAAAGTCATTTGCCGGCTCCGGCACATACAGGTGCTTTTGGCGCGAGTTGCCGATGCCAAGCCCGAACAGACCGCCGGAGCTGATGGCATACATGCTTTGAATAATCTGATGCCCCTTGCCGAGCGGGTCAGAAAACGGGTCAAGCCAGTATTGCAGACGGGAGGCTGCATACGGCACAAGATCCGGCACAAGCACCAGCGCTGCCCCCAGCGCCGCCAGAATCCCGCCGATGGCAATGCCGAAATACAGCAAATTGGTACCGCCGACAAACATCATCACTACGCCGATGCCAAGGATGAGAATGGTGCCGGAAAGATGCGGCTCCTGCATCATCAAAAACGCAATGATACCCATGACGAGCAAAAAAGGAAGCACGCCATAGGTAAATTTTTTCATGCGCTCGCAGTTGACCGAAATGATATGCGCAAACACGGCGATCAGTGCAAACTTGGCAATTTCCGACGGCTGCAAGGTGCCAAGGTTGAACGGCAGTGTAATCCAGCGCGTTGCATGATTCAGCGGCTCCATAAACAGCACGACGACAAGCAGCACAAGCGTAACCCCCATGATGGGCCATGCAAACTTGTGCAGAATATGATAGTCAATCATGGACAGAGCAAACATGGCGACAACACCCGCGCCTGCAAAAATTGCCTGCTGACGAATATAGAGAAAGCTGTCACCCTTCATGCGGTAGTAAGCATAGGCATAGCTGGCGCTGAACACCATGACAAGGCCAAACACCACAAGAATGAGCACCAGGATGGCAAACGGCCAGTCGAGCGGCTGCATCGTGCGCACGCGCGCGCGCGTATCCGCCACAGTCTTTAGGTGTTTTGCTTCTGCCGGCATGAGCGCTCCCCCCTAACTTTATTGAAAATCAGCTTACATACACATAGATACAAGCCACCACCACGCACATCAGTGTAAAAAAGCTGAATACTGCATCAATTTTCACTTCGCTCCAGCCGCACATTTCAAAATGATGATGAATGGGGCTCATTTTAAAGATGCGTTTTCCATGCGTCAATTTAAAATAGGTCACTTGCAGCATCACGCTGAAGGCTTCGCACAGATACAAAAGCCCGATGATGATGAGCAAATCCGGCCGCCCCATGCCGTAGCCGACAGCGATCACCGCACCGCCGAGAAACATGCTGCCTGTGTCCCCCATAAAGGTCTTTGCCGGATAAAAGTTCCACGATAAAAAGCCCGCGCAGCCGCCGGCTACCGCTGCGGCAAACAGTGCTACGGTAGTATGCCCAAGCATGCTGGCCACAAACAAAAAGCCGAGCATTGCCACAAAAGTTACACCGGAGGCAAGACCATCAATGCCGTCTGTGAGGTTGACAGCGTTGACCATGCCAATGATGAGCAAAAACGAGAGCGGATAAAACAGCAGACCAAAATCCACGATTCCGACAAAGGGAAGCCGCACCGCCGTGGACAGCGTGCCGTTCAGATGCAGGGATGTCAGAAAAGCCGCGGTAATGATGATCTGCGCAATAATTTTATAGCGCGCTTTCAGTCCCAGATTGCGCTTTTTGACCACCTTGATGTAATCATCGACAAAGCCCACAGCGCCAAACGCAAGGCTTGTCAAAATAGCAACATACAGCGTGATGGCCTGTGTGGAGGCAAGATCCCCGAACATGGATTTTGCGTTCAGCACCAGCACCGCATAGCCCAGCGCAACGCCCAGAACAATGCCGAGGTAAAATGTCAAGCCCCCCATGGTGGGCGTTCCGTTTTTGCCGGAATGCCATGTGGGGCCTATTTCTTTAATCGTCTGTCCGAAATGCAGCCGCCGCAGCGCAGGAACAATCACAAATCCCGACACCGCCGTTAAAATAAGCGCGCTGAACGCCGCAATAATAAATGCATATCTCGCTGTATTCATCCTCTTTTGCTCTCCCCGTTCTCCTCGTCCGCATAAAATGCAGCCAGGATCTTTTCAAACTCCATGCCGTGACTGGCCTTTACAAGTACAGCATCGCCACTTCTGCACATTTGGCGCAGCAGCGCCGCTGCCTCGGCTTTTTCCGCGCAGTGCACGGATTCCACGCCCAAATCATGCGCGCGCTGGTGCGCATACTGCATGGCATCGCCCACTGTAATGAGCAAATCCACGCCGCAGTCGCGGCACAAATCTCCGATGCTGCTGTGTGCGCTCTGCGTTGCGCCTCCCAGCTCGAACATATCGCCCAGCACCGCAATGCGATTGCCCTGCACAGCGTAATCACGCAGCGTTATCAGCGCGGCGCGCATGCTGTCGGGGCTTGCGTTATAGCAATCCTCAAACACCGCAATGCCGCGGCACTGCACAAGATTCTGCCTGTGCCCCGTCGTTTTATAACCGCTGAGCGCAGCCGCGCATTTTTTTGCGTCCAGTCCCAGACGCGTTGCCAGCGCATAAGCGCTCAGCGCATCCATCACGTTGTGCTCGCCCAGCGCCGGGATATACGCGGGCAAACGGCCATGCTCTTGATCCGCAATGGTAAAACGAGTGCCACGCGCGTCTGTGCAGATATCCTCCGCCACAACGTCGGCATTCTTATGATGAACGGCAAACAGCACAGGGCGCAAATCCGCACGCAGCTTTGCATTGGACAGCAACACATCGTCGCCGTTCAGCACAAGCGGCGCACCGGAGGGCATACCATCGCAAATTTCAAGCTTTGCCTTGCAGATATTTTCGCGCGTGCCAAGCTGCTCGAGATGTGACACGCCGATGCCCGTGATAATTGCACCGCACGGCCTTGCCGCTTTTGTCAGCTTTTCAATCTCGCCAAGACCCTGCATGCCCATTTCAATCACAGCGTACTGCGTTGTGTCGTCCATGCGCAGCAGCGTATTTGGCATACCGATTTCGTTGTTCTGGTTGCCCTGTGTTTTTAAGGTTTCTCCAAACGCGGAAAACACGGCAAAGCAAAACTCCTTGGTGGTCGTTTTTCCCACGCTTCCCGTCACGCCCGTCAAAATAGGCGTGAATTGTGCGCGATAATTGCCGCCCAGCACAATCATTGCATCCAGTACATTTTGTACCATTACAATTTTCTGTGCGGGCACGCCCACAATGGCATGCTGCGCCAAAATGCCCGCAGCACCTTGTGAAAGCGCCTGCTTTGCATACGCGTGCCCATCGACGCGCTCGCCTGCAATGCAGACAAACAGACTGCCTTGTTTTACCGCGCGGCTATCCGTGACAACCCCCGTAAGAACCGGATTGTCCACCAGTGTGCCCAGCCCGCGCAAAAGCGTATTTGCCGCAATGCTCTGCATGAAAAAATCCCCTTTATTTTCCGTGTTCTGCAAGCCATTCCCGCACAATGCGATGCTCATCCAGATAAATAGTCACGCCGTCAATGACCTGATAATCCTCGTGACCCTTGCCGCACAGCACCAGCACATCGCCGGGCTGTAACAGGGCAAGCGCTTTTTGCAGCGCCGCGCGGCGCTCTACCTCCACAAGATAGGGCTTTCCGGATTGTGCCAGAACGGGTTCTGCGTCTTTTATTATAGCACAAGGCTCCTCCTTGCGGGGATTGTCAGAGGTTAAAACCGCAAAATCAGCATACTTGACAATTGCTTCAGACATCATCGGCCTTTTTTTGGCATCGCGCTCACCCGCGCAGCCAAACAGCGCAATCAGCCTGCCCTCTACAAAGGGCGCAATACCTGCCAGCACTTTTTCGATGGCATCGCCCGTGTGGGCAAAATCGCACAGCACTGTAAAGTCGCCGTGATACAGCACCTCGGCGCGCCCGCGCACCCCGTGGCTGTTCTCCAGCGCCTTGGCAGCCGCCGCGGGGCTTACGCCAAGCGCGATGGCGGCGGCGGCCGCCATGAGCGCATTATAGACGGAAAAATCGCCCGGCATCGGGAAACGCACGCGCTGAATGAATTTTTCCCCGACCATTTCAAAACGAACGCCCGCGGCAGAAAGCTGCACATTGTGCGCCGTGTAATCCGCACTGTCGTCCCGCGTGGAAACGGCAATCTGCTTTTGCTGCGTGCATTCGGTCAGCAGGCGCTTTCCATAGGCATCATCCATGTTTACAATCATTGCGTCCGTCTGGTCAAACAGGCTCTTTTTTGCGTGATAATAGTTTTCAAAGGTTTTGTGATAATCAAGATGATCCTGCGTGAGGTTTGTGAATACCCCCACCGCAAAGTGCAGCCCCCACAGACGCATCTGGTCAAGCGCCTGGCTGCTTGCCTCCATGACAGCGTCCGTGCAGCCCGCCAAGGCCATACGCGCCAGCAGCGCGTTTAAATCCCACGCCTCCGGTGTTGTGTATTTTGCAGGCACCTCCATCGTGTCAATCTCGGTATGAATCGTGCCGATCAGCCCTACCTTGCAGCCCGCCTGCTCTAATATCTGCTTGATCAGCGCCGTGACGGTGCTTTTTCCGTTTGTGCCCGTCACCGCCGTCAAGCGCATTTTCTCTGCCGGCCGCCCGAAAAAATTCTGGCACAAATCCGCATAGGTTTTTCGCCCGTTTTGCACTGTAACCTCGTTCGCAAGGCCGAGCGGATGCTCTGTCACAACACAAAGCGCGCCCGCTGCCTGCGCCTGCTTCGCATAATGATGCCCGTCGCTTAACTGTCCTTTTGCACATACGAACACAGCACCCGGACACGCGCGGCGCGAGTCCTGCGTCACGAGCGCAGCTTCGCCCTGCGGCAAGGTGCCGCTATAGTTTACGCCTTGAAACAGCTCTGCCAGTTGCATTGTCTCTGCCTCCCTGTTTGATTCTCTTTTCTACGGCTGCATTACCGGGCTAATCGCGCACGGTAATGTCGTGGAACGTAACCTGTACGACCGTGCCCATCGTCACCTCGGTGCCCGCCGCAATGCTTTGGCTCATTGCCTGCACGTTGGGATTTTCCTCGTCCACGCCGGCTATTTCAAGGTTCAATCCGCTGGATTTCAGCATCTCCCGCGTGTAGGGAACGCTCTTTCCTGCTGTGTCGGGAACAATCACATTGGTTCCCTGTGAACCCTCATCGGTATACAATACGACCACCGACTGCCGCGACAGCGACGTACCCGCCGCCGGATATTGATAGGTCACCGCATCGCCGCCGCCGGACTCCTTTGTGGCAAAGCCCAGTGCGTTCAGCTTGCTGTTTGCGTCCAAAACGGTCATACCCGTCACATTTGGTATTGTCTCGGCCACCGTGGCAAGGTCCTCCTCCGTGTACTGCGGCTCGACCCCCAGATACGGCAGGGTTTCCGCCATGATGCTGCCCACAACAGGCCCGCACAAACGACCGCCAAAGGAATTAAACTTGTCATGCGGCTCATCCAAAACAATAATGCAGGCAATTTCGGGGTCATCCGCCGGCGCAAAGCCGCAGAATGACGCAATGCGCAGCGTATCCTCCTCGTTCCCCACGGTCACGGTCTGCTTCTGACTTGTGCCGGACTTACCGCCCACGCGGTAGCCCTTGACATTGGCAAGCTTATTCTGCCCTGTGGCAACGCTTTTTTCAAGCAGTCCCGCAAGGATGGCGCTCGTCTCCTCCGAAATCACCTGCCGCTTGACATTCGGCTCTCGATTTTCCACAATGTTGCCGTTTTTATCAAGCACCTGCTGTACCACATAAGGCTGCAGCAGCTTGCCGCCGTTCACGGCAGCCGAAACCGCCGTAATCATCTCAATGGGTGTCACCTGACTTGACTGTCCAAATGCGGAAGACGAAAGCTCGGTAATATTCATTTTATCAACGGGATAAACGTTGCTCTGTGCCTCGTTCGGCACATCAATGCCGGTTTTTTCGTAAAAGCCGAAGGCCTGTAGATAGTCGCAAAAAGTCTCTTTTCCCATCTGCCAGGCAAGCTGAATAAAATACGGGTTGCAGGAGTTGTTTAAGCCCCCGTAAAAATCCAGTGTGCCGTGACCCTCCTCGTGCGCACAGCGCATAGAGATATCATTGACGATATGCAGCCGCCCTGCACAGCTGAACGACGTGTTCAAATCCGCCTTGCCGGAATCGAGCGCAGCCGACGCTGTAATCACTTTAAAAACCGATCCGGGCTCGTAAATATCCTGCACAGCCTTGTTGCGCCACATTTCCTGCTGCGCCTTCTGCCGCGCCGCTGTGCGCTCTGTCTCGTCTCCAATCGCGGCGATTGTGTTTGCAAGTTCTGTGTCGTACAGCGTATACGGGTCGTTTAGGTCGTAGTCCGGCAACGTTGCCATTGCCAAAATTGCGCCTGTTTTCACATTCATCACAATACCGCAGCCACGGTTTGACACATTGCTGTCCTTGATGGCTTTATTGAGATATTTTTCAAGGCACTGCTGCACCGTCTCATCCAGCGTCAGCACCAGACTGTAGCCGTCCTCAGCAGGATATTCTGCCTTGTAGTCACCGTCCATCTCGTAGCCCATCGCATTTTTAGCGGTCAAAATGCGGCCCGGCGTACCGGTCAAATCGTCGTTATAGCGCAGCTCCACGCCGGTCAGACCTGCACCGTCACTGTTCGTGAAGCCCAACATGGTAGAGGCCAGCGATCCGTAAGGATAATAGCGTTTGCTGTCCTGCTCCAGTGAAATGCCTGTAATGGGTGCCGTTTTTGCGGCATCGGTTTTATTGTACTCCTGAATCCACGCCATAATCTGATCCGCAACGGGTTTTTCCACCTTGCGCTTGATGGGCTGATAGGCTGATTCTGTTTTCAGCAGCTTTGCAAGAATCTCCTCTGCCGGAAGCCCCAGTATTTCTGACAGCTTTGTCGCCACCATGTTCACGTTGGTTCCGTTCTGATTCATGCTGTAGGGCGAGGCCACAATTGTCCAAACCGTAGAGCTGCGCGCCAGAATCTTCATGTTTGCATCGTAGATGGTGCCACGGTGCGGGTCGATTATTTCGTCCGAAAGCTGCTGTGCCGCAGCTTTTTCCTTGTAATGCTTTTCATCAATCAGCTGATATTGCACAAGATTGTAGATCACAGCACCAAAGCCGGCACAGCAAAACACCGCAGCCGCTATCACGGCGCGCACGCGCATACTGCGCGTGACCGAGGCGGCCGATACCGTTTGCTGCTTTTCGTGCTTGAACTTTTTCATGCCGCTCTCTCCTTTGCTTGCATCAGCCTTTCCCGGCGCACAGGCGCGCGGATAAAAAAGAAATACCACCGTCACCGACGCGCAAGAAGCGCGGCGGTGACAGTGATAATACTTATTACTCTGCCGGGGTCATATATGACGAAAGCCCCTTTGTGCTTTTTGATGCAAAGCCGAGCATACGCTCAAGCATACCCTCTTTTCGTGTAATGGTACTGCCCGGATTGCGCTGCACATAGACAACCTGCGACTGATCCAGCTTGACAAGTCCCAGCCTTGTTGTGGCATACTCCTCCACGTTCTTTAGGCTGGTCTTCATCTCAAGCTCATTGCTGAGATACGTGTATTCGCTTTGCAGGTTGACAAGCTCCGCTTGCTGCGACTCCACCTTGGCAGAAAGCTCCGTCACGTTTGTCTGCAAATACAACACACCGCACACAAGCGTAAGAAACAGCGTACTAAGCAGGATCACCTGAATTGCCTTGCGGCTGTATTTTGCCATTCCCCTGCGCCGTTTCACAGGCGGAGCAACGTAAAGCTCCGGCTTGCGCCGCGGCTGACGCGCAGCAAAATCGCTTAAATTGTAGGCTGCCGACTGTTGCATATGGCTCATTCCCTTCTGAGAAAAATATTTTTTTGCAGCGGACACTTATTTTAACGGTCTCTACAGCTTTTCAAGCACGCGCAGCTTTGCACTGCGGGCGCGGCGGTTTTGCTCCTGCTCCTCTGCCGATGCCTCGATCGGTTTGCGTGTAATCAGCTTAGCTCTCGCCTTGCCGCCGCACACACAAACCGGAAATTCCGGCGGACAGGTACACGCCGTGGCCCATGCGCGAAAGCGCTGCTTTACAAGTCTGTCTTCAAGAGAATGAAACGTAATGATACAAAAACGACCGCCGGGCTTTAATAGGCTGAAAATAGCGTCAAGACCCTCGTTCAAGGCGTCCATCTCACCATTGACTGCAATGCGTAGCGCTTGAAAGCTTCGCCGCGCGGGATTTTTTTCCTTGCGGCGCACGGCTGCCGGCAGCGCGGCATTGATGCAGCTGACAAGCTGCGCAGTCGTTTGCAGCGGCGTTATCTCGCGCGCAGCAATTATTTTTCCGGCGATCTGCCATGCGTATGGCTCCTCGCCGTATTCGCGCAGCACGCGGGCAATCTCGTCCCGCGATGCACCGTTCACAAGATCGGCTGCGCTCGGCCCGCTTTGGCTCATGCGCATATCAAGCGGAGCATTCCCTTGATAGGAAAAGCCGCGTTCCAATTCGTCCAGCTGATGCGATGACACGCCAAGATCAAGCAGCGCACCGTCAATCTGCGTCACATTCACTTGTGCAAGCGCGCTGTCCGCCATCCGAAAATTCGTTTGCAGCACCGTGGCGGGCAGTCCCTGCAAGCGCTCACTTGCCGCGCGAACCGCATCGGGATCTTGATCCAAGCTATATAAGCGACCGCTTGTCAGCCGCAGGGCGATTTCCTTTGAATGCCCCGCCCCGCCCGCAGTTCCATCAAGATAAATACCGCCCGGCTGGATGGCTAAACCCTCAATGCATGCTGCGAGGAGGACGGGGACATGTTCAAAATGAATCGAATCAATCACATTACAGCTCCAGTTCTTCCAGTGCGCTTGCAAAACCGGCTGCGGTCATGCTTGCGCTGCGCTTACGCCATGCATCCGTGTTCCATATTTCCGCATGGTCGCCCACACCTAAAATAGTAACCTCTTTCTCAAGACCCGCATATTCGCGCAGCTGCGGCGGCAGCAAAATCCGCCCCTGCTTGTCGGGCTGCGCGGGTGCGGCTGACGCAAACAGATACAGCTGTGCATCGCGCGCTTTGGTGAAGCCTTTTTCAAGCAGGCGTCCTGCCATGATCTCCCATTTTTCCTGTGGAAAAGCAACAAGGCTGTTGTCAAGCCACCGCGCTACGGTAAAGCTTTCGCCCATCTCATCGCGAAAGCGCGCGGGGAAATTCAGGCGTCCCTTTTCATCGACGGCATAGTTGTACTCGCCAATCAACATGCAAAGGCACCACCTTTCGCTTGCGGTGGGTTTGGTAAAGCTGTAAAAGCCGCTCTTTTTTTACCCACTTTAACCCATATTCACCCACCCGTTGTTTTTATTATAACAGAACAGGTTTAAAATGCAAGTGTTTTTTCTGTCACAACGCAAGGAAACACAGCAACTGTCATGCCTTTTGCGTTTCGCACATACACTGTGTTGAAAAGGCAGGTGAAGGTTATGTTTTGGTGCATTTCCAGGCAGAGGTCACAAACGCTGTTTGTGCTGACATTTTCCGCTGTACTTCTGCTTTTCGCCGCCGCTGTAACGCTGGCGATAAGCTCCGGTAAAAAAGAGCCGCAGGCTGTTGCGGTTGCAGCCATGCAGGAATGGGGACTTTCATTTCAGCAGGGGTCGTCCTGCCCCGTGCCCAATCTTTCGGCGGAAACGCTTGCGCCTTACGACGCGTTTTACTATCATCCGACCGCTGTCAAGCGGCTGTATCTGACCTTTGATGCCGGATACGAAAACGGCAACACCGCGCCGATTTTGGACGCGCTGAAAAAGCACAGGGCATCGGGCACCTTTTTCGTGGTAGGACCGTACATCAAGGAAAACCCCGACCTTGTAAAGCGCATGCTTGCAGAGGGGCACATCGTGGGCAACCACACCGATCATCACCCCAATATGTCGCAGAAAAACGAAGCCGATTTCACGCAGGAGCTTATCTCCGTTGAGAAGCTTTTTATCGAGCTGACGGGGCAGCCGATGCAAAAATTTTATCGTCCGCCGGAGGGGAAGTTTTCTTATGATAACCTCACTCTGGCGCAAAGCATGGGGTATAAGACAATTTTTTGGAGCCTTGCCTATGTGGATTGGAACACAAGCGACCAGCCCGACGGTGAAAAGGCGCTCAGAAAATTGCTTTCGCGCACACACGACGGTGCCATTGTGCTGCTGCACGTCACCAGCGCCACCAACGCCGCCATTTTAGATGATTTACTGACGGAATGGGAAAAGGCCGGTTATACCTTTGGCAGCCTGACCGAGCTTGGTGCCGACGTATGAGCATAAAAGCCGCTGCGGGTGGTTGTCCGTCATATGCCGCACAAAAAAAGCGGCGGTACCGCGCTCCGCGTGCGCCGCACTCACGAATGATACTTTTGCGCCCCCGCCGGCGCGGCGCACGCATCCTGCTGTGGGGCAGTGTCATCTGCCTTATGGTGTTGCTGTGCGCCGCCTGTATGCGGCATTTTGTGCGAGAGCCTTCCGGTTTTTTCGGTGTTCCGCACACGCAGCCCGCACCGCTCCCCCCCTTTACGGCGACCCCCGACAAGCCCTATCCGCTGCAGAGTGCGCCGCCCTATACCGTCGCGCTTGACGCGGGTCACGGCGGCTATGACAGCGGTGCCGTAGGGCTGATGCGAGAGGTCGAGCTGTGCGAGGAAACCGTTGACGCACTGTTTGTGCTGCTTGCCGCCGACCCGAATTACACGCCCGTGCGCACGCGTGAAAACGGTGTGGATTTATCCACAGATGACCGCGCACAGGCCGCCACGGAGCAACGGGCTTCGCTTTTATTAAGCGTCCATGGAAATTATGACGCAGACACCCGTCAATCGCATGGCTTTGAGTGTTTTCCCGCACCGCCCGGCCGTCCTTACGCGGAGGAATCGCTCCGGTTTGCCAAGAATCTGACCGCCGGAATGCAGGCTGCCGGGCACCGCTTGCGCGGCGAAAACGGTGTTCGCTTTTTGTACTACACAAACGGCGGCCACAGCAAAAAGCTTGTAGAGAGCAGCGATATGCGCATTCGCGAGCAAAAAAGCTTTGGCATGGTGGAAAAGCCGCATTGTCCCTCCGTGCTGGCAGAGCAATGCTTTATCTCCAACTACAATGACATGGAAGCATGGGCTTCTCCCGAGGGCTGTGCAAAGGCCGCACGTATTTATTACAAAGCCATCTGTACTTATTTTGACACGCAGCCGCTGGACTGACGTTGCCCGCCGCTGTTCTCTCGGTGATCCGTCCGAACGATTGTCCGAACGTTGCCGCGCACAATGACACGGCGCGCAAAAAATCCCCGCAGCGCAATCCTGATTGGATTTGCGCTGCAGGGATTTTTTTGATCTCATCAAGTAAGCCTACGGCAATGCAGCAAAACAAGAAAATCTTTTGCGCCGTCTTCTTTGCTGTATGCGGTTTCCTCATGAGGAAGCCGTGATAAAAAGGCGTTTTTACAAAGCGCGCTTTGCAAAAATTGTCACGCCTGCGCACCGGCAAAGGCCGCGAATGCCTTGTAGGTCATGTAAACGTCAAGCTTTGCCACAAGCTCAAACGGAGCGTGCATGCTCAGCATCGGCACACCGATATCCACCACGTCAATGTCGCGGTTGGCAACATATTTTGCAATGGTTCCGCCGCCGCCTACATCCACCTTGCCCAGCTCGCCCGTCTGCCACTGCACCTTTTCGGCATCCAGCAGATTTGTGACATAGCCCATCATCTCGGCACAGGCATCATTGGTGTCATATTTTCCGCGCGAGCCGGTATACTTTGTCACCACGACACCGCGATTCAAATAGGCTGCATTCATGCGCTCCAGCACGTCGGGAAACGTGGGATCAAACGCCGCGTTCACGTCCGCCGACAGGCACTTCGAGCGCTGCAGCATCGTGATGTAATCCGCGCCCTGCGCGTTTGCAAGGCGGCGCAGGAAATGGAACGTATAATCGCTCTGCAAACCGGTCGCGCCGTCGGAGCCGACCTCCTCTTTGTCCGTCAGCACACACACGCTCGTAAACTCCGGCAGCGTTGTTCCCAGCTCTGCCATCAGCGCGGTATACGCGCACACGCGGTCATCGTGACCGTAAGCGCCGATCATGCTGCGGTCAAAGCCCACATCGGATGCCTTCTGCGCCGGAACCGCCTCAATTTCCGCGCGGGTAAAGTCGCGCTCTGTAATGCCGTATTTCTCATTCAAAAGCTGCATGGTGTACAGCTTGACGCGGTCTTTTACCTCGTCATCCGCAAACGGCAGCGAGCCGACAAGAATGTTCAGTTCCTCGCCCTTCAGCCCGTCGTTCAGCGAGCGTTTCCCCTGCTCCCCCGCAAGGTGCGGCAGCAAATCCGTGACGCAAAACACGGGGTCGCCCGCGTCCTCGCCCACACGAATGGTGACGGATGTGCCGTCCTTTTTGATGACGATGCCGTGCAGAGACAGCGGTGTTGCACCCCACTGATATTTGCGCAGACCGCCATAATAATGCGTCTTAAACAGCGAAAGATCGCTGTCCTCATACAGCGGGTTCGGCTTTAAATCAAGGCGGGGCGAGTCAATATGGGCAATCATCAGATGCGCGCCCTCCGCAAGGCTCTTTTTGCCGATGGTGGCGCACAGCACGGATTTTCCGCGGTTTTCGTAATAAAGCTTATCGCCCGCCTTGTATTTTGCTTTTGTGTCAAGCTCCTTGTAGCCCGCCGCCTGCAAACGGCGCACAATTTCTGTGGCGGCCTCGCGCTCTGTCTTGGCCGCGTCCAGAAACGCTTTGTAATCCTCGCAGAAGGCAAATGCCTTTTTTTGCGTTTTCGGCGCACTGTCCATGATGTGCTTCGGTTGATACAGCAGCGCTTCCGCCAGCTGCTGACCCTTTGTCTCTTTGGCTTGTCCCGGTTTTTTTTCAGTTTCTTTTTTCATTGTTTTTCTCCTTTTTCGGCAGTCGGCTTTCGCGCCTGCCTGTCAGCGCGTGCGCCCATGTGCCATTTTTATTTTTGTTTGGCTCCGCTCGCTTTTTAAAAGCATCTCACGCACCGTACAGCGTTTGATATTTTTCATAGCTGCGCGAAACCTTGTTCACATAATTGCTCATCTGTCTGTAGGGGAACGCAGTCAAAACCGTTCCGTCCGCAGAATAGTCACCACTTTTCAGCAAAGCGTCCACCGTGCCCATACCGCTGTGATACGCGGCAGCGGCTGTTTTTACGTCGCCCGCATAGCGCAGCAGACACGTCGACAGCAGATAGCTTCCAAACCGAATATTGACCTCCGGCGTGTCAAGATCCTCAAAGGTCATTGTCTCGTCCGGCGCAATTTTAGTCTTAATCCAGTCGAAAGTCTCCTCGGTAATCTGCATCAGACCGCGCGCATTCACATCGCTGCGGGCTTTTTTGTCAAAGCCGCTCTCGGTGCGGATAATGGCATAGACAAGGTTTTCATCGACACCGTATTGCGCGGCATACTGCTGCACCGGCTGGCTGTAGCGGCGCGGATACAGCACTTTTTCAAGTGCCTTCACTGCTGTCTGCACCGCCAGCAGCGCCGCAAAAA
Organism: Ruthenibacterium sp.; assembly: GCA_036642215.1. GTDB lineage: Bacteria > Bacillota > Clostridia > Oscillospirales > Ruminococcaceae > Ruthenibacterium. Next base: position 29,509 of record JAVXUG010000002.1, read on the forward strand.
AGCACAGAAGAAGTGCTGCGGCGCGCATTATTTTATGGTGTTCTCTCATATTGCTCCTTTGATGCTGATGCGCAGGGAAAACGCAGGCAGCGGCAAAAACCCGCAGCAAGCCTCGCGTTTTTCATTCGATATCAGCAGGAAATAAGTTTGTGCAGCACCGCGTCCGCCTGCCGCAGCAGGGCTGCCTGTGTGCTGTTATTTTCCAGTACATAGTCCGCTGCGGCGCGCAAATCGTTCTCGGACATTTGCGCGTCAAGGCGCTGATGCGCGGCCTGCTTGGAAACGCCGTCGCGCAGCACAATGCGGGAAAGCGCATCCTTTTCGGGCGCTGTCACCACAACAATAAAATCGCAGTATTGTTCAAACATCCCCCCCACAATGACAGCGCCGTCTACAAACACAAGCGGCGCGCCGCTTTCCTTTGCGGCGGCTGCGCCGGCAAGCAGCTGTGCCACAATAGCGGGATGCGTAATATCGGTAAGTCGCTGTGTTGATTGCGGCGTTTCAAACGCGCGCTGCGCCAACACCGCGCGGCGCAGCGCACCCTTTTCGTCCAAAATATCCGCACCGAAAGCCCGTACAAGCTGCGCAAGGCAGGGTGAACCTGTCCGCGCAATATCATGCGCGATCCTGTCGGCATCCAACGTCGGATAACCTAAAGCCGCAAAATGTGCAGTCACAGTGCTTTTACCGCTGCCGGAACGCCCCGTGACCGCCACAACGCGAAACTCGTCTTTGCTTTTTTTCAGCGCAGGCTCTTGCGCCTGTTTCCGCGCGCTCACAGCGTCACCACCTGAAATGCAGCGGCGCGCAGCATCCGGTTATACACGGCAAGCGCCACGCCTGTTGTCTGCGGACAGTGCGCGTATGCCGTGACAGCGCCGCGCGCGTCCAGCTCCCGCAGCGCAGAAAACACGTGCTGTGCCTGCGCGGCATCATTGTCCTGCGCGCCGTAGGTGACGCACGGACACGGCAAGCTGTCCTCCTCGCCCGCAAAGCACAGCGCAAACACACCGTCTGCATTGTGCGCGTTTATGTACGCACGATATGCTGCCGCATCCCCCTGCACAAGAATAACATTCGCCTTTGGCGCGTAATGCTTATATTTCATCCCAGGGGACGCGGCCTTTTCTCCCTCCGCAAGCGGATTTACAATGGCATGTGACAGTGCAACGGGCACACCCAGCGCCGCCTCCAGCTGTTCCCTTGTGAGATAGCCCGGCCGCAGCAGCACGGGCGATTTGCCCACCAGAGAGATGACCGTGGATTCCACCCCCACCTCGCAGCTGCCGCCATCAATGATGAGCGGAATTTTTCCGTCCATATCCGCGAGCACATCGCGCGCAGTGGTCGGGCTTGGGCTACCGGACAAATTTGCCGACGGTGCCGCAAGCGGCAGGCCGCTGCGCTCGATAATCGCCCGCGCAACGGGGTGGCTTGGCATGCGCACCGCAGCAGTATCAAGACCGGCGCACACTGCGTCAGCCACCGTTTTGCTGCGCGGCAGAATGATGGTGAGCGGGCCGGGCCAAAAGGCGGCAGCCAGCTTTTTTGCAGCCTCCGGCACCTCCCTCACAATCATGGGCAGCATTTCCATGGATGAAATATGCGAGATGAGCGGGTTATCCTGCGGACGTCCTTTCGCCGCAAAAATTTTGCGCACAGCCGCATCCGTCAGTGCACTGGCAGCAAGGCCGTACACCGTCTCGGTCGGGATGGCGACAACCTCACCCGCCCGCAGCAGCGCTGCCGCCTGTGCAATTGCCGGCTCCGTAGATCCTAACAGTTCCGTTTGCAATTCAGTTTTCCTCCGAGGATGCTTTTAGCTTTTCGGCTTGATCCGCCGTGACCAGCGCATCAATTACATCGTCAAGATCGCCGCTTAAAATAGCATCCAATTTATACAGCGTTAGGCCGATGCGGTGATCCGTCATGCGCCCCTGCGGATAGTTGTAGGTGCGGATGCGCTCTGAGCGGTCGCCTGTGCCCACCTGACTGCGCCGCTCGGCAGCGATGGCGCTGTCGTGCTTTTCCTGTTCCTGCGCAAGCAGACGGCTGCGCAGAACCTTCATCGCTTTGTCTTTATTTTTCAGCTGACTGCGCTCGTCCTGGCACTCCACCACCATCCCCGTGGGCAGATGCGTAATACGAATGGCGGACGAGGTTTTGTTGATGTGCTGACCGCCTGCGCCCGACGAGCGGAAGGTATCAATTTTAAGGTCGTTTTGGTTGATGTTGACCTCGACCTCCTCCGCCTCCGGCATGACTGCTACGGTCACGGTTGAAGTGTGCACACGCCCCTGCGTCTCCGTCTCCGGCACGCGCTGCACGCGGTGCACGCCGCTCTCGAATTTCAGACGGCTGTATGCACCCTCGCTGTCGATGGAAAAGCTGACTTCCTTCATACCGCCAAGCTCTGTCTCATTGGCATTGAGCAGCTCGTACTTCCAGCCGCGGCTCTCGGCATACATCGTATACATGCGGAACAGGCTATGGGCAAACAGCGCAGCCTCCTCGCCTCCCGCGCCGCCGCGTATCTCTACAATCACACTGCGGTCATCATTTTCATCGCGCGGCAGCAGCAAAATTTTCAGCTCCTGCAAAAGCTGTTCCATTTTTTCTTTGTTTTCCTCATATTCGGCCTGTGCCAGCTCCTTCAGCTCCGCATCCAAACCGCCCCCGTCCAGCAGCGCCTTTGCTTCGTCAAAGGCCGCCTCGGCTTTTTTGTATGCATCATAGGTCTGCGCAATGGGGGTGAGATTTTTGTAATCCTTCATCAAGCTGCGGTATAATTCATTATTATTCACCACCGTCGGGTCTTGCAGCTGATTGCTGATTTCGTCATAGCGGTTGCGCACCGCCCCCAATTTATCTAACATAGCTTTCTCCTTTTATGTCTTGTGTTGTGTTCGGACAAAAAAGAAAGCTGCTAGAGCGGCAACGCCTCGCGCACCACTTTTTTGATATTTTTTTCAATTTTGCTGCGCGCCACCATCACCTCGCGCCCACATTTTGTGCAGCGAATCCGAAAATCCGCCCCAACGCGCAGCACTAAAAAGCTGCTGTTCCCGCAGGGGTGTTCTTTCTTGGTCAAAATGGTGTCACCTACCTGTACGTCCATGCGCTGTGCTCCTTTGTCATAAGTGTTCTCTATTATATAACAAAAGACGGTTTGTTGCAATAATGACCTGTCTCGCGCATATAGTATAGCATTGCCAAACAAAAAAGGATGATGAAATATGCTGTTTTATCCAGAGGGCACGCATTGTCCCACGGCACCGCAGAGTGCGGACGCTTTAACGCAGGGCATGCGCGAGGGAGCAATTTACGAAAGCCGCGCGCTCTCCTGTGACGCAGAGCGCAATTTGCACTTTATGCTGGGGCGCATTGCCGGTGTGATGCCGCGCGAGGAATGTGCCATAGGCGTGCGCGAGGGAAAAGTGCGCGACATTGCCATTCTCTCGCGCGTGGGACGCGTCACCTGCTTTACCGTGACCGGGGTTTGCACGGATACTCCGCGGCCTTATGCCGTGCTCTCGCGCCGGTTGGCGCAGGAGCAGTGTCTGCGCGCTTACTTAAGCGGTCTTGTTCCGGGAGATATCCTTCCCTGTCGCGTGACGCACCTTGAAACCTTTGGCGCGTTCTGTGATGTGGGCTGCGGGGTCAGCGCGCTGCTTCCCATCGACTGCATGTCCGTGTCGCGCATTGCTTCGCCCACCGACCGCTTTTGTGAGGGACAAAATATTTTTTGCGCCGTTAAATGCCGTGATGCCCTAGGGCGCCTTGTTCTGACCACAAGAGAGCTTTTCGGCACATGGGCAGAAAACGCAGCGCATTTTCATGCGGGCGAAACCGTGCTTGGTGTTGTGCGCAGCGTGGAAAGCTACGGCGTATTTATAGAGCTTGCGCCAAACCTTGCCGGCCTTGCCGAGAGCGGTCTGCCGGTCAAATGCGGTCAAACCGTAAGCGTATTTTTAAAAAGCATTCATCCTGAAAAAATGAAGCTAAAGCTTGCCATTCTGCAAATAACGGATGCGCCCGCGCCGATGGGCTGTGCGCTCTTTCCCACGGCGGGACATCTGTCGCGCTGGGTCTATTCTCCGCCCGGAGCAGCGAAATGTATTGAAACTCTATTTGACGAATAGTGCATTCCGCAATATAATAGAACTATACTGATCAAGGGAGGGGAAACAAGGATGGCAAACGATGCTTTTACGGCGGGCGTAAAGCCGGGCGGACTAAATTCCTCTACGGAAATCCGCATCCTGCTATGCTATCTGATGCGCAGCGCACCCGCCCCTCTGTCCAAGGATGAAATTCAGCAGGCGCTGTTGGGCGAGGAGCTTGTAAATTATTTTGAACTGGCGGACAGTCTTGCAAACCTGTGCGAGCATGGCTGTGCCAAGGAGGAGAACGGGCGCTATGTGCTGCAGCCTCAGGGCGAAAACATTGCCGATACTCTGGGCGAGGACGTTCCGCGCAGTGTGCGTGAGACAGCCGTGCGCGCCGCCGTTTACGCGCAACAGCTCACACGTAAAACAGCGCAGCACAAGGTGCGCATTGACAAGACCATGGATGGCTTTATGGTGCACTGTGCGATTGATGATTGCGGCAGCCGCGATGCCCGCGACGGGCGCAGCAGCGAGGTGTTTCGCTTTTCGCTTTTCATGCCGGATCTTCGCAGCGCAGAGCTTGTAAAACGGCAGTTTATCGAGCGCGGCGACACCATTTATACGCTGATGCTGGCCGGGGTCACAGGCAATGCGCAGCTAATCGAAAAGGCAATGACGGCGGTGCAAAAGGACAGAATTTCATTTGACAAAAAATAGTTTTACCGCAAAAATCCGCTTGCCGCTTTCTCTTTGCCTAAAACAGTTACAAAGCCTTTGAAAAACACAAACAAACCGGCGCACCGATTGCAAAAATCGGTGCGCCGGTTATTTTTGGCTTTCAAAAGCAGCATACTGCCGGATTGCATCCGCGCTCTGTCCAAAAGCCGCAAGCTTTGCGCTGTCTTGCTAGCAGTTTTCCGATGCCATTGATGCTTTTTGCCGTTCGTGAAACTGCGATAGATCCCCTTGCGGGGCGATTCTATGTGCCGGCCTGCCGCCGCGCCCTGTCCGCTCAGCCCTGCGCCAAAATTTCATCCAGCATTTTATCCACCATCATCAACATGCGCGGCAGATGGAACGGTCCTTTGAACGTGCTGCCCTTTGTGCTGGGCATGGTCGGCTTGCCGTCACGGCGCAGATAGCCGTACCACTCCCCATACGCAGGATCGGAGAAATAGGTTTTGACATAGGCAAGCGTCTTGTCAAACCAGTTTAAGTATTTTTCGTCCTTTGTGTCACGATAGGCCATCATGGAGGCAATCATAATTTCATCGTGCGGCCACCACAGCTTCATGTCGTGCTCATAGGCTTCGGGCGGGTTGCCAAGGCAATCAATAAAGTACAGCAGACCGCCGTATTCCTTGTCCCAGCCGCCCTCTATTGCGTTGTTAAACACCATTTCCGCGTCACTGTGCAGCTTTGCACCCGCCGCACCGCCAAGGTAATTTGCATATTCCATCAAAAACCAGCTGCACTCAATATCGTGGCCGGGATTCACAATGCGCCCGTCGGTGACATCCGCCCAAAATTCTCCGTTTTTGCCGACGTTTTCAAGCGTGCACTTCATGTCGGGCTTGACGTGATACTTAAAAATCTGCTCCGTGCACTCGGCCGAATAGTGGTCATACTCCGCAAGATGAGCGGGATCAACGCGGCGCAGCACACTTGTAATATTGAGAAAAATCATCGGAGTTGCAAGCGCGCGTCCGCTGCGCGTCTCCGAAATGCCCTTGGGTCCAAGACCTGTGGGGTCTTGGATCATGCCGTTGTTCAGCGCATAAATCAGTTGATAGGCACGCCGTGCGCGCGCAAGGCACTCTGCATCGCCCGTGACACCGTAATACTCGGCGTTTGCAATGGCATAAAACCCCTCCGAGAAGCAGTAGCGGCGCTGGCGCAGCGGTTTGCCGTCCGCTGTCACCTGAAAATACATGCGGTCGCCGCAGGCGCGGTTGATGCAGTGCTTTTCCATAAAATCAAGGCAGGATTTGCTGGCATCAAGCCACTCCTGCTTTACGCCGTAGCATTTGCACAGATACGCAAATGTCCACGCGCAGCGCCCCTGCATCCACACGCTCTTGTCCGTGGAATACACGCGTCCCGTGCGATCAAGGCAGGTGTATACGCCCCCGTTCTCCCTGTCCATGCCATTTTTCAGCCAGAAATTGACGCAGCTGTCAAGCTCTGCCCTTACCCAGTCCTGTGTCTCGTGCAGCTTTTGTGTGTTCAATGGATAAAACCTCTTTTCAAAATATTGCACCGTTGTTTTGTTGACGGGTTTTCCAAAAGAGCTGCCCATGCAAGCACAGCACAACTCGTCGGAAACACCTCTGCTCTCTGTATCGTATCATTTACGAAAACTATTTTCAATTGCTTTTAGAATAAAAATGTTTTTTCATCTGATTTTGGCAAAAGCTATTGTAACAATTGCGCTTTTTGGCTATGATAGAAAAAAGATTCGTTTTTTCGCTCAATAAAAAACAAAAGGAGCCTTTTTAATGCAATATGACAACATAGCAGAACGCCGTATTCTTATTTTCGGCGATTCCAACACCTTTGGCTATGACCCCGCCCACGATGGGCGCTACGGAGAAACAGAGCGCTATCCCCGCCGGCTGCAAGCGCTGCTGGGCGCGCAGTATGCAGTGCTTGAGGAGGGGCTGTGCGGGCGCACCGCCGTATTTGACGATCCTCTGACCGAGGGGCTGTCCGGCCTTGCAATGCTTGCGCCGCTGATGCTGTCCCATGCGCCGCTGGACACGCTTGTCATCATGCTGGGGACAAACGATACCAAAGAGCGCTTTGGCTGCAATGCACACATGATTGCAACGGGCTTTGCACGTCTGTTGGACAAAGCGCTGGGCACACCCGCATGGCGCGGTGCGCCCGACATTCTGCTTGTGGCACCGTCCCCCGTTGTTCCGGCTTACCGCACGTTGATGTTTTGTGATGAGATGGGAGTGGGGTGTGCGGAAAAATCCGCCGCGCTCGCCGGTGAGCTTGCCCTTGTTGCGGCGGCAAAGGGGATACGCTTCCTGGATGCCGGGGACATTCCGGGCGTAGGCGTGCACCCGCTTGACGGCATGCATCTCACGCGCGAAGCCCACGCAGCACTGGCGGACGCACTGGCAGCCGCGCTGCGCGCGCCCGTTGAAAAATAAAAAAGCCGAGTCGCAGCCCGCCTTGCCCATTGCGCATAGCGTGCCGGCTCTCATAAAAAACAGCGAGGCTGCGGAAATTTCCGCGGCCTCGCTGTTTTTTTGCATCCTTTGACAGCCCCATGCAAGCAAGCGCGCCGCGCATCACTTTCCACGTGTTCCGCCCTCTACAACGCCCCTGCCGAACAGCACGTTTGTGATGGTTTTAAAAAATATCTTCACATCAAGCATCAGACTGATGTGCTGTGCATAGTAGCCGTCATAGCCGGCCTTTACCGCAATGGGCAGTTCATCGCGCCCGTTGATTTGCGCATAACCCGTCAGCCCCGGCACAAGCGCGTTTGCCCCGTATGCATCGCGCGCCGCAATCAAATCTTCTTGATTCCACAGCGCCGGACGCGGGCCTATCACGCTCATCTGTCCCGCAAGAATGTTTAAAATCTGGGGCAGCTCGTCCAGACTTGTTTTGCGCAAAAAGCGTCCGATATGCGTGATTTGCGCATCGGGATTTTTCAAAAGATGCGTCGGCACATCCTTTGGCGTATCCGCATACATCGTACGAAATTTTAAGATGTTAAAATAAGTCTTATCCCTGCCCACGCGCTTTTGCCGGAACAGCACAGGCCCTTTGGAGTCGCATTTTATCCACACGGACAAAACAAGCATCAGCGGTGACAGCACAACAAGCCCCATCAGTGACAAAACAAAATCCACCGCGCGCTTGACAACCGTTTTATACATGAGCTACTCTCCCCTAGCTTTCGTAATGGTGCTCCTCGTGGTGAAAGGTGGGCACCATATCAATCAGCGCCTGCACCAAATTTTCGCTGTTATTGGAATAAGCAATTTCTTTCAGCGACGTGAGATGGTCAAAGAAGGTGTTTTTATTCAGCATGAGCGCCGAGCCGACAAAAATTTTGCAGTTGTCCGTCTGGCGCAGCCCCTCCTCGTCCATCAAAAGCTCCTCGTACAGCTTTTCGCCCGGACGCAAACCCGTAAATTTAATTTCAATATCCCGGTACGGGATAAAGCCGGCCAGCTTAATCAAGTTTTCGGCAAGGTCCAAAATTTTGACGGGGTTGCCCATATCAAGCACAAAGATATCCCCGTCGCCGCCCATGGCACCCGCCTCCAGCACAAGGCTGACAGCCTCCGGAATCGTCATAAAATAGCGCACAATATCGGGATGTGTCACAGTGAGCGGGCCGCCCATGGCAATCTGCTCTTTAAACAGCGGCAGCACAGAGCCGTTCGAGCCTAAAACATTGCCAAAGCGCACCGCCACAAATTTTGTCTTGCTCTTTTGCGCCATAGCCTGCACAATCATCTCGCACACGCGCTTGGTCGCTCCCATCACATTGGTGGGGTTGACCGCCTTATCGGTGGAAATGAGCACAAAGCGCCCCACGCCATACTTGTCGGCGGCGCAGGTCACATTATAGGTGCCGAACACGTTGTTTTTGACGGCCTCCTCCGGGGAATCCTCCATCAGCGGCACATGCTTATGCGCGGCGGCATGGAACACAACGTCCGGCCGGAACCAATCGAACAGGGCATCCACCTTTTTAGAGTCCCGCACCGAGGCAATGCGCACCTCTAAATTGAGCGTATCGCCGTATTTGCGCAGCAGCTCCTGCTGGATCGCATACGCGTTATTCTCGTAGATGTCCAGAATCACAAGCTGCTTCGGCTTATAAACGGCAATCTGCCGACACAGCTCGGAGCCGATGGAACCGCCGCCGCCCGTGACCATAATGGTCTTGCCCGTAATGAGGGCATTTGAGGTGTTGGTCAATTCAATTTCCGGACGACCAAGCACGTCCTCCACACGCACATCGCGCACACGGGACAGCAAATCCTTGCCGTCTGCAATCAACTTGACAATGTCGGGCAAAATGCGCACATTGCACTTTGTCTTGTTGCAAATGCCGAGAATGCGGCGCTTGTCCACTTCGTCCAGCGTTGGAATGGTGAGCAGCAGCGTCTCAATTTCACAGCGCTCCACAATTTCGGGAATATCCTTTGTGGTTCCCATAATTTCGATGCCCATAATGGAGCGCCCCACCTTTTCCGGCGCGTCGTCCACACAGCAGATAATATTCATGTCCGATGACGGATTCTTGAAAAATTCGTGCAGCAGCGTGCTCGCTGCGTCGCCCGCGCCGATAATCATGACACGGCGGCGCGTTTTTGGGCGCGCGGCAAGCCGCGTATTGCGGTACATGCGATAGGTCAGGCGCGAATACAGCGTGATCGAGGAGGCAAACATTGCGCTGAGGAAATAGACCGAAATCGGCACGCGCCGCTCCGCTCCGAACAGCACCAGCGTAACCACAACAAAAATGGAAACCGCCGTCACCGAGGCCACGCACAGCCGGAAAAATTCCACAATTTCGGCATAGCGCCACAGACTGTCGTACATCCCCATCAGGCCGTAAATAATTTCATAGCAGCACACGAAGAAAAAGCAGCTTGCCACAAGCAGGCTGTTGTACTCGGAAAAAGACGTGCGCGACTGAATCAACACCCACGGCAGCAAATAGGAAACCGTGACAACAACCACGTCAAACGCGATTAAAATTTGTTTGCGGTACCGCTGTGCAAACTGCGTAATATATTTCAGCAAAGCCATTTTCACCACACTGTCAGTATAGGCGCCAAATGGGCGCATCAACCACATTTTATTTTACATCTAAGCTATTTTACATCATTTTAGCAAAAGGCGCAACCCACGCACGCAAAAACCCGCCGCTGACACAACAATTTTGTCATGTCAGCGGCGAGTTTTGCATTGTTCAGCGCGGGATGACCGCGCTACAGAATGATACAGATGAGGCCGGAGCAGCCCTCGTTGATGACGCGCTCCAGTGTCTCTCCGATGCGCGCACGCGCTTCCGCAGGCATATTCATCAGCTTGTTTTGCAGCCCCTCGTTCACAAGCTCGTGCAGACTTTTTCCAAAAATATTACTCTGCCATATTTTTAGCGGGTCGGATTCAAAATCGGACAGCAAGCTTTTTACAAGCTCCTCAGACTGCCGTTCAGAGCCGACAATTGGCGCGACCTCTGTGTGTATCACCGCCCGCAGCATATGAATGGAGGGTGCGCTTGCGCGCAAGCGCACACCGTAGCGTCCGCTTTGGTTGACAATTTCAGGCTCCTCTAAAATCAATTCGTCCAGTGCCGGCATCACAATGCCATAGCCTGTTGCCTCCACCTGTTCCAGTGCACCGCGTATTTTTTCATATTGCTCCTTGGCCTTTGCCATTTGCAGAACACAGGGCATCAGGCTGGCTTCATCTGTTACGGCAAGGCCGGTCACCTCGCTGAGCACGCGGTAAAACAGCTCCGGCAGCAGCGCAAGCTCCAATGTGACGCATCCCGTGCCCAGTGCTATGGCCGTCAGTCTGCTGCTTTTTAGGTATTCACACTCGACAGCGCAGCCCTGCACCGCAAGATCCTTCATGCGCTGGGTACGCCCTGCAAACGCAATTGCCGCATCGTACAGCGCCGTTTGCAGCCAGTGTCCCTTTTCAAGCGACGTGACCCATTTTGGCATGGCAAACGCAATTTCACGCAGTGGAAATTCAAACAAAACAGATTTTAAAATCTCGGTTACGTCCTCGTCCGTCATATCCACGCAGCTGACGGGCAGCACCGTGTGACCGTATTGCTGTGCCAATTGACCTGCCAAGGCAACAGCCTGCGGCGCGCTTGGCGCAACACAGTTCAGCAAGATGACAAACGGCTTTTCAATTTCTTCAAGCTCTGCAATGACGCGAGCCTCAGCATCCTCATATGCGGCGCGCGGCAAATCGCTGATGCTGCCGTCGGTCGTGATGACAATGCCTATGGTGGAGTGATCACGAATTACCTTGCGTGTTCCCGTCTCCGCTGCCAAATCGAACGGAACCGCCTCGTCAAACCACGGACTCTTTACCATGCGCGGCTTTTCGTTTTCCTCGTGTCCCAAAGCGCCTCTGACCATATAACCCACACAGTCAATCAAACGCGTGCGGAATGTAATGCCGTCGTCCAGCGTGACGCTGACCGCTTTTTCGGGCACAAATTTTGGCTCTGTTGTCATAATGGTGCGCCCTGCGGCGGACTGCGGCAGCTCATCACGCGCACGCTGCGCAAAGGCATCGTTCCGGATTTCAGGCAGCACCATCAGCTCCATAAAGTGCTTGATAAAGGTGCTTTTTCCGGTGCGGACAGGGCCGACAATTCCAAGGTAAATGTCACCGCCGGTTCGTCTGGCAATGTCGGAATAAATACTGCTGTAATTCATAGAATCCCCTCCTTTCACTGCAATGACGACGGCACAAGCAGCTGCGTTTTCTGCTCTACCGTGTCCCCTGCAAGATTGTTGACCGCCGCAATAGCACCGGGTGACACGGCATAGCGGCGCGCAATGTCAAACAGCGGCTCGCCCTGCTCCGCGTAATAAATGCGCAGCGCAATATTGCCATCCGTGCGCTGCAACGGCTCACCGCAAGCAACCTGCTGCAAAACTGTGTGTGCGCAGCGCAGCGTAACAAGGCCGCTGACGCGCAGCAATACCGTGGCACTGGCAGTTCCCCCCGTCTTTTTGGCGCTGACCTGCACCACGGCGGCACGCGCTGTCAAAATCAATTGTTCGCGCGGGAATGCATAGCCGCCGGGCAGAATATATTCACATACCTTGTCATAGCAGTCAATTTCTCCCAGCGCGTTACGGCACAAAATATGCGCCAAAACCCGACCGCGCAGTGAAGTTTTTTCACCCTCCTGCAGCAGCTCCGGCTGCATTGGCATTGCAAAGGCGGCCAAAATTTGTGTTTGCTCATCCGCAATCAAACCCTCGGCTGTGGCTTCTATCTGCACATCAAATGCATCCACCTTTTTCTCGGTATAGATCGTGTTAAAGGTAAGCTGCGTCTCGTACTGCGTTGAAAATGCCTCGCACACGGCGACTACCTCTGTAGCGCGGTACACTTTAATGTGCAGCAGCGCTGTGACTGTCAGGGTCATTTTACCGTCGTCCCCGGCCAGCAGCGTGCAGCCGGTCGGCTCCACAAACGCAATGCTTCCGCAGCCCTCGTCCGCACCCTCCACCTCTATAATTTCGTTGAACGGCACCTCCTTGGCAAGATGCTGCAGCCCCGCCGCACGGTACAGCACATCTGCGTCAATGGTGCCCTTCAAAACCGCCTTGCCGGAGAGCAGCTTTATCTCCTGCACTTTTCCGGCGCAGGCGATGTCCAGCACAGCTTCAGGCTGTGACTCAAACACAATGCTTTCCTCGGCGGTCATCAGCTTTTCCTGCACGCCCAGTGTGCGCAGGCTTTCCAGCACCTCTGTCTTTTGCTCAATACCACCGTCTGAAAGCGCCGTAATCACCTCGTCAGTGCCCTGCGCATTTGCCGTAACACTCAGCGCATACGCACCGCGCACATCAATGCGGCGCTGATTGACCGCGCGGCAGTTGATATACTCTGTCTCGCCGCCAACAGCCACATCCGCGCCGAAAAAGTCCCCCTGCGCAATGTCAAGCTGCTTTGCAAACGGCAGCTTTTGTTCCGTTTGACACAGTGCATCCTCGCCGTCGGACTGGTAAAACACGGTCAGACGCAGATATCCCTCCAGCGTGAGCCGTGCCGCCGACATCTGTTTTTGCAGCACGACAAGATGCACAAAGCACTTTACAATTTTGAAAACCTGCGGCAGATAATCCGGGACTAATATCTCGGTTTCTATCGGCAATTCCAGTTTTGCATCGCATACGGCAACGGCTGCTGTAACCGTATCGTTGTACATTTTTATTTCCATGATGCCTGCCCCTTTCGCTGTTCTATCTTATTTGTATGCCGGGCAAAGCGTCACTATGACGTAAGCGGACAAAAAAGCGGACAAAACAAAAGCGCAGGCGGCAATTCTGCCCCTGCGCTTTTGCGCGCCTATTTCACTTTAAAAACAGCGCGTAAGATGCCCGATAGAAACCTTGGACTTTTCCAGATGATGACACGCATGACAGCACCCCCGCTTTCCTGACAGCTTTCAAAGCCTAAAGACACGCGCAGGCTGCGCGCACCGCCAACCTTTGGTACTGCATCATACGCGCCGGCGCGGGAAAACGTTACTGCTCCCGCACAAAAACGAGATAGAGCACCCCATGTGTAAAGGAGATTTCCCCCACGTCTGCCACAAATTCGTTGCTGATGCCAAGCGGATAGCTGTTTGTAAGCGTCGCGTCTGTAAGCGGGTAGTGAAACCCGCGCAGCGTAACACCTTCGATGCTGTCGCCCGCCGGAAACAGCGAGACATAGCCGTCTCGCCGCGCAAAACGGTACGAGCCGGGCAGCAGCGCATTAATCTCCGTATTCTCGTCGGCAAGACGGGCGCTTACCCCGCTGCGCGCCAAAAAAGCCACCGTGTGCAAATTGGCCAGCGTATGATCCAGCCGACCGCCAAGCCCGCCCAGAATGGTCACACGGTCTGCCCCAAGTGCCAGTGCGCGCCTTGCCGCGTAATAAGTATCGGTATCGTCCTTTTCACGCGGGAGACGCTCAACATGCTTGTCGTCAGCGGGAATCGGCGCGCTGTCATAATCGCCCAGAAGAATGTCGGGCAAAAGCTTCAACTGCTGCATGACACGGTAACCTGCATCCGCAGCAATGGTCACGTCTGCATCGTTATAGTAGGGTTCCATTGCCTGTGTGACAGGCATAGCAGCAAAAATAACACAATGCATCGCAATCCCCTATGCTGCCGGCTGCGTGAAATCTCCATAGTAGAAATAGCCGCAAACCTTGCAGGTAAAGATGGTGTAGCCAATGGAATAGGCATTCGACGGAACCACGCTTGTCGGCTCATATTCATGCGGATGACCATCCGCACCCGTAAGCTGCATCTGCGGCAGTGTATCAAGTCCTGTCGCACCCGCACCGTTCAGCGTGAGCTTTACAACCGTGCCAAGCGGTACCTGCTCGTTTGCCGCCGGCTCCTGCGCCGTAACAACGCCATCTGCGCCGCTTCCCTCGGCCAATTCATAGCTGAGACGCGCATTTGACAGCGCGAGAGCCGCCTCAATCAAAGAAGCCTTCCCCACGCAGTCCGGCACGGTGATAATACTTAAATTCTCATCCCGGCTGATGAAAACAGTGATGGTATCGCCCGCATCGGCTCTTTCCCCCGCAGCGGGAACCGTATGCAGCACGGTATCTGCGGTGACCGTATTGTCCACAATGGGCTTGTAGATCAAATTCAGACTTGCCTTTTTCAACGTCTCCTTTGCAGAATCCCGCGACATTCCCGAGAGATCCGGCACCGTTACCTGCTGCGTCCCGGCACTGACGGTAAGGAGGATATGCGCATTGCTTTTCACGTTGCGCGGCGCTCTGGGCGTTTGTCGCACTACAATACCCGCCGGTTTTTCGTTTGTATACATTTCTGTATATTCAATGTCAAACCCGCTGAACTCTGCATTTCCCTTGATGTCATTCACTGACTTTCCGTAAAAATTCGGCATCTCGACATCACTGGCCGAATCGAACAGAAAGTTGTACAGCATAAGAAAGACTGCAATTCCACAGCAAAGCAGCACCGCACCCGTCGCAGCGGCAAGCAAAGCCAGCACATTGATTTTTTTGCCCGCAAGCAGCGCTGCGCCGCCCGAACGCACCGTCCTGTTTCGTTTTCCCCGATCGGACGGTCTTGACAGCTTGCTTTGCCTCGGTGCGTCCGACCTTGCTGCGCGTTGCCTTGCCGTGTCCGGCTCTGCTTTCTTTTGCTTTGCCGTGCATTGCTTTGCGGCATCTATTGGCTTATTTTCAGGCTGTTTTGCACCATTTTGCCCCTGTGCATAAAAGGAACGCGTCTGTGCTCCGGAGGCATCCGGCATCTGCTGCCGAACAGGGCGGGCTGTTTGCTCTGCCTGTCTCGCTGCAGCCGCTTGCCGTCCCTGTGCAGGTGCCGCCCCTTGATGCACAGCACCGGGGTTCGGAACTTTATTTTGTTGCAATGCCGCCTTGCGCGACACCTCCGCTTGCGGCACCTGCTGGCGCACGGGTGTCTGCCGCATGGGCTGCTGCCCCGATATCTGCCGCGGGTTTTGCACCATGGTCGCTTGCTGTGCCGCCTGTTGTGCCGCCTGCTGTGCGGCTCTTTTCGCAGCCATTGCGGCGCCGCTGTGCGCGCCTTCCGCCGAAGCCGCCGGAATCGTCCGCTGCATGGCACCGGACATATCCGGTGACGTGTGTACGGGCTGCGTTGTTTTCACCGATGCTGTCTGCGCTGCTTGAAGCGCGCCTTTTTGCTGCTCTATCTCTGCCAATCTGATATCTCCTTTGCCTCGTTATATAATGTAACATAGCTTGTATAGCGGCTTTTGTCCAGTTCTCCCTCATCCAGTGCCGCACGCACGGCACAGCCTTTTTCCACCGTGTGGGAGCAACCTGTAAACTTGCATTGTCCGAAGTAACGCTGCAAATCGGGAAAGGCATATTGCAAATTTTCTTTTGGAATACAGCTTGCCTTCTCCATGTCAAGGCTTGAAAAGCCCGGCGTATCCGCCACATATCCGCCACAGGTTTCATACAGCATCACTTCGCGTGTTGTGTGTCGTCCCCTGCCCAGTTTTTTGCTGATTTCACCCGTTTCAAGTGTTATCTCCGGCAAAAGCGCGCTGAGGAGCGTGGACTTTCCTACGCCGGAATTTCCGCAGAATACGCTTAACCTTCCCGGCAGCCGTGCGCGCACTTCATCCAGCCCTGCACCGGTGGCGGCATCCACGCATAAAATCGGAATGCCGCTGTGACGGTAACACTCTGTAAGCATCCTTGTCGAGTGCAAATCCGCTTTGGTCACAACAATAATCGGCTGCGTTTCCTTGTCAACGGCAATGGCGGTAAGCTTATCAATGACCAGTGTGCTGGGAACAGGCTGCACCGTGCTGACCACGATAAAAAAATTATCCACATTTGCAATGGGTGGCCGCGTAAAAACATTTTTGCGCGGCAGAATTTCAGCGATGATATCCGTGCCGGCCTCTTGCTCCAGCACAACGGCATCGCCGGCCACAGGGCTGATTCCGCGCTTGCGGAAAATGCCCTTTACGCGGCATTCCAAGATGCCATCGGCGGTTTTTACATAGTAAAAACCGCCGATGCCCTTTAGGATGGTGTTCTGATTCTCATACATGCATAGGTACCTCTGGCTCACAATTCATCACACGGGATTCTTCACATTATCATAATAATAGTAGCCGCAAATGGTACAGGTGTGCATTGTAAAGCCGATGGAATAAGAGTTTGGCGCCACGACCTGCGCCACATATTGATGAACATGTCCGTCTGCGCCTACTACCTCATTGCCAGTGCCGGGTGTCACCGCCACGGGCGCGCCCGTAGAAACCGTAATTGTCACCCCAGAGCCGCGCGGCAACACTTTACCCGCAGGGGGCGACTGTCCGATTACCGTACCGGCCGGCGAACCGCTTGCGACCTCTCTTACACCGCCCAAGGTCAAGCCTCTGCTGCCAAGCAGCTGGCCTGCGGCAGATGTGCTTGCCAAGCCCACACAGCTTGGAACCTTTGCTGTCATGGCTTCCTGCTCGCCGCGGCTGATATACACAATAACTGTCTCGCCGGCGTTTAGCACCGTGCCGCTCTTGGGGTCTGTCTCAACGACATCCTCCTCATCCACAGCGTCATCTGCCACCGGTTTAAACAGCACATTTAGGTTGCTCTTTTTCAGCGTTGCTTTCGCTTCCTCCCTGCTCATACCGGCTACATCGGGTACTTCCACGGTTTGAATGCCCGCGCTGACGCGCAGTGTAATATGCGCATTTTCCTTTACCTGCCGCGGTGCTTTCGGGCGCTGATCAATCACAATGCCCTTTTCTGCCTCCTCGGTATAAACATCTTCATATTCAATCTGAAATTCAGAAAATTTTGGATCCTCTTTAATTTGAGATGCCTCCATGCCGTTGAAGTTCGGCATATCCACCTCAATTTTCGGGGAAAGCAAGCTATTATCCGAAAGGACAAACAGTAATACGACAAACAGGGCAGTCATAACCGCAAGGATGGTTGTAAAGCTGACAAACACCTTGAACACCGTAACACGATGGCGCGGGCGTTCCTCCTCGTAAAATTCCTCGGTTTCCTCCGCTGCAGGTTCCTCGGTCGGCTCCGCTGCGGGCTCCTCGGTTTCCTCCGCTGCGGGTTCCTCGATCGGCTCTGCTGCGGGCTCCTCGGTTTCCTCCGCTGCGGGCTCTCCCTCCGGCACGGATTCAGTGCTCCGTTCCGCACTCTCCACCGGCAATATCGGAAGAATGGAAAATTCCGCATCGCCTATGGAAGCATTTTCTTTCTCATCTTCCTCCATCTCGTCGATGGGGGCAAAAGCTTCTTGGAACAATTTTTTCAAGCTACCAAAAATACCTGTGGTTCCCTTGTGGGCAGCTTGGCTTTTTGCATTTTTTTCTGACGTTGCAGCCTGCTCCGGCTCTGATTCCGGCACAGCCTCCTGTTCCGGTTCCTCTTTTTCAGAAGCGCTCGCCGATTCTGTTTCCGGCAGAACTGCATCTTCCTCCGCTTCTAAAGCTTTCTGCTCCGCGGCAGTCGATTCTTCCGTCTCCTGTGCTTTTTCGGGCTGTGGCGACAGCTCTACCGCCACAGGTGCCGGCTCCTCAGCGGGCAACACCACTTTTGTATCTTTTTCTTGCTCTTGCTCCGGTGTCACATCGACAGCTAACGCAACGTTCGCTTGTGCATCGGTTTCCGCATCCTCTGTTTTTATCGCGCCCTGTGCATCTTCTTTAGCGTTTCCCGCTGCTTCCTCTGTCTGCACAGGCTGCATTGCAACGGCGGCAACCGCCTTTGGCGGCTCTATGCTGTCAACCGCTAATTCGGCAAACCATGCGCGCACACGGCTCATGAAAGAGGCGGGCGCAGCTTGCGTTTCCTGCACAGCCGCTTGCGTTTCCTGCACAGACGCTTCAGTTTCCTGCGCAGACGCTTCATTTTCCTGCGCGGCCTCACCGCTTGACGCATCGGCATCAGCTTCGGGCACAGTCTTATCCTTCAGCATCTGCTCCAGCAAGTCCTCCGGCTGTGCGCCCTCTTTCCCATCCGCTTCAAACGGCGGCGAATCAAGCGTCATTGCCTGCTGCAAAGAAAGTGTATCCTCCAAAATTGCAGACATAGCCCCAATCGCTTCCGCCGTGTCCTCTTGCCGCAGTTCATCCGCTACTGCTGTTTCGACAGCAGGCACCCTATCCTGCGTATCGGGCAACGCTTCTGCTTTCCGTGCAGCATCCTGCGCTGCATCCTCCGCGCGCACAAAATCCTGTGCCGCATTCGCAGACTTTTTCACGCCTGTCGCCCCCTTGGAAACAGTCGTCTTTTTTCTCGCCGTATTTTTCCCATTTGCCGCTTTGCTTTTTGCCGTGGAGGTTTTTGCCGCCGCACTTCCGGGCGCAGCCGGCTTTTTTGCCGCCGGCTTCTTTTTTGCGCCGGATTTTGCCGCAGACTTTTTCGCCGCAGGCTTTTTTTCTGTCACCGGTGTTGTTTCCCCTTCGGGTTTTGCCGCATTTTCTGCCGTCTGCGCTTTTGCACCGGACTCTTTTTTTTCGTCATTCTGATTAGCCAATGTCTTCTCTCCTACCCATTTTCAGCACCAGTGTGCCCTGCAAAGTATGTGTCACTGCAATCCGCAGTTTACGGTAACCGCAAAGGTGAAAGCCAGCAAATGTCACGCCCCGCTGCTGCTGCCGCCGCTGCTGCCACCACTGCTGGCCGGCGGCAGCTTTGGAACCGCTCTTTTCTCCGTATGATTCGCATCTCGCTTACAGGTGCGCGTTTCCACACCATCCGCAGTTGTTGTCGGCGGTGTTGTGAGTGTCCATTCGCCCCAATCGTGTCCATGTGCCGGAATCGGCTCGGTGCGTGCATCGCCGCACACACTGCACGTATAGGTGATACTGCCCGGTGTCTCGCAGCCCTGCGGCTCTGTGCGTGCCGTCTCCACATAGGTGTGCGTATGCCCTTTCGAGATGACAAGATCAATCAGGCTTCCCTTTTTCACCATGCCGGCTTTATCCTTCGGGTCGGTCGTTTCAACATATTCCGGCGACTGGCGAATAATGCTGCCCGCCGGTGCTGTGCTGTCCTCCTCCGTGATGGAACCGATGCTCAAATCACGGGAGGCAAGCAGCGTAAGCGCTTCCTCTTTGCTGGCAAGTCCGACACACTGTGGCACCCTCACCTCGTCATCGCGGTGCTCTGCGCTGACATAGACCAGAATTGTCGTGCCGCTGTCCATGACCTGTCCGGCCTTGACCGGAGTGCCGTCTGTCAGCGTCAGCTCCAACACATTGCCAAACGGATCCGTCTTATTTTCGACCTCTCGCCGTTTGAGCATGACATTAAGCCCGGCATCCTTCATCGCTTGCAGCCCCGTAGCCTGATCCTTGCCCACAATATCCGGCACGGAAACCTGCGTGATGCCGATGGAAACGCGCAAGATAATACGCGCTGTGGATTTTACGGTTTTGGGTGGCTTTGGTGTTTGAGATACAATGGTTCCTGCGGGGAAGTCCGCATCGGCTACCTCCTCAAA
This sequence comes from Ruthenibacterium sp., assembly GCA_036642215.1. GTDB lineage: Bacteria > Bacillota > Clostridia > Oscillospirales > Ruminococcaceae > Ruthenibacterium. The sequence continues at coordinate 49,381 of JAVXUG010000002.1, forward strand.
CTCTATATTGGTAAATTCTTTAAATTGAGGGCTTTTTTCCACCTCAGAGCGTTGCATTTTCGCAAAATTCGGCAGCTCTAAATCCTTGGCCTTTGCAAAAAGCACCGTGTTTTTTAAAATGAAGTAGCAGGACAGCAGGGAGACAAGGAAAAATGCCAGCGATGCCCCCGCCATGACAGGCCACAGCCATTTCTTTTTAAAGAGGCTGCTGCGGGAGCCGGTGCGTCTTGTGCGGTTTCCGCTTGCTGCGGGACGCTTTGGCGCGGCTGCACTGCTCGGACGGCGGCCCTGCTCCGGACGGCGCTGCGGCGTTTTGCTCACTGCCCTATCCATATAGCGTGTGGGCATACTGCTTGTGAGGTACTGATATTCAAATTTGATGCTGGGATTGCGCTTAAACGCCTCAATGTCCGCCAGCATTGCGCCTGCGGACTGGTATCGCTCGCGCGGCTCTTTTGCCATAGCGCGCTCCGTAATGGCCTGCAGCGCCTCCGGCACAGCCGGATTAATCTGACGCAGCGGCGTGGGCGCATCTGAGATCTGTTTGATGGCAACACCAACAGGACTTTCACCGTCAAACGGCAGTCTGCCCGACAGCATCTCATACATCATGACACCAACGGAGTAAATATCGGCCTTGAGGTCGGTGACATCGCCCTTTGCCTGCTCCGGGCTGATATAGTGCACCGAGCCGATGGCCTTATCCGTCATGGTTTGGCTTTCGTTGCGGGCAAAGCGCGCAATGCCGAAATCCATCACCTTGATGTTGCCGTTTGCAAGCAGCATGATGTTTTGCGGCTTGATATCGCGATGGACAATGCCCTTTGCATGCGCGTGCTGCAGGGCAAGCAGCGTTTGGGAGACGAAATGCAGCGTTTCCTTATAGGTGAGCGGCTGCTTGCGAAACTCCATATAGTCCTTCAGTGTAATGCCGTCGATATACTCCATCACAATGAATTGCAGCTTATCCGACACGCTGACATCATACACCTTGACAAGATTCGGGTGGTTCAGCACTGAAATTGCCTTGGACTCGTTTTTAAAACGACGGACAAGATCCTCGTTGTGCATGCACTCCTCGCGCAGAATTTTCACCGCGACAATCTTGTTTTCCTTTAAGTCCACAGCCTTGTACACAACGGCCATGCCGCCGGAGCCAAGGAGCGTTTGGATGAGATAGCGCCCATCCAAACGCTTGCCGATAAATTTATCCATGCATTCAGTCCTCCGTAGGTTGTGCTGATGCCAACAGCACGGTAATGTTATCAAGTCCTTCGCCGGCAAGCGCCTGTGAAACAAGTGCATCGGCAGTCTTTTCAAAGACGGTTTCAGACAGGATTTGTACCATGTCCTCGTCCGTAACGTAATTTGTCAGTCCGTCTGTGCATAAAAGCAAAATATCTCCGCTGTGAAACGGTGCTTCTCCGTAATCAACGTCCACATTCTGTGTGACACCGAGCGCACGCGTAATCAGATTTTTATTCGGATGAAAATACGCTTCCTGCTGTGTGATGGTGCCCTGCTCAATCAGCTCCTGCACCATGGAGTGATCCTTGGTCAACTGCGACAGTACGCCGTTCCTGTAAATATAGGCACGGGAATCGCCCGCGTGCACATATTGAATCAGATCGTCGTGCACAACCGCGCACACCAGCGTTGTCCCCATGCCACGCACGGAGGCATCTGTCTCCGACCTCTTGAAAATGAGGTTATTTGCCGTATCCGCAAGACGAAACAGGAACCTGCGTATTTCATCCTCGGTGCGCAGCAAATCAATTTCCTCCGAAAAGGCGCGCTCCATATATTCGGCGGCAAGCGTGCTGGCCATACGGCCGCCCTGTGCCCCGCCCATGCCGTCGCACACCAGCGCCCAGACAGTGCCGTCGGCCTGCACGCCGGCGCGGTAGTTGTCTTGATTTTCGCTGCGCTGATGACCGATATCGGTTTTGGCGACTATTTTCATTCGGATAATCCTCCTTTGGCCTCACGTCTGAGCTGACCGCACGCGGCGCTGATGTCTGTTCCCAGACGGCGTCTGACCGTTGCATTCACGCCAAGGCCAAGTAAAATGTCTTGAAATCGTTTCACGTTTTCCGTGTCTGACGCGGAATAGGGCGAGCCGTCCACCGGATTGATGGGGATAAGATTCACATGCGCGCCCATGCCCTTGATGAGCGCGGCAAGTTTTTTTGCCGTTTCACTGCTGTCGTTCACACCGCGCACCATAGAATATTCAAAGCTGATGCGGCGGCCTGTCTCGTTTTGATACGCACGGCACGCGGCAAGCAGCTGCTCCACCGGGTATGCGTCGTTGACGGGCATCATGCTGCTGCGCAGCGCGTTTGTGGGGGCATGCAGCGAGATGGACAGCGTAAGTCCGAGGTGCTTTTCTGCAAGCGCTTCAATTGCCGGCACAATGCCGCAGGTGGACAGGCTGATGTTGCGCATGCCGATTTTCAGTCCGTCAGGCGAAGTGAGAAGGGTGATAAAATCCATCACATTGTCAAAATTGTCGAGCGGCTCGCCAATGCCCATGAGCACAACATGGGAAATGCGCTCGCCAATGTCGCGCTGCGCCGTGTAAATCTCGTTTACAATTTCGCCCGCGGTCAGGTTGCGCACACGCCCGCCCTGCGTTGACGCGCAAAAGCGGCACCCCATACGGCAGCCGACCTGTGTGGAAACACATACAGTATTGCCGTAATTATAGCGCATAACAACTGTTTCGATGCAATTTTGATCCGGCAGACGCAAAAGATATTTTACGGTGCCGTCCTTCGATTGCTGCTTGCGGTCAATGACGAGCGTTTCTATGATGCACGTTTGACGCAGGGTCTCGACAAGGCTCTTTGGCAGGTTTGTCATCTCAGAAAAAGACACGGCCTGTTTTTCGTGCAGCCATGAAAAAATCTGTTTAGCACGAAAAGCCGGCTGCCCCAAGCTGCCAATCAATTCGGCAAGCTGCGGCATCGGCAGGGAAGAAATCCTTATCTGATTCATTTTATCACAAACTCTCTTATTATGCTATAAAAAACGCCTACAATTTCTTGAGCAAAGCAACGAAAAATCCGTCTGTTCCCGTGCAAAACGGGTACAGCGTGACGAAATTGTCCGTTATTTGCGCACCCTTTGGCACATTTGTCACCGGTGCGCAGACAAAGCCGGAATGCTCCTTCAAAAATTGTGCGACGATCCTTTCGTTTTCATCGGGGTTCAGTGTGCAGGTGGAATACACAAGGCTTCCGCCCGCTTTTACATAGCGCGATGCCGTGTCAAGGATGCGCGCCTGTAATTTTGTCAACGCGTCCAGCCCCGCAAGATCTTTGCCGCGAATATCGGGCTTTTTCGCCAGTACGCCAAGACCGGAGCACGGCACATCGCACAGCACCGCATCCGCGCCTGCAAAATCCGCACGGTACATTGCGGCATCATTTTGCAGCACGCTGCCGCAGGTAACGCCCATGCGTGCAAAGGCATCCTCAATCAGCGGCAGACGGTTCGGCATCGCGTCGCAGCTGATAAGTCTGCCCTTGTCTTTCATCCATTGCGCCAGCGTGACACTTTTGCCGCCGGGCGCAGCGCATAAATCGAGCACCGTCTGCCCCGGCTGCGGGCACAGCGCCGCGCAGGCAAGCTGCGAGGACTCGCCCTGCACATGGAGCAGCCCACGCTTAAACAGCTTTGTCTGCGTGATGTCGCCCTTATACTGCACATACAGACTGCCCGGCACATCGCCGCGCCGCGTGGGAATGCCTTGCTTTGCAAAGGTATCCTCTATCTCCTGCACGCTTGTGCGCAGCGGATTCACGCGCACGCAAAGCGCGGGCTGCACAAAGGCTGCGCGCAAAATATCCTCGCACTGCTGCGGAAGCTTTGCGCGCAGCAGCGACACAATTTGCGGGGATACGCTGTAAATAACGCTAAGGCGCTGTTCTTCGCTCTGAAAGGCTTCGCCTGTAAGCGACGTGGCAACCGCCTTGCGCAGCACGGCGTTCACCATGCCGGCGGCGCTGCTTTTGCCCATTTGCCGTGTGAGCGTGACAGCCTCATTGATGGCTGCCGACGCGGGCACACTGTCAAGATATTGCGCTTGATACAGCGCGCTGCGCAAAATGGCACGCACGGGCGCGTCCAGCTTTGCAATGGGCTTTGCCAGAAATTTTTGCAGCACATAATCCAGCGTAATCTGTCGCTCCACCGTACCGTAAAACACGGCAGCCAGAAAAGCGCGGTCGCGCTGCGCGCCTGTAAAGCCGTCCAGTGCCGTATTCAGCACAAGATTCGCGTAGCCGTCTTTTTCCTGTTTCATCAGCGCGGTCACAGCCGCGCGGCGTGCGTTCTCCATCGTTGCTCCTCTGCCGTTTCTTTTTTTGCGGAATGGGAATGGTTTTGCGCTGCTTTGCGCCGGACATGCAAAGCGCTGTTACAGCGCAGCACAAAACGGCATTCTGCCGCCCGTGTGTGCTTTCTCTCGCCCGAAAGCGCTAAAAAGCCGTCTGCACTGAAAACCTTACAGCATGTCTCCCGTTTTGAAGCGGCAGCCCGCGCTCCATGCCGTGCCCTCCATCGGACGACTGCCCTCCGGCACAAGCGCCTCCAGCACAAGCGCGCCGCTTTGACACGCCACGGTAAGCGGCTTTGTGCAGAGCACCGTTCCCGGTTGCGCGGGCGCGTTTTGCATCGCCGCTGCGTTTTTACCGTGCGCCATGTCACGCGCACAAGGAGTCTCTGCCTTATTTTCCTCTACCGGCACATACCGGCTGCGCAGAACCTTTATCTTTTTTCCGGCGTGCATAAAATACGCAACCGGCCACGGGTTCATCCCGCGAATCAGGTTGTGCAGTGTTTTTGCATCCTTTGCAAAGCTGAACAGCGCCATCTCCTTTGTCAGCGGCGGCGCTGAGCAAGCAAGTGCATGATTCTGCGGTGTGTGCGTCGCGGTGCCCGCGGCAATGGTGTCCATCACCTTGCACAAAAACGGCGCGCCCACACCGGCAACCTTTTCAAACAGCTCCCCCATCGTCTCATCGGGGTCAATGCTGATCGGCAGACAGTCAATCACGTCGCCCGTGTCAAGCCCCGCATCAAGCTGCATTACGCTCACGCCCGTCTGTGTGTCGCCGTTGATGATTGCCCACTGCATGGGTGCCGCGCCGCGGTATTTCGGCAGCAGCGACACGTGCAGATTAATAGCGCCGTAGCGCGCAAGCTCCAGCACCTCCGGCGGCAGAATGCGCCCGTACGCCACCACCACAATCAGCTCCGGCGAAAGCGCTGCAATGGTGCGCGCCGCCTCGCCGTCGCGCAGTGTTTTTGGCTGCCAGACGGGAATGCCGTGCGCCAGCGCCACCTGCTTTACGGGCGGTGCGGTCAAAATCTGCTTTCGCCCCTGCGGCTTATCCTCGCGCGTGAACACGCCGCACACCGTGTGCTGCGGCTGGTTTAAAATTTCCTCAAGACAGTGCGCCGCAATGTCCGGCGTGCCCATGTACAGCAGCTTCATCGTTTACTCCTCTGCGGTCATCTTTTTTTGCGCATCGTCATCGGCCTCGTCATCATGCTCTAAATCCTCGTAGAAATACTCCGCCAAATCCATGATGGTAATGCCGTCAAGATGATTTCCCTCGTGGCAAATGCAGCGTGCCAGCATACCGTCCGCCTCCATCGTAAACGGCTTTCCGCTGCGGTCAAATGCGCGCACCGTCACCTTTTCCGGGCGCTTGATGGCAGCGTTGTGCCCCGGAAAAGACAGGCAGCCCTCGTACTGCATCACCTCGCCCTCCTGTGTGAGGATTTCGGGATTGATAAATTCGACAAATTTTTGCACATAGCCCTCCGGCTCTGTGCCGTCCTCGGGCAAATCGCGCTCATCCACGCTGATAAACACACGGCGCATCACGCCCACCTGCGGGCCTGCAAGACCGTAGCCCTCCGCGTCAGCCAGCGTTTCGCGCATATCGTCCAGAAGCATTGCCAATCGGTCATCAAAGTTCGTGACAGGGCGGCACTTCTTTTTTAAAATCGGGTCACCGTCCTGTACAATCTGTCGTAAAGCCATAGTAAAATTACCTCCCAGTAAATAATTGATCCAAAAGCCTTCCGTGCGGGTTTAAATATCCGCATCGGAATAGAAGTCGAGAAACACCGCCGCCTTGCGCGGCAAATCCTGTCGATTGTACTGTTCCAGCGCCGTGCCCAGCATCGTGCGAAACGTCATGTTGTTGCGGCATTTCAGCGTTAGCTTATAGCGATAATGGTGGTTCACCATCGCAATGTTCATCGGCGCAGGGCCAAGCACACGCAGCGGAATATCGCCGCGCCGCTTTGTCTCGTTTTGCACCGCGCGGGAAAAGGCGACTGCCGCCGCAAATACCTCGGCATCCTCAGCGCCCGAAAAGCCAACCATGCAGATTGTGCAAAACGGCGGATATAAATTCAGCTTGCGGAATTGTATCTCCTGTGCATAAAACGAGGCATAGTCCTGCTTTGCCGCAAGCTTCAGCACAGGATGCTCGGGGTCAACGGTCTGAATGACGGCGCGGCCCGGCGTGCCCGTGCGCCCGCCGCGCCCCACCACCTGCGTGACAAGAGAGAACACATTTTCAAACGCCTTGTACCCCTGTGCAAACAAAAGCTGGTCAATGCCAAGCACCCCGACAAGCGTGACCCGTTCAAAGTCAAGTCCCTTTGCCACCATCTGCGTGCCCAGCATCATATCATATTCCCCTGCGGCAAAACGGTGCAGCATTGTCTCATGCGCATTTTTGCGCGACGTGCTGTCGGCATCCATGCGCAGGACACGCGCTTTCGGAAATTTTTCCGCAAGCTCCTCCTCCACGCGCTGTGTGCCAAAGCCGGTGTATTTGATGCGCTCGCCGCATTTCGGGCATATTTCCGGCACGGGACTGATGCTTTTGCCGCAGTAGTGGCACAGCAGCTTTCCATCCGCCTTGTGGTAAACCATCGGCACGCTGCACGCATCGCACCGGATGGCCTCGGCGCATTTTGTGCACATGCCGACCGTCTTGTAGCCGCGCCGGTTCAGCAACAAAATAGTCTGCTTGCCATCGCGCAAATTTTGCTCAATCTCGCCCTGCAATTCCCCGCTGATAGCCCCCGCGTTGCCCGCGGCAAGCTCTGTGCGCATATCGACAAGGCGCACCTGCGGCAGCGGCATCCCGCCATAGCGCTCGTGCAGCTCCACAAGATGATAGCGCCCCTCCTTGGCGGCATAATAGCTTTCCGTAGAGGGTGTGGCGCTTGCCAGCAACAGCAGCGCATGATGGGCAAGCGCACGCTGCTTTGCCACCTCGTGCGCACTGTAGCGCGGCGCAGATTCCGAGTGATAGGTGTGCTCCTGCTCCTCGTCGATGATGATGACACCGATGCTTTGCAGCGGCGCAAACACTGCGCTGCGCGTTCCGACAACGATATCTGCCGCGCCATTTTGAATCTGCTGCCACTGCAAAAGGCGCTCGGTATGGCTCAGCGCGGAATGCTGTACCGCCACGCGCTCGCCAAAATAGGCTTTCAGCCGATCAATCATCTGCGGGGTCAGCGATATTTCCGGCACAAGCACAAGCGCCTGCCGCCCCGCCTTGACCGTCTCTTGAATCAGCCGCAAAAACACAAGCGTTTTGCCGCTGGAGGTAACGCCGTGCAGCAGCGCCGCCGCGGGCTTGCCCGCAGTGCGCAGCGCGTTCAACGCGTCAAATGCCGCCTGCTGCGCGCTCGACAGCACAATTTTTTCCGGGGTCGCGCTGGTGGCGCTATCCATCGCCGTGCTTTTATCCTGCACCGCGCAGGCGAGAATTTCTTTTTCGCACAATCGGTCAAGAACATTTTTTGTCACGCCGCATTCTTCCAGCGCACTTTGCACAAGCGCTCCGTCCGCCAGCGCGTCCCATGCAAGCTGCTGCTTTGCCGTCAGCTTTTTGGGTGTGTCCGCCGCTTTTCGCGCATAGACATTTTCCGTGTGGCGGATAATCTGCTTTTGCAGCGTCGGAACAGCTCCCTCATTTATGGCGCGGTACTGCGCGCCATAGGGAATGATGGCCTTGACGGCCTCGTAATAGGTGCAAAAGGTGTTTTCTTTCAGATAATAGACAAGCCGCAGCAATTCGTCCGAAAGCTGCGCGCGCTCGGGCGCAACATCGTACAGGGTCTTTACCTGCGCGGGTGTGTCGGCTTGCGCAGCATCCAGCGCAAGCACCACGCCCATACGCGCCTTGGCACTGCCCCGTCCGAACGGCACAAGCACCATGCTGCCCACCTGCACCAGCTGCTCTAGGTGTGCAGGCACACGATACGTATACAGCTTATCAAAATGGAAGGTGGCGCTATTCACCGCAATTTGTGCCGTCAGTGCCATGCGTCCGCCCCCCTCCTTTTGCGTTGATCACGGTTACATTCATAATCACACCGGTGCTGATTCCTGCATGAAACCGCATACAGCAAAGAATACGGAATCGGCCCTGCTCTTATTTTGTTGCATTGCTGTCAACCGTTTCTTGCTGTCTCTGTTTTAAGATGGCAGCAATCCTATTGGCACATTCGTCCACATCGTCATTCACGACCGTGTAGTCATAGGTGGGTGCAAGTGCAAGCTCCTCCTGCGCGCGCCGCAAACGCTTTGCGATGCTTTGCTCCGATTCCGTCCCGCGCCCGCGCAGACGATTCTCAAGCTCCGCAGAATTTGGCGGACAGATGAATACGGTCGTGCATGCGGGATATAAGCGCTTGATGTTGGCAGCGCCCTGCACCTCGATAACAAGCACAACGGTCGTTGCCTTTTCGATGCGCGCGTCCACCTCTGATTTTGGCGTGCCGTAATAATTTCCGCAGTAGCTTGCGTATTCCAGCATTTCTCCTGCGGTAATTTTTTGCTCGAACGCATCCCGCGTCATGTAGTGATAGTTTACGCCGTTCTGCTCGCCCTCACGCATGGCGCGCGTGGTTGCGGAGACGGAAATTGCAATTTCGGGATGTTTTTCGCGCAGCGCGGACACAACGGTGTCCTTGCCCGCGCCCGACGGGCCTGAAACAACCAGCAGATAGCGCGCATTATTCATCGTCCAAATCCTCCTCAAGCTCGTCCGCAGGCTCTGTCAGACGGTTTGCAACCGTCTCCGGCTGCACGGCGGAGAGAATCACGTGATCGGAATCGGTGATGATCACCGCGCGCGTGCGGCGGCCGTAGGTAGCGTCAATAAGCACGCCCTTGTCGCGCGCCTCCTGCACGATGCGCTTGATGGGCGCGGATTCCGGGCTGACGATGGCGATTAAGCGGTTTGCACTGACCATATTGCCAAAGCCAATGTTAATAAGTTTCATAGCGTCTCCTTGTCTCTCCTATTCAAGATTTTGAATCTGCTCACGGATTTTTTCAATTTCCGCTTTCATGTCAACCACGGTGCGCGTGATGGAAATTTCGTTGCACTTGCTGCCGATGGTGTTCGTCTCGCGGTTCAGCTCCTGTGTCAAAAAGTCCAGCTTGCGCCCGACGGCACCGCCCTGCGCAAGAATCGCGCAATACTGCTCAAAGTGGCTGCGCAAACGCACGGTTTCCTCGTCCACGGCGGTTTTGTCTGCAAAAATGGCAGCTTCTGTTAAAATGCGGCTGTCGTCAATGTTCGTGGCTTCCAGCAATTCCCGCAGTCTTGCGTACATTTTTTCGGTATATTTTTGCACGCGCTCGGCGCTTGTCTGCTCGATCTGCGTCACAGCAGTCTCTAAAAAATCAAGCCGCGCGTGAATGTCGGCATTCAGCTTTTCGCCCTCTGCCGCACGCATCGCAATAAAGTTTTCAAGTGCTGTCTCCGTCACGATCCTTACGTCCTGCCATAGCTGTTCCTCGTCCTGCTGTGCCTTGCGCAGCGTGAAAATATCGGGAAATTGCGCCAGCGCATCAGCTGTAAGGCGATTTTCAAGGTTCAGCGCATCGCCCATGGCGTTGATGGCATCAAAATAGCCCTGCGCGATCTCCATGTTGACAGAAATTTCGGTGTCGGCGGCCTCGACATTCTGCACGGACAGACAAAGCTCCACCTTGCCGCGCGAAATGCCCGCAGAAAGCAGCTTTTTCAGCCTGTCATCCAAGAACGCACAGCTGCGCGGCATGCGGGAGGAATACTCGAAATAGCGAGAGTTCACGCTCTTTATTTCCACAGTAATATCGCGCCCGTGCACCACCTGTTCTGCGCGGCCATAGCCGGTCATGCTCAGTATCATGGCAATCCCTCTTTCTGTAAACAATAGATTAGTTTATTTTACACCGTAATTGTATCAATTGCAAGCAGCGCGGTACTGTTCCGCACGGGGACTTGTCGCAAAAAAGAGGGCTTACAGGCGACAACCGCCCATAAGCCCTCTCCACTTTATTCTGTCTGCTGCCGCGCATTTTTTACCGGCGCGCACAGCTTACCGGCTGCTTTTGCTCAAACCGGATGCGATTTGTTTGCGTAATCGGCATGGTCGCCGTCAACGCCCTGCAGCTTTTCGTTGCGCTTTTCAAAAAATTTCGGCGCAACCTGCGGGAACATGGCATAGGTGAGGACATCCTCTTCCTGACGCGCATATTTCGCGGCCTCTGCCTTCATCTGCTCCACCTCCGGCTTTAACAAATCAGCCGGACGGCAGGTGATGGGGGTTTCGTCGCCGAGAATTTGCTTTGTAAATTCGGCGCTGATGGGTGCCGGTGTCTTGCCGTATTCACCGCGCACAAGACCCTTAAATTCTTTCGTCACCATCTTGTAGCGCTCGCCCATAATCACGTTGAACACGGCCTGTGTGCCGACAATCTGGCTGGTGGGCGTGACAAGGGGCGGGTAGCCGGAATCCTTGCGCACGCGGGGAATCTCCTGCAAAACGGCCTCAAGCTGGTCTGCCTTGCCCGCGTCCTTTAACTGCTTTAACAGGTTGGACAGCATGCCGCCCGGAACCTGATACAGCAGCGTGTTTGCGTCCACGCCGAGCATTTTCGGGTTGAGCTGACCGTCCGCAAGATATTTTTCGCGCAGCTTTGCAAAGTGTGCGCGCACAACGTCAAGCTTTTTCAAGTCAAGACCCGTGTCATATTCCGTGCCCTGAAGCGCGGCGACAAGGCTCTCCGTCGGCATATGGCTTGTGCCAAGTGCCAGCGGGCTGATGGCGGTATCCACGATGTCCGCACCGGCCTCAATGCCCTTCAAGATGGACATGGAAGCAAGACCGGAGGTGTAATGGCTGTGCAAATCCACCGGAATGCTGATGGTTTCTTTCAGCGTTTTCACAAGGTCATAGGTGGCATACGGGGTCAGCAGACCCGCCATATCCTTGATGCAGATGCTGTTTGCGCCCATCTCCTCAAGGGTTTTGGCATATCGTGCAAAATAAGCGTTGTCGTGCACGGGGCTGAGCGTATAGCTGATGCAGCCCTGCACATGCGCTTTTTCCTTGACGGCTGCTTTGATGGCAGTCTCAAGGTTGCGCGGGTCGTTCAGCGCATCAAAGATGCGCAGAATGTCAATGCCGTTGGCGACGGATTTCTGCACAAAATATGCGACGGCATCATCCGCATAATGGCGGTAGCCAAGCATATTCTGGCCGCGAAACAGCATTTGCAAATTTGTTTTGGGGCACTCTTTGCGCAGGATGCGCAGACGATCCCACGGGTCCTCATCCAGAAAACGGATGCAGGAGTCGAACGTTGCGCCGCCCCAGCACTCGAGCGAGTAATACCCTACCTCGTCCATTGCGGGCAGGATGGGACGCATCTCATCCATCGTCATGCGCGTTGCAATCAGGGACTGATGCGCGTCGCGCAGGACGACCTCAGTAATTTTAATCGGTTTTTTAGCCAAAGCATTTCACCTCTTTTAGAATTAGTTCATCGTAACGAGCACGTCGCCAACATTGACCACGTCGCCCTTTTTGCAGTTGACAGAGGCAACTGTGCCGTCCTGAGGCGCCACAATTTCGTTCTCCATCTTCATCGCTTCCAGAATGCACAGGGTGTCGCCCGCTTTTACGCCGGCACCTGCGGAAACCTTTACATCAAGGATATTGCCGGGCATCGGCGCGCTGACGGTGACGGCACCGGCAGACGCAGGTGCTGCCGGTGCGGCAGCGGGTGCAGCAGCGGCGGGTGCTGCTGCAACAGGCGCAGCGGGGGCGGCAGCGGGCGCTGCGCCGGTGGCGGTTTCTTCTACGGTTACGTTATAGGCCGTGCCATTGACACTAATGTTGAAAAATTTCATGGAATTTTCCTCCTAAAATATATTTGTACGAATTGCTGTCATCGCAAATTTACAGGGACATGTTGCCGTGCTTTTTGGGCAGGCGCTGGTCGCGCTTTGTGCTGAGCATATCCAGCGCAGCCACAACAGTGCCGCGCAGCTGCTCGGGGCTGACAGCAAAATCAGCCACGCCCGCTTCCAGTGCGGCGGCGGCGCTGCACACATTGGCAGCATAATCAGCCGCTTTTTTGGCGGTGTCCGCGGCAATGCCGGTGCCGGCATCCAGCTCGTCCTTATACAGGATAGCCGCGGCGGTGGCAGGCTCGACCGGCGCAATGGTGCAGCCGTTTACCGCAATGGTGAGGTCTGCATTTGCAAGCGCCGTATAAGCGGTGCCCACAGCCTTGCCCGTGATGACGGCAAGCTTTGCGGTGGTGGCATCGGCATAGGTGCCGGCGAGACGCGCCGCAACGCGCAGGCCGCCTGCGGCATCCTCGCTGCTGCTCTTTGCAAAGCCGTCGGTGTTGATAATGGTGATGACAGGAATGCCAAACGCATCGCACAGGCGCACAAAACGCGCGGCCTTAGAAGCGCAGGTGTGGCAAATGCCCTCGTCCGAGGTAGCCACAACGCCCACAACGCTGCCCGCCACAGTGGCAAGCGCGGTATAGATGTTTTTGCCGGTGCCCTCGTACAGCTCAATGTTGCTGTCGGCATCAATCACGGTGTCGGCGGCGGCCTTTGCGTCGTATTTGCTCAGCGTGTAGCTGCCCTTGGGCGCAGTCGCTTCAAACACGGCGGGGCCGGTCAGGTTGTTTGCGGGAAGCACGCCGATAATTTCGGCGGCCTTGACGGCGGCGGCCTGTGCATCCTCGACAACGATGGACGCAACGCCCGCTTTTGCCGCAAACTCCGCACTGCCTGCGTTTGCCAGCTTATCGCCGTTTGCGGCAGAGGTTAACGGTGATGTGAGGAACACTTCGCCCTCCTTGCTCATGATGCAAATATCTGCGGCGGCGGCAGCCAGTGCGCTGCCCGCACCGCAAACGCCTGTGACAACAGCAATCTGCGGCACAACGCCGGACAGTCTTGCCACGGCAGCAGACAGGCTTGCGCTTGCGGTCAATGCCGCAAGCCCCTCTGTCAGCAGAGCGCCGTTTGAATTGTAAAAGGTCACGACGGGGTTGCCGGTCTTTGCGGCCATATCCAGAACCTTGACCGCTTTTTGCACGTCTTTTGCGGCAACAGCCGCACCTGTCTGGCACACGGCATAAACGGGTTGACCGTTTGCGCTGCCGAAAGCCGCTTTCACTGCACTGTCCGCGAACAGCGTGGTGTAAGCGCCCTCATCAAAGAATTTGGCAAGTACGTCCTTGCCCTTTGTTGCGATAGCCATTTACAGCCCTCCTGCATTATCAGGGGCATTCCGATTGCGCGCCCCAATTTTTGAAAAATTTCAAATTAAAACCATTATACTATTTTGTCAAAATAATCACAAGTGCTAATCTTACAAAAGATATATTTTATTTGCACGAATGGAACAATTTTTCATTCGGCTGCGGCATAACGGCACCGCCGCCGAAAACCGAAAGCCATCTTGCAAGGTTTTCGCTCCGGTCATTGACGCTGAACATGGTTGCGCCGGATTTTTCGCCCGCCGCCACACACGCGCGCACGCCGCCGTCCACAACGGCGTTGTCGTCAATATTGCACTCCTGCACCGTGGTGACACCGTCGTTCACGGTGTACAGCAAAGAGCCAAGATACTGTTCCGGCCCGTCCATCACAACATAGCCGCGCACATCGCCATGATAACGGCCGCAGTTCAGCGTGTCGAGCACGGCCGGCTCCTCAATCGGTTTCATCGTAATCATCCGCGTCCACCCTCTTTGCGCGGCGCACGCTTCGCCGCAGCTGCGCCTTTAGGGGCACGCGCGCCGTGCGGTCTTGCCTTGACGCGGCGGGCATTCTCCTGTGTGTTCTTTGCAATTTCTGCCGTGACTTTGCCGCGGCTTGCGGCGGTGCGCAGTGCGGTGATCTCGGCGGGGGTCAGCGCGCGGTATTTGCCCGGCTGCAGCATGCCCAGCTTCACAGCGCCCACCGCCGTGCGGCGCAGGCGGATCACATCCAGCTTGACCGCCTCGCACATGCGGCGAATCTGACGGTTTTTGCCCTCGCGAATCGTCATTTCCATCACGGTGCGCTCCGGCTCGTCCGTCACAATGCGAATGACCGAGGGCTGCGTTTTTTCTCCATCGTCCAGCACCACGCCGTTGGTCAGCGCGATAATCTGCTCCTCTGTCGCGTGGGGACGCACGGTGACACGGTACAGCTTGGATGCGCCGTGGCTGGGGTGTGTGAGCAAATTTGCAAAATCGCCGTCGTTTGTGAACAGCAAAAGCCCCTCGCTGTCCTTGTCAAGCCTGCCCACGGGGAACACGCGCGCAGGCACGTCCGCCATCAGCTCCATCACGGTTTTACGGCCCAGCTCGTCGCTTGTTGTAGTGATAAAGCCGCGCGGCTTATGCAGCATATAATAATATTTTTCGTTTTTTTTCGGGACATTGACACGCTCGCCGTCCACCGACAGCACATCGCGGGCGGTGTCCATCTTGTCGCCCAGCTTCACAGGGTGACCGTTCAGCTTTACGCGCCCCTCCGCGATAATCTGTTCCGCGGCGCGGCGGCTGCACAGCCCCTGCTCCGCTAAAACCTTTTGAATGCGTACATCTTTCATTGCTTTTGTTCCTCTCTTATTCAAAAACAGGGGCGGACACCGCGTGTCCGTCCCTGTACGGCTGCTACACCTCCGGCGAAACGCCGATGTCGCTTGTGTTGTCAGGATTGCCCTTTTTAAACAGCGCGGTAATCTTATCCACCATTTCCGGCAGCATGCCGATGGCACGATCCACATGATTGGACGTGTCCGCAAGCTGAATCATGCGCACACCGCTCTCGCGCACCACAAGAAACGCCACCGGCGTGATAGCCATGCCTGCGCCGCCGCCGCCGCCAAACAATTCCCGGGTGGTCTTGCTGGGGAAATCGGAACCGCCCGACGCAAAGCCGAACGATATTTTGGAAATGGGCAAAATAAGCGTACCGTCAGCCATATTGATGGGATTGCCGACAATGGTATTCGCATCCACCATGCTGCGGATTTTTTCGAGCGTGACGTCCATCAGGCCCTGAATGGGATGTTCACTCATAATCATTGACCTCCGCTTTTACAATATATTTTCGCGCTTTAAGCGCACCAGTGCAGCAATACCTGCTACAACCATTATAGCGGGTGTTGCCCCTATTTTACAATAGAAATATGTTTTGTCCGTGTATTCTCCGTTAAAATCCGCAATGAGATTCACTTTTTGAAAACGCAGATTGAGAAAATTGCGCAGCGCCGCAACCACTCCGCCAAAATACGCCTGTGTTTTGCCGTAAGCAATGGCAGTATCAGCCGGGGTATCGCCCTGCACCGGCCACACAATGCGGATGCCCGTAAACCAAAGTCCGCGCATCACAATGCGCATGGCTGCGCCCGCTGTGGAAACGATGCCGAGGATGGTTTCAAGCGTGATACTTTTTGCCTTTTTCGTCGGCTTTTCAGCCTGCGGCACCGGCGCAGCCTGCGGCGGCTGTTCCTGCGGCTTGTCGGGCTTTTCCTTGATGGGCAGCAGCGTGAACGTAAAAAACAATACCCGCAGCTTTACGGTGATGGACGCATCGGCACAAGGCTCGCCTTGTCGCTTTTCCCCCGCGGGGTTTTCCGCACGCCTTTTTGGGGATGTCTCTGCTTGCAGTAACGCATTTTCGCACGCTCTGCCCGCCTTTGCCTCTTTGAGCGGCGCTGCGTTCCAAGATGCATCCCCTTTATATTCCAGCAGGAGAAACACCGGCAGGATCAGCAGTAAAATCAGCAGTCCGAGCAGCGCAAGCAGCAACCATCCCAGCACCGACAAAAACACATGCATGCGTTACTCCTTTGTCACAGCGTCATCGGCGGCTTGCCGCTTTTGCACATTTTCCGGACGATCCGCAGCATCGTTCTTTGCTGCATCCGCCGCCTTTGCGATGGCGGCAAGGTCAGCCGCATCCGCAATTTCGGCAAGGTCGGGAAACTCCACATCGCCGGAATTGTCTGTATGCATCCCGTCCTGTGCGTAATCGTCGTCGTGCAGCGAGGGCAGCTCCGACAGCGATGCAATCCCGAAGGTGCGCAAAAATACATCCGTTGTGCGGAACGAGACGGGGCGGCCGGGCAAATCCAGTCGGCCTGCCTCCTCAATTAAAAATTTTTGCAGCAGCGTCTGCACCGTATGCGAGGAGTCTACCCCGCGCACCTGGTCGATAAACGAACGCGACACAGGTTGATTGTATGCGACAATTGCCAGCACCTCCATCGCAGCCGCGGAGAGCGGCGTGTTGCGGCGTGTATCCAGCGCTTTTTTTATCACATCGCCGTACTCGGTCTTTGTGGAAAGCTGCCAGCGATCCTCTAATTGCAGCAGCACAAGACCGCGCTCCTCCGCGTTCAGCTCATCGCGCAGCAGCTTGAGCAGTCTGTCCACTGTGGCGGGCTCCACCTCTAACACCTCGGCAAGGCGCGCGGCGCTGACCGGCTCCGCATAGGCAAACAGCATCGCCTCAATCGCCGCTCTGCATTGTTTCAGCTCCATGCTTCCGCCTCCTCCGCTATCTCGCGGCTGCGCCGCGTTTCTTTGTTGACATGCATTGTCTCGCTCGCGTCAATGGTGATGCGCCCCGCGCGAATCAGCTCAAGCACGGCTAAAAACGTCGCGACGGTGGCGCTGCGCCCGCTTTTGAGCGTAAAAAGCTCACACAAATGCTGCACGCGGCCTGTCATCAGCCCGCGCAGCACGTGGATGATGCGCGAGGTAACCGACACAAACGGTGCCTGTACAATGGAATCAAACCGCTCCTGCGCCGGCTGACGCTTGCGCAGACTGCGCCCTTGCAAATTGTTATAGGCCGTCTCAAGCTCATACAGCTCATGACGATGATGATACCTCTCGTCTAAATCCACCACTGCCGGCTCGCGCACGGCGGTGTATACGCCGTCCGCCATCACACGCAGCTTTGCCGCCACCGTTTTGCACAGGCTGTATTCCACGAGCATTCCGGTCAATTCCTCGCGCATACGCTCGCCCTCGTCGCTGCGCGGCAAAAGAAAATACGACTTCATCTGCACAAGGCGCGCCGCCATTTCAATAAATTCGCTGGCGGCCTCCATCCGATAGGCCTCCGTCAAATCCACCACGGCCAGATACTGGTCAATCAGCGCCGAGATGTTGATGTCGTAGATATTCATTTTGTTTTTCGCGATGAGCGCCAGCAGCAAGTCAAGCGGGCCCTCGAACTCTTCCATTTTAAAGGTCAATGCTTCCATAGTGCTCCCTTGGCAAATGATAATAGCGGCGGCCTTGCCGATAAGCGCTTGCCCGCCGCACTACGCGATGCCGAACAGCAGCTCCACAAAGCCTGTGGCGTGCAGCAGCAGCGTCCATGCGCCATGGGTCAAAAAGGACAGCGGCGCATCCAGCAGCCCCAGAAACAGCACCGCAAACAGTGCCAGCATGACATAGCGTTCATAGCGCATCATGCCGAAATACAGGCGCTGCGGCAAAACAAGCGCCGCAATGCGCGAGCCGTCCAGCGGCGGAATGGGCAGCAGGTTGAACACCGCCAGCGTAACGTTCAGGCTGACCATGGTACTGAGCACCGTAAACAAAAAATTCAGCATCGTGCCCTGTCCCGCCGTATAGCCCATCTGCGGCGCGCCCAGCAGTGCGCCATAGTAAGCGCACTTATAGAGGATCATAAACACAAAGGCAAGGATAAGGTTGGACACAGGCCCCGCCACCGCCGAGAGCGCCATGTCGCGCTTTGGATTTTTAAAGTTGCTTGTAGCAGCGATGGGCACCGGCTTTGCCCAGCCAAAGCCGACAAAAATCATGCACAGCGCGCCAAGCGGGTCAAAATGGTGCAGCGGATTCAGCGACAGCCGCCCGTAATTTTTTGCTGTGGAATCGCCCAGCTTGTCCGCCGCCCACGCGTGCGCGGACTCGTGCACGGGAATTGCTAAAAGCAGCGCAATGGCACGTGCCACATAGGTTGCCACAAGGTTCCAGTCCATAATGCGCTCCGTCTCTTTTTTAATGTTCCATTTCATTGCTTTGGAAGAATCGTAAACTGTATGGAACCATTAGTATAACATCCGCAGCAGCTAATTTCAAGGAAAGCGGACTGCAAAACAAGTTTTTTTTAAAAAAGGGTTGCATTTTCCGAGTAAGTTTGCTATTATATCTAAGCGACTTGAAATGAGGAGGTGCAGTAAATGGCAAAATGTGATTGCTGCGGTAAAGGCCTGTCTTTCGGGATTAAAGTTTCCCATTCTCACAGACGCTCTAACCGTACTTGGAAACCCAACGTCAAGAGAGTGAAAGCTGTAGTTGGCGGTTCAAACCGTTATATCTACGCCTGCACCCGTTGCTTGCGCTCGGGAAAAGTTACCCGCGCTGTTTAAACAACAGACAAAATAGCCCGCTTGCCTTTCGGCAAGCGGGTTTTTTTTGTTTGCGCTTCACCACATTTTTCCGGTGTATCGTTTTGTGACATACAGCATCACGAAAAGCAGCACCGTAAGCAGCGCAAGGACACAGACCATCAGACGCATCGCCGTGCTGTTTTGGGCGATGCACGCGCCGCGCGTGACAAATTTCACCACAGCCACCGCACCAAGCGCAAGGCCGATTGCAAAGTTGAACCCTGCGTTCCATTTGCGCCACGCGGGCAGATCCGCTTCGTTTACGCGCGCCGTGCTTGCTTTCGGCAGCCTTTTGCCGCACAAATTTGCCGCGCCGGAGACGATGCACACAAGCGCGGACACGGCGATCACCACTAAAAGTACCCTGTCCATTCCTGTCATTTGTCTGTTCCCTTTTCGTTTGTCTTGACAGGCGCAGCCGCAGCAGCGTCAATGCTTGCAGCATTTTGCGGCGCGTCGGTTTGTTTTTTCTTCTGCCCGAACTTATATTCCGTTCCGGCCAAAATGCGTTTGATATTGCTGCGGTGCATCCAGAGGACAAGCCCCCCTATCACAGCCGCGCCGATGGTGGTGAACACCACGTCATGCCCCATCCAATTGAAATAAATCCATGTGACGACGGGGTACAGCACGGCGCAGCAGATGCTGGCAAGCGATACCATTTTGCTGCACAAAAACACAAGCAGAAACACAGCCAGCAGCGGCAGCACTAAAATCGGCTCAATGGCGATGATGGTGCCCGTGGCAACGGACACAGCCTTGCCGCCCTTAAAACCGAAATACAGCGGATAGATATGCCCGATCACAGCAAAAAATGCCGCGATATATGCCCCGTAAACAGGGCTTATCGACGTAAACGCTCCAAAAATCCATTTTGACAGCAGCACCGCTACGATGCCCTTGCCGATGTCCCCGACAATGGTCAGGGCTGCCGCACCCTTTCCAAAGGTGCGCAGCACATTTGTCATGCCGGCATTGCCGGAGCCGAAGGTGCGGATATCCTTGTGATACAGCAGCTTTGTCACAAGAATGGCAAAGCTGCACGAGCCGAGCAGATACGCGATTGCCGCACACAGCAAAGCAAAAAAAACGTGCATGAATAATAGCATAGACAAACCTCCCTGTGATACACTTTTACAGTGGTCGCGTAAGAATTGCGTGCAACCTGATTTGAGAAAGCTGCAAGCTGCGCACCGCGACAGAAAAACGCTCCATTGTCCGCGGCGCAGCCGGCTTCTCTTGCCATGGAAAGCGGGTTATTCCTTTTCGCCGCGCTCGCGCAGAATCATGCGCACGGGCGTTCCGGTCAGACCGAAAGTCTCGCGGATTTGGTTTTCAAGATAGCGTTGATACGAAAAGTGAAACAGCTGCCTTGAATTGCAAAAGCACACAAAGGTGGGCGGACGGGTGGAAATTTGCGTCATATAGTAGATTTTCAAGCGCTTGCCCTTGTCGCTGGGCGGCTGCACGCGCGCCACAGCGCGCGAAAGCAGCTCATTCAGCATCCCCGTGGTCACGCGCATGGCGTTCTGATCATCCACGGACTGAATCAATTCAAACAGCTTGTCTACACGCTGTCCCGTCTTTGCAGAGATGAATAAAATGGGCGCATAGGACATAAAGCCAAAGTCGTTTTCCAGCTTTTTACGCGTATTTTCCATTGTTTTATCGTCTTTTTCAATGGCATCCCACTTGTTTACCGCAATGATGCAGGCCTTGCCCTGCTCATGCGCAAAGCCCGCCACCTTGGAATCCTGCTCGGTAAACCCGGCGGTGGCATCAATCATAATCACGCATACGCGTGCGCGCTCCACCGCTGCCAGACTGCGCAAAACGCTGTAGCGCTCCACACCTTCATCCACCTTGCCGCGGCGGCGCATGCCCGCTGTGTCAATAAAGGTAAACTTGCCGTATTTGTTGTCTACCTCGCTGTCCACAGCGTCGCGTGTTGTGCCCGCAAGATCGGACACAATCATGCGGTTCTCGCCAAGAATATAGTTCACAAGGCTGCTTTTGCCCACGTTGGGGCGGCCGATGACCGCAACGGCGATGCGGTCATCCTCATCCTCTGCCTGCATCTCTTTGGGCAGATACGCACATACGGCATCCAGCACATCGCCCGTGCCGTGCCCATGCACAGAGGAGACGGGATACGGTTCGCCAAGGCCAAGCGAGTAAAACTCGTACAGCTCTGCCGGCGGCGCGCCCAGCGTATCCACCTTATTGACGACAAGCACCACGGGCTTTCCGCTGCGCATCAGCATGGTGGCGATGTCGCTATCCTGTGCCGTGACACCGCTGCGGATGTCGGTGATGAACAAAATAGCGTCGGCTGTCTCAATGGCAAGCTGCGCCTGATGGCGCATATGGCTCAAGAGGCCGTCATCCGTATTTGGCTCAATGCCGCCGGTATCCACAAGCAAAAATTGCTGATTTTGCCACTCGCAGTCGCCATACAGGCGGTCACGCGTGACACCGGGCGTATCTTCCACAATGGCAAGACGCTGCCCAATCAATTTATTAAACAAGGTCGATTTTCCCACATTGGGACGACCAACCACGGCTACGATCGGTTTTGCCATGTCTATTCCCTCTTTTCTATGCGATATGCGCTTACAGTGCCGCTATTTCAGCAGCTTGCGCAGCATCTCGCCGCCGTGTTGCGGCAGGACACGAACTTTTACTTTTAATGCCTGCTCCACCTGTTTTATGCTCACGTCATCCAGGAACATATCCTGCTCCTCGCGCAGCATAACCTCCGGCAGACACAGCGTATGGCTGAGCAGCTTGCCTTTCAGCTGTGCAATGATATCCCCGCCCACGATAAGGCCCGTCACGCCGACATTGCCGCCGAAAAAGTCATTGTGCACGGTGTGCACGCGGATTGTGACGTTATGGTACATGCTGTGCAGCGTGTCGCACAGCATATGAATGAGGGGCGCAGCCTGTGTGCCCGTTACAATATCAAGCTTGCGCGGCAACAGCGGCGCGCGCTGAGATGCCAGCCCCGCCAGAAATTCGTCGTGCAGACGGCGCCACATCCCCACGCCGTTTTCAAGCTGCGGATAATCGTCGTAATATTCATCCGGCGGGACGGGGCGCTCTGCCAGCAGAAACCATTCATCGCTGGGATACACAAGGCGCACCCCGTGCTCCTGCACAAAACGGTTTCCATATTCTTCTAATATGTCAAGCGTCGCGGCGGCGCTGTCCTTGTCATAAACTTCAAGCGCGGGCAGATTGTCACGATACCGCGTAAGCCCGATGGGTACCGCCGCAATGCTGCGCGCGGCGGGATGCAGGCTGCCCAGCTTTTCAAGGCTGGCGCGCAGCTTGTCGCCGTCGTTGATGCCGCGGCAAAGCACAAGCTGAAAATTCATGTTGATGCCGGCTGCCGCAAAGTCGTCGATATAGCGCAGCACTTCACCCGCGTGCTTGTTGGTCATCATGCTGACGCGCAGCGCAGGGTCCACGGTGTGGACAGAGATGTTGATGGGAGAAATATGCATCCGGCAAATGCGGTCTACCTCATGCTCGCTCAAATTGGTCAGCGTGATATAATTGCCGAACAAAAACGACAGGCGCTCATCGTCATCCTTAAAATACAGCGCCTTGCGCATCCCTTGCGGAAGCTGGTCGATAAAGCAAAAGATACACTTGTTTTTGCACGAGTGCTTTTGGTCGATGAGATAGCTGCCAAACTGACAGCCCAGAGGTGCAAGCTCATCCTTTTCAACCCGCAGATAGCAAAGCTTGCCAAGCCGCATGACCGCCAGCTCCAGCCTTGCGCCCTGCGAGTAAAATTCGTAGTCGAACATATCATTGATTTCACTGCCGCTGATAGAGAGCAGCGTGCAGCCGGTCAGCGAAAACGCCTCTGCCGGGGTGCCTTTATCCGCGCCTGTAATGGGGACCGCCATGGTGTTGCTCTCCTTTCCGTTTCATTTGATCTGTTTTTTATGCAATTGCAGGATAGCCCCAAAAAGGAAAAAGGGAAAGGATAAATCCTTCCCCTGCTCGATTTATGGGAAGCAGAATTACGCTTCCTTTTTCTTCACGATTTCCTTGCCTTTGTAGTAACCGCAGTTGCCGCATACTTGATGCGGACGGGTATACTCGCCACACT
The DNA here is from genome assembly GCA_036642215.1 of Ruthenibacterium sp. Classification (GTDB taxonomy): domain Bacteria; phylum Bacillota; class Clostridia; order Oscillospirales; family Ruminococcaceae; genus Ruthenibacterium. The sequence goes on from JAVXUG010000002.1 coordinate 72,287, forward strand.
GCGGACATTTGGTCAGTGTCGGCGCTGTCAGCTTCCACACATTGGAACGACGTTTGTCACGGCGCGCCTTGGAAACCTTTCTCTTAGGTACTGCCACTCTAAGCACCTCCTCTGTATGGATTCAATCAGTGAGCAGTTGTTTTAAAATTAAAAGCCTGGCGTCTGTTGTATCGTTGGTTTCGCACCTGCAAGAGCACGGTTGACGATGGCCGCAGACTGGGCATAGCCCTGCGCAATCATCGCTGCAAAGCAGCACTGTGGGAATTTCGAGCACCAGCTCGGTATACGCAAGCTCTTTTACGTCCAGCTTGCCGTCTTGCGTAAACGGCAGATTGTTCCCCTCCGGGTCGTCCTGCGCCCATTCCTCGTCGCGGATAAAAAACGTGCGTTTTGCAGTGAAAACGCGCTCCACAGGGTCAAGACAGCGGGCACATTCTGCCAGCACCGTCGCAGTGATCAGCACTGCAAGCCGGATGGCTGCGCCCTCCTTTGTGGCTGTGAACTCAAGCTGCACAGGATCCTTCAGCGTATAGCCGGGAAAAGATTCCTGTGTTAAGTCGAACGTCAGGGTGCGGACAATGGGGGCATCGTAGCTTGCAAATATCTTACGAAAATCTAAAAGCATAGTTCTCCCTCAAAAGGTCGCTTAGTTATTATATCCATAAATACACCGCTTGTCAAGTCCGTTTGCACAAATTCGCAGGCATTTTTCAAATGCCTTTACGCAGAAAATATCGAGGCCGCCATGGCGCGGCCTCGATATGCAATATTCCCCTTGCGGTTTACTCTATGCGTGGATGTATTTTTTTATGTTAGCGGGCAGCGCGCCCTCGTCTGCGGAAACAGTAACGATAATTTTGACACCCTCGCCCGACAGCGCATCCATTTTTTCCAGCACTGCGCCCAAGCCCTCCATGTCGTAATTTCCCAGCTTCAAGATACCGTCCACATACACCTCTACGATGTCATAGTTGCCGGCCAGAATGCCCGCGATAAAGCCATACAGCATATCGTAGCCCGCAATTTTATACTCGTCCACATCTATCAAACGCGCCGCGTGATCAATATCATAGGTGAGCTTCATGGATTTTTCAATGCACACGATATTGCCGGGAGTGGTTTTTGCGGATGTGTTTATCATGTCAATCAATTTTTTGGTCTTGCCGGAGCCCTTGCCGCCAACAATCAGATTTATCATAGGAATAAGCCTCCTTTATTTTTACACCTTCCGGTGTGAGGGTCTTTTTGATGCGCTTATTGCAGCTTTGCTTCCAGCTCTGCCCGTTGTGCTTCATAGCCGGGCTTGCCCAGCAGCGCGAACATGTTCTTTTTATAGCTCTCCACGCCCGGCTGATCAAACGGATTTACACTGAGCAGATAGCCCGAAACCGCACAGGCCTTTTCAAAGAAATAGATGAGATAGCCGAGGTCTTTTTCGCACAGGCTGTCCAGCTCAAGCAGGAGCGTGGGCACGCCGCCGTCGGTGTGCGCCAAAATGGTTCCCTCCATGGCCTTGCGGTTGACGATGCTCATATTCTGCCCGGAAAGGAAATTCAGCCCGTCAAAATTTTCCTCGCTCTTTTCAATAAACATGTCCTTCTGCGGTTTTTTGATATCCACAACCGTCTCGAACATAATGCGCGCGCCGTCCTGCACGAACTGACCCATCGAGTGCAAATCCGTGGAGAAAATGACGCTGGCCGGGAACAATCCCTTTTGATTTTTGCCCTCGCTCTCGCCAAACAGCTGTTTATACCACTCGTTCATCATCGTAAAATTCGGCTCGTAGCAAGCCATCAGCTCCACACTTTTTCCCTTGCGGTACAAAATGTTGCGCATGGCTGCATAGCGGTAGCAGTCGTTGTTTTCGTCGCACACCGCCAGTTTTTCCCGTGCCTCGGCAGCACCGGTCATCAGCGCATCAATGTCGCAGCCCGCGGCAGCAATGGGCAAAAGACCCACGGCGGTCAGCACCGAATAGCGCCCGCCCACATCATCGGGCACGACAAAGCTCTCATAGCCCTCACGGTCGGCAAGCTCCTTGAGCGTGCCGCGCGCCTTGTCTGTCGTGGCGTAAATGCGTCCCCTTGCGCCGTCCTTGCCGTATTTTTTTTCAAGCAGCGCTTTAAAGACGCGAAATGCCACGGCCGGCTCTGTGGTTGTGCCGGATTTTGAAATAATATTGACCGACACATCCCTGCCCTCGCAAATGGCAAGTACATCCTGCAAATATGTGGCGCTGATAGAATTGCCCACATAGAAAATCTGCGGGGTACCCTTGCAGGTGCTGTTGTACAGTGTGCCCTTCAGCGCCTCAATGGCTGCGCGCGCACCGAGATAGCTGCCGCCAATGCCGATGACAACGAGCACCTCGCTGTCGGAGCGGATTTTCGCAGCCGCCTGCTTGATGCGGGCAAACTCTGCCTTGTCATAGGCAACAGGCAGGTCCATCCAGCCTAAAAACTCATTGCCGGGGCCCTGCCTGCTCTCTAAAAGCTCATGCGCAAGCTTTACCTGCGGAAAAATGGTCGAAAGCTCGGCTGCATCCATGAATTTGTTCACATGCTTTGTATTTAACACAACACTCATTCTGTGTGCCTCCACTGCCCTTAGTCGGGTAAATTTCTATATCTTTACTATATAGGAGTGTGGCACAACTGTCAAGACAAACGCCTTGTTTTTTACAAAGATAACATTGCTTTTGTCAGAAGTGACAAAGCCGTGGAAAAATTAATTTTTTCCACTTCGCTCTCTGCCAGAACTGAATACTGCGCCAGAATCGCATCCCCGACGGACAGCGTAACGGTACCCACCTCGCTTCCCTCGCTCACGGGTGCCTCCAGCGCCTGGGGCAGCGAGCAGGACGCTTGCAGGTTTTTTCCCTCTCCCTTGCGGCACAAAACACCCGATGGCACCGCAGATATAAGCGGTAACGTCTGCTGCGCACCATGCTTCACACGCATGCTCTCTGTCATGCCGCTGACGGGCGGGAACGCAGCATATTCATAGGTGGCAAAGCCGTAATCCAGCAGCTGCGTGGCGGCGGCAAAGCGAATTGCGCCGGAATCTGCGCCCAGCACCACGGCGATCAGCCCCATGCCCTCACGCGTTGCCGTCGCGGAAATGCATACGCCCGCTTTGCTTGTGGTTCCTGTTTTAAGGCCGGTAATGCCGGGATATTTATTCAGCAGCTTGTTGGTGTTGACAAGCTGCGTTGCGCCACCGCGCAGCGAATCCATCCAAATGCCGGAATATTCCAGAATCAGCGGATGGCGCAGCAGCGCCCGCGACATGATGGCGACATCGCGCGCACTGGAATAGTGTCCCTCCGCGTCAAGACCGCAGGCATTGACAAAATGCGAGTGCTGCATGGAAAGCTCCGCCGCGCGCGCATTCATCATCTCGGCAAAGACCGGCTCTGTGCCGCCGACGTATTCGGCCACGGCAACCGCCGCATCGTTGGCGGAGCACACGCAGATTGCCTTAATGAGTTCGTCCAGCGTAAACTGCTCGCCCGGTTCCAGCCAAATCTGACTTCCGCCCATGCTGAACGCATGCTCGGAGACGGGCACAATGTCCTGCAATGTGATTTTTCCGCTCTCCACGGCCTCCAGCGTCAGCAGCAGCGTCATCACCTTTGTGATGGACGCAATGGGAACCTCGGCATCCGGCTGCTTTTCGTAGAGAACATCGCCCGTATCCGCAGCCACAAGGATGGCGGTGCGGCACGGCACGTCAAACGAGGGCAGCTCGACACGCGCCGTATTGTCGGGAACAAGCGCGGCGGGCGGTGCACTGTTTTCCCTTGCAGGTGCACTTTGGGCCGAGAGCGCCTTGGCAGCGGGTGCAGGCACGCTCTCCGCAAAAGCCGGCAGTGTCAGCGCGCACAGCAGCACTGCGGCCGGCAAAACAGCAAGCAATCGGTTCTTCATAGGTTTTGTCCCTCCCTTTTGCTCTATTTATATGTGGATGCTTGCCGTTTTATCGCTCGTTCGGTATAATAGAGAAAACACGGTGCGGATGACGCAAAAGCGCGGGGACTCCGCCGCCGCGCAGCGGCACAAAGCCGCGTAAAAACCTTGAGAGGTGAAGCATTGAAAGTAGCATTTTACACCCTTGGCTGCAAGGTAAATCAGAACGAAACCGGCGCGTTGACGCGTCTTTTTTGTGAGAATGGCTTTGTGCTTGCGCAAGAAGACGAAGCCGCCGACGTATATGTTGTAAACAGTTGCACGGTGACGGCAGGCGGCGACAAAAAAAGTCGTCAGTGGCTGCGCCGCGTAAAGCGCAAAAATCCGAATGCCGTCACTGTGCTGACGGGCTGTTATCCGCAGGCGTTCCCGGCGCAGGCCGCCGCGGCGATGGAAGCGGACGTTGTGACCGGCTCCAGCGCACGCGGGCGCATCCTTGCAAACGTGCTGCGCAGCATGCGCACGGGCGAGCGCATTGTGGACATTGTGCAGCACGAGCGGACGGAAATTTTCGAGGAATTGCCCATGGAGCAAATGACCGACCGCAACCGCGCCTTTATGAAAATAGAGGACGGCTGTAACCGTCAGTGCGCCTATTGTGTCATTCCGCGCGCGCGCGGCAGTGTGCGCAGCCGCAGCGAGGCAAGCATCCTTGCAGAGCTGCACGCGCTGGCGGCGGACGGTGTTCCCGAGGTTGTTTTTTCGGGCATCAATCTGTCAAGCTATGGCAGAGATACCGGCACCTGCCTTGCCGACATTGTGGAAAAAGCGGCGCAGATAGAGGGCATCCGGCGCATTCGTCTCGGCAGCCTTGAACCGGATTTGATGGACGATGCAAGTCTTTCACGGCTGGCTGCCGTCCCAAAGCTGTGCCCGCAGTTTCATCTGGCGCTGCAAAGCGGCTGTGACGCAACGCTGCGGCGGATGCGGCGCATTTATACGGTGCAGGAATACCGTGCTCTTGTGCAGAAAATTCGCGTGCTTATCCCGCACGCCACCTTTATTACCGATATGATCGTCGGCTTTCCCGGCGAGACGGACGAAGATTTTTTATGCAGCATGCGCTTTGCGGAGGAAATCGGCTTTTTGAAGGTACACGTATTCAGCTATTCCCGCCGCGAGGGCACACCCGCCTATGCTATGCCGCAGCAAATTGACGCGCAGGTGAAAGCGCAGCGCAGCCATGTTTTACAGGCGGCAGCGGACGCGATGCGCGCGCGCATCATTGCCGGCTTGCGCGGCACGCAGGCCGAGGTTCTGCTTGAAAAGCGCATCAACGCCTCTGTGCACACGGGATATACGCGAGAATATATTCCGGTGCTTGTATCTGCGCCGCAGCACACACAGGGCGACATTGTAGCTGTGACGCTGGGCGATTTTGACGGCGAGCGCTGTGCCGCCGTTCTTTCCACGGATTGAATCCGGCCTAAACGCATCCGGGCACGCCAAAAAGTCACACCACAGCGTTCATCCGTTTTGCGCCGGTCAACCGCTGCAGCGGCGGCTGACATGCTTTAAAAGCCGCCT
>JAVXUG010000003.1:0-27932 GCA_036642215.1 Ruthenibacterium sp.
GAATAAGCGTCGCCGTCGCTGGTGCTTTGCTCTGCTGCGGGCAGGCGGGGTTCCTCTTGCTGCACAAAATCAATCTCCTCTCTGACCGAATCCGGCATTTGTAAAATATGCGCGCGTGCCCGGTGCGGACAGCTTTCGCGCATTTTCTCATATCCGTTTCATTCTACACGTTTCTCTGTCAAAAATCAATTGAAGAAATGCCGAGCGCCCATAATAAGTAGCGCTCGTAAATGCACGGGGAGTACGAAACGCCCGCCATACACTTTGAAAAATGAATTGCGCCCACCTCGGACGCGCCGTCCAGACCGCGCCACGACGGGAAAAGGCCAAAGCTTTTGCGCTCCAGCATCCGGCTGCGCGTATAGATGCCGGGGGTTTGCTCCTCCAGCGCATGAAAGATCTCATGGTACAGCGCAAGGCGCTGCACGTCCGCCGCGGGGGTCAGCCCCTCCAGCCCATGCTGTGTAATCAGCGCGCAAATCAGCGTAAGCGCGCTGTCGTTCAGCGTGATGGTGCGGGTGTCCGGCTCGTACAAGCCCAGATAGAGAAACGGCTCGCGCAGCTCCTCCCGCGTGTGCACAACGCGCAGATGAAGCCTTTCCGCCAGCTTAAGCGGCTCATCGGCGTGCGGAGAACCGGCAAGCTGTGCCGCCATTTCAGCGGCGGCTTGCATACAGCCGTCCAGCACGATGCGCTGCTCCTCCTCCGTCAGCTCACAGCCGCAGGGCGCGGCTTGCAGCGTCCTGCCGTACCAGGTGCCGTCCGTGCGGGCAAGCGCTGCCAGCACGGCTTCGCGCAGGTCGGCGCGATCATACCGCACGGGCTGCATTACAGCTCGTTGCGGGCAAGCACCAGAATCAAATCATCTTCAGGCGCACGGTCGCAAAGCTCGGCTTCAATCAGGCCGGAAACCTGAACAAACTCAGGCACGCCGGAATAATCCAGCACGCGGGAGCCGGCAATTGCGTAAACATCCGGATTGATGCGCACCTCGGCTGAGAAGTTGCTGGCGCTGTCCCACATTTTTTTCAGCGTATCGGTGGCGTTTTCCATTGTGGTGCTCTGCACCATGCCGTTCGAGCGCTGAATTTTAATAAAGCCCTTTTTGTCCACAACGCGCACCTGCTCTTTGCCGCCCTTTTCCGCCGTGGCAACATAAATCAAGCCGTTTGTTGCGGCAAGCTTCACCTCGCCTTTGTCAACGCCGATGGAGGCCGCGGCAATGTCAAGCGCTTCGTCCTCGCTGCAATTCTTCATCAAATCGGTGGTTTTCACCTCGGTGGAGCCCATGGCAATTGCGGTCACCTTTTGCGCTTGATCGTCAATTTCCACATAGACCTCCACGCTGTCCTCCACTGCGCCGCTGTTCATGGCAAGCTCCTTCGCCTCTTTTTTCAGTTGGGCGATGTCGGCGGCGGTGGGGTTGGGGATGGTACGCTCCACCATTTCGCGCACCATGGCAAGCGCCACGCCGATGGAGGAAATGACCTCTGCATTTTCGGGAATTTGATATTGGAACTTCATCATGCCGGCGGTAAAGGTCAGCAGCGTACCCGCGCCGCCGCCCGCGCCCACCAGCACAATCTGCTCGCGCTCAATTTTATACTTGGCGATCAGATCCTCGATGACGGGAATGATTTTTTCGCAGGATTTCGTCAAAATTGCTTTCGCGGTATCCTGAATGGACATGCCGACCTCGTCCGCCAAAAGCTGCATTGCCTTGCAGCTGGATTCGTAGTTGCCGCGCGCGTAGTCACCGTCCTCTAAAATGCCCAACACGTTTGCCGCGCAGGTGTTCGTGATGGTGACACTCTCGCCGTTGTTCAGCTTGATGGCAACATAGTCCGCCGGGTCATTTTCACGCGGGCGCACGTGATACAGCGATGCGCCCTCAAAAAGCGCCGTGTCGGTAAAGCAGGCATAGCCCATGCCTGCAATATGTGCGGAGCGCGGGCCGACATCGACGACCTCGCCCTTTTTCGCGCGCACCATGCTGCCGCCCGCAACGCCCAAAACGCGCACGTCAAGGCTGTTGACATAGGTGCGGTGACCGCCGATGATGGAATAATCCACGGCGGGGCGTCCGTTTTTGATGACACCGATATTGGTGGAGGTGCCGCCCACCTCAAAATAAATGCCGTTGGAGGCGCGCAGGTACATCAGCGCGCCGATTACGCTTGCGGCGGGGCCTGAGAGCATCGTCAAAATGGGGCGTTTTTTCATCTCGTTAATTTCCATAACGCCGCCGTCGCCGCGCATAATCATCAGCGGAACCTTTACGCCTGTGGAGCGCACGCTGCTCTCCGTAGAGTTTGCAGTGTCCAGCATTTTGGGCAGAATGGACGCATTCAGCGCCGCGGTGCGTGTGCGCGTGGTCAGACCGTACAGCTTTGTGATGTCGGACGCAACCGTGCAGGGCACGTTTTGACGCTCGGCCTCTGCGGCAATGATATGCTCCTCGTCCATGTTGTCCACGCCGAACGCCTTGCTGGCGACAATGACGCGGTCGCCCTGGTCTATCATTTCCTTCACCGTAGCCGTGACCTTTTCGGGGGTCATCTCTTTTATTTTGAGATGGGCGTGATCAATCTCAATGAATTTGCCGGTGCCAAGGTCGATGTTGGCAATTTTTGTCTGCTTCTTGGCAAGCATCCCCTCAAGGCCGCCGTTGCTGATGCCAATGACACCAACGCGCGCCACGTCGCCCTCCAGCAGTGCATTGGTCGCCTGCGTGGTGCTGTGCGCGATGAAGATAACTTCCTCCGGGCGGATGTCGTTTTCCGCAAGGCACTTGCGGAACGCTTCCACGACACCGGTGGCAACGCCGTGCTCGTCGTGATGCGTTGTCATGACGGAGCCCTTGCCCACAATTTCGTTTGTATTATTATCAATGGCGACCGCCTTGGTGTGTGTGCCGCCAACGTCGATGCCAATGCGAATTGCTCTGTTGCTCATAGATGAAAATCCTCCGATTTTTTTAAAAACAGGCCGGCCTGCTGCTTACAATCACATCAGACCGGCCTGTAACTATATCAGTGTACTGCTCTTACAGGGCCGCAGACTAGGCGATCATGACGTAGGCCAAAACCTCGACGATGACCAGAATAATCCATGCCCAGGGAAGGTTTGTTTTGATGTACTGCTTCGGCTCCAGCTTTGCGTAGCTGAGACCCCACATGGTCCACGACTGTGTCGGGCACGCGCTGGCCACAATGGCGACCGGCGGGATGAGGAACAGTGCGAACAGGAAGCTTTCCGGGAACACGCCCATGGCCTGGAAAATGGAGACCAGCGCAATGCCGGAGCCCCAAATCATCAGCGGGCCGCGGAACAGTGCAAGCGGTGCTAAAATGCAAAAGCCAATCAAAATGACGACCGGCACTGTCGGGATGATACCGCCCAGCAGGTTTTGCAGCAGCGGTGCTGCCTGCTTTGCAGCAGCCTGGAAAATGTTGACGCTGTACAGCATACCAATCAGCAGGCCGCTGTCGGCGATGCCGTCGTACAAGGTTTTCTGGATTTTTTCAATGGCCAGCTTGTACGAGGTAAAATTGCGTGTGAACAGCAGACCCAGCACGATGCCCAGCAGGAACGAGGGAACCGGCGGCCATTTAAAGAACGCAACCATGATGATGGGGATAAAGGGGATGATCATGCAGTACCAACCAAGCTGCTGCTTGACCGGCTTTGCATCGGTTGTCGCGCTTGCCGCCCATGCGCGAGCCTTGCTGCTTTTTTTGGCGCGCAGATAGCTGAACAGAATAAAGGCAACCATCACGGCGATGTGGACTGCGGTTGCAACCACAGCGAAACGGATGTATTTGTCATCGTATTGAATGCTGGGGAACACTGCGAAGAACTGGTTGACATAGGCGATGTTCAGGTACATACCTGCCGCAACCGCCATCATGTAAGCACCCAGCGCGGTCTTTTTGTCAATGCCGAGCGAGAACAGAATCGGCAGGACAATCATACCGATTGCCATGACAGAGCCAACACCGAAGGCGCTTGTAAAGATAAGCGCGCAAACAATGCACAGCAGCAGCGTTGTGACAAGAGGCTTGTCACCCGCCAGCTCGACGGTCTTTTTGATGATGTGACCCGCGATGCCGGTGTCAACAAGCATACGGCCGAACCATGCACCAAAGACGATGATGGCGATGGTCTTGCCATAGTTTTCGACCGAGGCCTCGAAGATGTCGTTGACGACAACGTTGATGGGAACCTGTGCAATGATACACCAGAGGATGGATGTCACAATGAAGCCGACGAGCAGGTTGCCGCCCTTCATGCAGTATACAACCAGTCCAACAAATGTGACAAGCAGTAAAATACCAGCGATAATTTCCATGAAAAATTGTTCCTCCCTTGTTATATTGTAAGCATCTTAAACATGAGATTGCTGTGCCGCAAGTCCTCCTTTCCGTCCAAAAAAACAAATAGCATACCATCTATGCCGTTTTCACAAGAACCGGAGAGCCGCAAACTGTGGATGCCCCATGACTAATATATTAGCACTAATATATTAGTTGTTCCATCCGCAAAATTCACAAAGATAATTTAATTATTTATCACATTATACACAGAAAATTCATAACTGACGACAAATTGCCGCATTTTTACGCAAAAAAGAGGAAGGAAATTTTAAAATCCCCTGTATTTTCACAGCAAAATACAGGGGGGCTAACCGCAGATATTTTGTAAAAACAGTTCCCCGCTGATCTGCCGGCAGAAAACCGCAGCGCTATGCGTCAAGCAGCACAAGATATGCGCCGTAGCCCTGCGCCTCCATCTCCGATTTCGGGACAAAGCGCAGCGACGCGCTGTTGATGCAGTAACGCGTACCCGTCGGGGATTCGGGATCGCCCTCAAAAACATGCCCCAGATGCGCGTCGCCCAGCGCGCTTTTTACCTCTGTGCGCGTCATGCTGTGCGAATTGTCCGTGAGGTACTGCACAACCTCCTCGGTGATGGGTGCCGTAAAGCTGGGCCAGCCGCAGCTGCTGTCGTATTTGTCCGAGGAGCGAAACAGCGGCTGCCCTGTTGTGATATCCACATAAATACCGGTCTCGTGGTTGTCCCAGTATTCGCCGGTAAAGGCGCGTTCCGTTGCCGCGTTTTGGGTCACCTCGTACTGCTGCGCGCTCAGCGTCTCGCGCAGCTTGCTCTGCGCAGGCTTTTCGTAGGCGTTTTCGGCGGCAATCAGCGCGGCAATGTCATCAATTTCCACCTGCGGAATATGGCAGTAGCCGCCCGGATTTTTCGCAAGATAATCCTGATGATATGCCTCGGCATCATAAAAATTTACAAGCGGCCCGTGCTCCACGGCAAAGGTCTTGTATTTTTTGCTCTCCGCCGCGACAACGCGCTCCACAACCGCTTCGCTGTCCGCATCGTTATAATAAAGGCCGGTCTGATACTGCGTGCCCGTGTCATTGCCCTGCCGGTTTGAAACGGTGGGGTCAATTACAAGAAAATAGGCTTCCAACAGTTGTTCGAGACGAAGCACGGCGGGGTCGTAAACAACGCGCACCGTCTCGCGAAAGCCCGTGCCGCCCGTGCAGACAAGCGCATAGGTGGGGGTGGTGTCCCCCGTACCGTTTGCATAGCCGCTGACCGCATCCAAAACGCCGGGCAGCGCCGCGCACAGCTTTTCCATCCCCCAAAAGCAGCCGCCCGCAAGGTAGATAACCGCTGTCCCCTCTTTTTTCTCATAGGTTCCGTCCCTTCCGTTCCCTGTCACTGCCACCCTCTCCTTTTCACTGGCGGTCGGTTTTAGACCGGCTGCCGCCTGTTCGCCGCAGCCGGCAAAAAGCGCCGTGCAAAGCGTCAATGTCATCAGTCCTGCCACAAGGTTCCTAAAACGCTTCATTTTGTCAGTCCTCCCCTTTGCGGGGTTCTTCGCCGCGCGTCTCAGCCCGCCAGATGCAGCACATTCAGCAGCAGCAGCCATGCAAGGCCGTAATAGGTGATGACCGCCACCAAATCGTTGACGGTGGTAATCAGCGGGCCGGACGCGACTGCGGGGTCAACGCCCAGCTTGTGAAACAAAATCGGGATAATGGTGCCCATAAAGCTTGATACAATCATGGCAAGCAGCAGTGAAATGCCGATGCAGCCCGATACCGCAAACGAAAAATACGCCGGATTTGCCTTGATCATAAGATAAATGCCGATGCACACAAACGCAAGCGCGCCCAGCGCAAGGCCGTTGTACGCGCCCACGCGGATTTCCTTGAGCACAAGCTGCCAGCGCTGACGCGCGGTGAGATTTTCGTCCATCAGCACGCGGATGGTCACCGCCAGCGACTGTGTGCCCACATTGCCCGCCATGTCAAGAATCAGCGACTGAAAGCAGATGATCAGGGTCAGCTGCTTTACCACCGATTCAAACGCACCCACGACCGCCGAGACGACAAGTCCGAGAAACAGCAGGATAATCAGCCACGGAATGCGCTTTTTTACGCTCATCAGCACCGGCTCCTGCAAATCCTCCTCGGCAAGCAAGCCGCCAAGCTTTGCGTAGTCCTCGCCCATCTCGGTGTCAACCACCTCGACAACGTCGTGCGCGGTGATGACACCAATGACCTTGTGCGCGTCGTCCAGCACAGGGATGGAGGCCTCGGAGTAGTCCTTTAACTGCTCGATGCAGGTGTCGATGGTTTCTGTTGCATACACATAGGGGTAGGACGTGATGACAAGCGATTCCAGCTCCGTGCCGTCGCGCGCGATAATCAAGTCCTTCAGCGCAAGCGCGCCGCACAGCGTATCATCGGCATTCAGCACGTACAGCGTTGAAATATTATCGTTCTTTGCCGCCTGGCTGATCAGTGCCCTCATCGCCTGCCGGACAGACATATCCTTGCGGATGACGACAAAATTGGTCGTCATCTTGCTGCCGATTTCGTCGTCGCTGTAAGAGCCAATCAGCGTAATATCATGCTTTGCCTCGTCGTTGACAAGATCAAACAGCTCTGTGCGCTTGTCGTCGTCCAGCTCCTCCAGCACGTCAACCGCATCGTCAGAGTCCATTGTCTCGATGATATCCGCCGCTTTTTCGGAATCCAGCTCCTCAATATAAACAGCCACATCGTCAAGATAGGCAAAGATATCCGACAGCTTTTCCGTGCCGAGAATCCGGTACAAAAGTCTGCGTTCCTCCTGGGTCAGCAGGCAAAACACTGAGGCGATATCGTTGTCGTGATAATCTTCAAGCTGCTCTCGGATTTGCTCCGGCGCGTCCCCGCTTTGAATGATTTTAAGCAGCTCCTGCTCCTGATTGCGGTCATCAACCGCGCCGGTGCTTTCATTGATTTCTTTTGGGTCTTTCATGTCCCTCATCCTCCAGCCTCAAATTTGGGCAGTACATACTGCCGGCTTTGACAGTGGCAAGATGCAGCGGGAAAAATCAGCGGCGCAAAACAGACGCGGCAAAACAGCCGCAGGTTCTTTGCCTTTTTCGATTCCCGCAGCTACTGCCGTCGTCCATTTTTTGCTCACCTCACCCTTGTTTTCTTTTTGTCCTTGCGGGCGGCTCTGTGCCCGCTTCGTGCTTCTTCAGTATAGCACAAAGACCCCCTTAAAATAAAGGGATCCTACTGTGCTTGTGCAAAAAAATTGTGGCGCAGCCTGTATCGCAGTTTTCCTAAACCTTGACGCTTTTTATATTTACAGCTTGCGAACCTGCGATCAATGCCCTTGCAGGGCGATTCTATGTGCCGGTCACAGACGATGCACAGCAGCCATGCGAAATCCCACTGCTGTATTCCTTGCTGCATGCGGTTTTTTTGGGCAAAAAGCCGCACGACACCCGTTCGCATTTTGATCCGCTCGGCGCAGCCCCGCCGGTGCAGGTTCGTTTTTTTGCATAAAAGCGGCGCACACAGCAGATCACTGCCATGTGCGCCGCTTTTATGCGTGCGTTTATTTTTTTTGAATTTGAGAAAGGCTGACGGCCGCCGTGTGGGCAACCGGCTCCCATACTGTTTTCTGGCGCACAAAGCTGAGCAGGGTCAGCGCCATATGGCTGAGCAAAAACACCCAATAGGTCACAATGCCCTTTGCCATGTCGCGCAGCGGCATGCGCTGTAAAACCACCACAAACGCCGCCAGCAGCATGCTGCCGCCAATGGCCAAAAGCAGGCTGATACACACAAAAAGCATGGCGATGGTCGCGCCGTGTACCAGCACGCCGTGCAGCAGCAGCGTCCCGCGCAGCACAATGATTGCCACGCTGCCCATGCCGCACACAAGGCTGATGACCTGCACCAGCGGCATTAAAAAGGTCAGGTACAAATCAAGGCAAACGGCGCTGCGCCGCAGCACAACATTTTTGAACAGCTCGCCGCCGTACAAACGCATCCCCTGCAAGCTGCCTGTCGTCCAGCGGCGGCGCTGCTTCCAGCTCTCGCCAAAGGTAATCGGCTGCTCGTCGTAGACGCGCGCCTCCTCGCAAAATGTCACGCGCCCGCCCGCAAGGGCGCACTGCGCGCTGATTTCATAGTCCTCGGTCATGGTTTTTGTATGCCAGCCGCCAAGCGTCAGCAGCATATCGCGCGAGATCGCAAATCCACTGCCGTTCACAAGCGCCGAAAGCCCCAGCGCGGCGCGCCCGCGGTTATAAAAGCGGTTCACCATCCAATAGCAGATGGAATAGCAGCCGGACATCGCGCTCTGGCGCGGATTTTTACTGTCGCGAAAGCCCTGCACAATCTGCGCGCCGCAGAGCAGCTCCGCATTCATATGCTGCAAAAACGCGCCGTCCACAAGGTTATCCGCATCAAATACGCACATTGCGTCGTAGTGCCCCGGCAGTATCACGCTGTCCACCACCTGCGCCAATACCTCGCCCTTGCTGTGTACCGGCCCCTGCGGAATAAAAAGCTTTGCGCCATGCGCCTTTGCCACAGCCGCGGTATCGTCGGTGCAGTTGTTGGGCGCGACAATCACCTCAAACAGCTCTCGCGGATAGTCCAGCGCAAGCATACTGTCCACCAGATGCCCGATGACAGCCGCTTCGTTGCGCGCCGCCACCACAAGGGCAAACTGTGTTTTCGGCGATGCCACGGGCGCTTTTGGCGCGCTGCGCAGACCCCACAGCGCAATAATCAAAAAATAAATGCTGTAGCCGCCCAGCAGAATCCCTGCTGCAAGCAGCAAATTTGTCATAATGGAAAGAACCATATGCTCGCCTCCCTTTTTGCCTTCTGCACATGAAACGAAACAGTGTGTGTTTTTTCTTCAAAATGGCACCCTGCGGCATACAGCAAGTTTTTCCGGACGCTGTTTATTGCATGTCGCTGCGCAGGAATTTCTTTTCTGCCTCCGCAAGGTCAAGCCCCAGCGTTCCGCCGGGATTCATGATATTATCGGGGTCAAAATGCTGCTTCAGCGCGCGGAAAATTGCGTATTCGTTGCGGCCGAGGCTGCCCTCCAGCCACGGGGCAAACATTTTTCCGATGCCGTGGTGATGGCTCATGGACGCGCCGGATTTTTGAATCGCCGACAAAATGCTCGCGTGATACGCCTTAAATTCTTCGGGGTCGCTGATGCGTGTGATGAAAATCCAATACAGGTTCGCGCCCTGCGGGTAGACATGGCTCATATGCGTCAGACACAGCGTGTTCGGGCGCGCCTTGACCACCTTGCGCACGTCGGCGTGCACCTGCGTCATATTGCTCCAGTTGACCGTGCACTCCATAGTATCCATCACAATGCCGAAATCATGCATCGTGTCGCGCATATACGGGTCATCGAAGCGCCCCTTTTCCCAGCCGCGCGTCACGGCACCCGTCAGGCTCATGCCGCCAAACTGCTTTGCCACGCGGTGCATGACCTTGGCGCAGTTTTTGGAAAAGCCCGCTTCGCCGTTGGTAAAGCCGAGATACAAACACATCTCGCCCTCTTGAAAGCCGCGCAGCCGAAACAGGTGCATCAGCGGCGTTTCATCCACGCCATACAGACGCAGCATAATCTGCGTCTCCTCCGGGTCGGACAGGCGGAACACGGACGGGTGCCCCGCCTCGCACTGCATCATTTCGCGCGCGGCAGCCTGTGCGGTCGCCCAGTCGCGGAACATAAACGAAAAGCGCCGGATGGTCTCTGGCATATGGCGGAAAATTTTAAGCGTCACATGCGTCAGCACGCCAAACGTGCCCTCGCTTCCCATCATCAGCTGGTTGATATCCGGGCCGGCGGCCTTGCGCGGAGCCGTATCCGTGCTGATGGTGCCGACGGGCGTTGCGTAGCTTTGCGCCAGCACAATGTCGCTGATGCAGCCGTAATAGGTGCTGTTTTGCCCCGCGCCGCGCGTGACGACCCAGCCGCCCACGGACGAGTATTCAAAGCTCTGCGGAAAGTGCCCGCAGGTGTACCCGCGCTTTGCGCCGAATACTGCCGGTGCGTTGTTCAGCATTTCTTCCAGCTTTGGCCCGCTCATGCCGGCCTCCACGGTGATGGTCTGGTCTGTCTCGTTGAACGCGACCACCTTGTTAAAGCGCAGGCGCATGTCAAGCGAAATGCCGCCCTTCATGCACTCTACGCCGCGCGTGACGGACGAGCCGCCGCCGTACACATACACGGGGATTTTTTCTTTGGCGCAGTACGCGACAATCTGTTCAATTTGCTCTTTTGTGTCGGGATACAGCACCGCATCCGGCACATTCTCCGCAATTTTGCGGCGCAGGCGCAGGATGTCATACATGGTTTTGCCATAGGCCACCGACAGGCGCGCATAGTCGTCCGTGCGCACAAAATCCTCGCCGACAAGCTGACGAAAAGCAGCAAGCTGCACCTCGGTCAGATGAATCGGCAAATCGAACTTGACCGCATCGAATCCTGTGTTTTCAGTATACTGCGAAAAGTCCGCATCCGTCAAGTGAAATGCTTCCTTCATCATTTTGTACAGGCTTTCCTTGGGCGGCTTAATGCGGTCGGGATCGCCCCACTTGAAAAGCGAGCGATAGGAATTTTTGGGGATGGGCTGATTGACCCATTTCGGTTCAAAGCCCTGGTAAGGATGTGACATAATGTGTTCTCCTTTCGATGTGGGGCGAATTTTTGATGTTTTGTACCGGTGTGTATTTTCTCACAGCTTTGCGGCGCGCATCACATATTCTGCGTTGTGCGCGTTGCAATCATGTCAACGCCCGTGTCCGCCGCATTTTTGATTACAATGTCGCCGCAGCGCACAGCGTTTGTCAGCAAATACGCGCCGCACGCGCGCAGCACCTCGGGCACGCAGCGCTTGGGCACCTCCCCGTCAGTGCGCACGGGCAGCACGGGAATGCCGGGCAGCGCGCTCGCTACGGTGGTGGTGACGCTGCGCATCGGATTTGTCAGCTCGCTCTCGGCAAATTTTGCACCGCGCGGGCAGGTGTTGCCCGTCACGGTGATGCCTTTTTCCGTTTTGACAGCGGTCATGCGGCAGCCCTGCGGGCAGACAATACAGGTTAAATCCATGTTAGCGCACCTCACTTTGTTCGGTCACAAGCGGACGGCAGCCGCCGCTCTTAGGGGAGCTTGGGTTCGGCAGCTCCTCCAGCGTCAGCGTGACGCGGCTGTTTGCAGCAAGCCCCGCCGCCGAAAAATCAATGGTCACGCGCTCCATTTCGGGCGGGCGCAGACCGCGGTATTTTTTGGTGAAAATTTCTCTGCCATCCGCGCAAATGCGCAGCAGACTTGCGCCGCGCTCCTGCGCGCTGCGAAAAAAGAGCACAACGTCACAAAGCGGCGCGTCCAGGGCAAGGCGCTGCGGCACGGCATACAGCAGCGTGCCGTCCGGCTCTACGGCGGCATAGGCGCGCAAGGCATTTGCGGCGGCAGGCTCCGCCGCCCTGCCATTTGTCCCGCCTTGATCCTCGCTTGCTTTGCCGTCGGTTTTTGCTTTCTGACCCCTTGCGGCATACGCCGCCGCCGACGCGCCCGCGCGCTCGCCGCTCTCGGACACATAATCCACAAGGTCGTTTACGTGCTGCGCGTTGCCGCACACAAAAATCCCCGGCTGCATGCTTGCGCCCGTCTGGTCGCAGACAGGCCCTTTTGTGCGCGCATCCAGCGGCACGTCCAGTGTCTCAGCCAGTTCATCCTCGGGAATCAAGCCCACCGACAGAATCAGCGTATCGCACGAAAGAATTTGCTGCGTACCTGCAATCGGGCGCATCGCATCGTCCACATCGGCAATTTCAACCGCCGTCAGCCGCTGTGCGCCAAACACGCGCGTGATTGTTTTGCTTGTGTAGAGCGGAATGTCAAAATCGGTCAAGCACTGTGCAATGTTGCGCGCAAGGCCGCTGGGCGCGGACTTTGCCTCGTACACGCCAAGCACCTGTGCCCCCTCCAGCGTCAGGCGGCGCGCCATAATCAAGCCGATGTCGCCGCTGCCCAGCACCACGCACCGCTTTGCGGGCAGTTGTCCGAGAATATTGGTATAATACTGCGCCGCGCCCGCCGTGTACACGCCTGCGGGGTGCGTGCCGTGGATTGCCACCTGACGCGCCGTGCGCTCGCGGCAGCCGGTTGACAGCACAAGGCTGTTGACTGTGACATGGCGCATGCCCTCGCGCGTGACAAGGGCAAGCTGTATGCCCTCGGCTGTGCGCCGGATGCGCGAGGCAAAGGTAAGCAGCGACACCGTGACATTGCTTTGTTGTATTTCGTCAATAAAATACTGTGCGTATTCTGGCCCCGCCATCTTTTTTCCAAAGCGCACAAGGCCGAAGCCGTCGTGAATGCACTGCTTTAAAATGCCGCCAAGCTGTGCCTCACGCTCTGACAGCAGCACACGCGCGCCCGCTTTGTCAGCCGCGAGTGCTGCCGCAAGCCCTGCGGGACCGCCGCCGATGACGGCTACATCATACCGGCTGTTATCTTGCACTGTCATTGCGCGACACCTCCTCACTTCGTTCGGCCGCAAGCGGTCGGTGGCTGTCGCTCCCATCGTGCATCGGTCGCGACACCTCCTCGCTCCGCTCGGCCGCAAGCGGTCGGTGGCTGTCGCTCCCATCGTGCATCGGTCGCGACACCTCCTCGCTCCGCTCGGCCGCAAGCGGTCGGTGGCTGTCGCTCCCATCGTGCATCGGTCGCGACACCGCCTTCGTGCTGCCGAACAGCAGCTCGCTTCCGTCACCGCTCTTTTTGACGCTTGCAAGCGGCGCACCCAGTTCCTGCGCGATAATCTGCGCGACAAACGGCCCGCAGAAACCGCCTTGGCAGCGTCCCATCCCCGGACGCACACGCCGCTTTACGCCGTCCACGGTGTCGCAGGGCACGGGGCGGTGCAGCGCCGCAACAATCTCGCCGCGGCTGACCTCCTCACAGCGGCACACAACGATGCCGAAATCCGGATTCTCACGAATCAGCGCGTCGCGCTGATCGTCCGGCAGCTCCGCCGCGCGTGGAATCGCCGGGCGCACGGGATCAAATTTTTCATTCGGCTGCACAGCGTGCCCCTGCGCACGCAGCATGTCTGCTGCCATTTGTGCCACATCCACGCCAATGGCGGGTGCGGCGGTCAGCCCCGGCGACTGGATGCCTGCGGCGTGAAGCAGATTTTTTGTTTTACGCCCCGGTCCAATGACAAAGTCCTCCTCGTAGGTCGCGGCGCGCACCCCCGTAAAATACGTGATATTGTCGCGCTCCGAAAGCTGCGGCGAGGTTTTTTTCTGCTTTTCAAACGTATCCTGCACGCTGGCAGCCTCGGTGGAAAAATCCTCGCGCTGCGGCGTTTCCACCGCGTCCGGCCCAACCAGCAGGTTGCCGTCCACCGTGCGCACACAGCCCCCGCCCTTTGTGTGCGCAGTTTTTGTGGCAGCGGTTCCCATCATAGACGCGATGGTGCGAATTTGATGCGCCGCCTTTTTATCAACAATGGAGTTTGTGCCGCGGCGCGGATGGATGGAAAAAAAGCGGTCGCCCGCCATGCCCGCCACCACGTCGCTGAACACACCTGCCGCGTTGATGACAACGCGCGGGTGCAGCGTACCTCTGTTTGTCTGCACGGCGGTGATAATGTCGTTTTCCACGGTCATGTCAAGCACAGCGGTATCCAGCGAAAGGCGCACACCATTCTGCACCGCGTTTTCCGCGTAAGCGATGGTCAGGCCATACGGACACACAATGCCCGCCGTCGGAAACGACAGCGCACAGACCGCCGCTTTGTTCATCTCCGGTTCCGCCGCGCGCAGCTCCCTTTGCGAAACATACGTACAGGGCACGCCCATGCGGTGCCAATAGACGGGCGCAATGCAGAGAAGCGGACGCATCCACGGCTTATCAAAGCACACGCGCTGGCCTATCTGCTGATAAGGCACCTGTAATGCGCGGCAAAGCTCGGCATACATGGCGTTGCCGCGCAAATCGTAGTGCTGCTTGATTTGCCACGGATGCAAATCCACACCCGGATGCACCATGCCGTCGTTGCGACCGGACGCGTGCAGCGCCACGTCGTGCTCTTTCTCAAGCAGCAGCGTGTCAAGCTTCCAACGCGCAAGCTCGCGTGCAATGGCACAGCCCACCACACCCGCGCCGATAACCAGCACGTCAGGTGTTTGTCCGTCCAGCGTATCATCCCGCAGCGCAGGCAGGCGCTGCGGCGCACTCTGTTCGGGACAGTCAATGTCGTTTACCAGCATACGGCGGCTCTTTTTATCTGCACACAGACGACCGGCCGTCACCTTTTCCTCCCATGTCTCCACATGGCCGGTCAGCGTGACAACCCCGCTTGCAAGCTCTGCCGCGACGTGATTTCCAAACCGCTTTTCTAATTTTTTTTGTAGCTTTTGCAAAGCTGACACAGCTTTTTCCCTCCTTGTCGGTCGTTCGACCGACTTATCCTTGTAATTATTTTAGCACGCGCGCACACACTTGTCAAATCTTTTTGCCGCCCGCCGCCTGCCGCACTGCGGGGTGCGAAGTGCTTCTGACATTGACGTTTTGCGCAAAAAAACGTATACTGAATACAGTAGATTCGGCTGCAAAAAGGGGGATGCGTATGGCTGCACCGCGCAATGCGAACATCAAGGAAAAAATTTTACAAACAACGGCAGAGCTGCTGCAAACAACGTCGTTTGAAAGCGTGACGCTTGCCGGCATCGCCACGGCGGCGGAGATCAGCAAGGGCACCTTATATTACTACTATAGCAGCAAGGATGATATCCTGCTGGATTTATGCGAGGAGCACATTGCCGCTCTGGCAAAGGAGCTGGATGCGTGGGCCGAAAACCGCGACAAGGACACGCGCGCACCGCGTCTGATTCGCTATGTGCTGCAATACGGCACGGGCAGTGCGCTGGGAAATTTACGGCTGTATCTCATCGGTGCGGCGGTGTCGGGACACACGGCGGTGCGCACGCGCTATATCGAGCTGTATCATCAGTTCGAGCAGACGCTGACCGAAAAGCTGACGCTGCGCCTGCCCTGCGCGGACGCGCACTATCTTGCATGGCTGCTGCTGACCGCAATGGACGGTATGCTGGTGCAAAAGCAGCTAAAAAACCCACATTTTGACGCGGAGAGCTTTACCGAAAAGACGGTGGAGCTGTGCTGCGGGCAAACGCCCGCACGTCCGCTTTAAAAGCGCTGCATGGCGCGCCCTTTCAGAGTACAGTTACGATTGAGTGATGACGGGAGAGAACAGCTATGGCAAATATGTTTGACTACCTTGACTGGCGGGGGGATATTTCCTTTGCGGCATCGCCCTTTAACCGCGTGGATAATTTAATTTTGGCATACATTTCCTATGTGGAGCTGGACGATTTTTTCTCTGCGGACAGCAGCATGACGCTGGCAGAGGCAGCAAATCGCTTTTTCGCGCTCCACACGGAGGAATCGGTGCACGCAAAGGCTTCTTTTATTAAAAACGCCGCGTTTGTGCTGCAAAAGGCGGGGCAGAGCGTTCGCTTTGGCGGCGTGCGGCTGTCGCATTATGTCAGCCGCATTGACCCCGCCGCGGAGGAGCAGTTTTCTGCACTGTGCATGCGTTTGCCGGACAACACGGTATACGTTTCCTATCGCGGCACCGATGACACCATCGTCGGCTGGAAAGAAGACTTTAACATGAGCTTCATCACGCCCGTGCCCTCGCAGCTTACGGCTGTTTCCTATCTCAGCGATGTGGCAAAGGCGTTTCACGGGCCGCTGCTGCTTGGCGGTCACAGCAAGGGCGGCAACCTTGCGGCCTACGCCGCCGTATGCTGCTCTGACGACATCAAAACGCGCATTCAAGCCGTATACGATAACGACGGGCCGGGCTTTGACAAAAGCATGACGCAAAGCGATGCCTACCGCGCCATGCTGCCGCGCATCGACACCATCGTGCCGCAGTCCTCCATCATCGGCATGCTGCTGGAGCATGAGGACGACTATACCGTTGTAAAAAGCACCAATGTTGGCATTATGCAGCACGACCCGACATCGTGGCAGGTGCTTGGGACACATTTTGAGACAGTGCCGGAGCTTGGCAGCGGTGCAAAGCTGTTAGACGCATCGCTGCACGCATGGATTGGCAAGATGGACAGATCCCAGCGCGAGGCTCTTGTGGATATTTTATTCACGGTGCTGGACGCGACAAACGCCAACACCGTGGGCGATTTGACGGGCAACGCGTGGCAGACGCTGAGCAGCGTCGCCTCCACCATGACGCACATGAGCGCAGAGGATCGCACGCAGCTTACGCGAACAATCGGGCTGCTGCTGACAGAGGGCGGACGCATCGTCAAGGAGCACTGGGGCGAGGCAAAGCCGCAGGCGATTTCGCTTGCACAGCGCACGGCAAAAGAAAAAGCACCGCAATAGCAAAACGCCCTTGAAGTTCGCTTCAAGGGCGTTTTTGTCCTATCGTCTTGCCGGGGTGACAGGCTGCTTTTGGGCAAAGCAACGCTGCGTTTCCCCGCTTTTTCAATCTGCTTTTGCGCTGCCGCCGATGGGACGCTGCATGCAGTCTGTCCCTTGTGTGACAAGCGTGTCGGACGCAATGATGCCGCGCAGCACACACCCCGCGCCCACCACAACATGATCGCCCAGCACCGTGCCCTTCAGCACCGTGACATTGCTGCCAAGCCAGCACCCCGCGCCGATGACGACGGGCGCTGTGGTGTAGCCCTGTGCGCCTGCGGGAAGCGCCAAATTGCGGTAGGCGTGATCGTGGTCATAAATGCTCACGCGCTCTCCAAAAACAGTGCCCGCGCCTATTGTGACACCGCACTGACTGCTGATGGAACAGCCGTTGTTGAAAAAGCAGCCATCCCCGATGCTGACACTTCCCGTTTTTTCTATGGCAAGTGCCAGTGACCGGCGGAATGTGGTTTTGCGTCCAAAGTGCACGCGCCGACCATAAATCAACCGATACACACCCTTTTTCAGTGCCGCCGCAATGTGAAAATACAGCTTTAACACGATCATGCGCTCCCCCCTTCCGTCTTGTGTTGCAAAGCCGCTCCGGGACAAAGCGCCTCGCCTTTCTCTGCCGCTTAGTATACCATGCGCGCGCAAAAATGTCACGCACAGCACAGGCTTTCCTGCCCTTTTGCCCTTTTTTTCATGCACTCGCTTTTGGTTCGGCTTGCCCGTGCGCCATTCATCCGATGGCGGATGCGCTTGTGCCTGCTTCCTCCGAAAACATCGGCGTGGACAGATACCGCTCGCCCGTGTCGGGCAAAAGCGCCACAATGATTTTGCCCGCGTTCTCCGGCCGTTTTGCCAGCTGCTGCGCTGCCCATACCGCCGCGCCCGACGAAATGCCCGCCAGCACGCCCTCGGTGCGCGCCAAGGCACGCCCTGTGGCAAATGCGTCCTCGTTTTCCACCGCAATGATTTCATCATAAACCGCGGTGTCGAGCGTCGCCGGCACAAAGCCCGCACCGATGCCCTGTATTTTATGCGAACCCGCATGCCCCTCGCTCAGCACGGGCGACCCCTTCGGCTCCACCGCCACAATGCGCACGGCGGGGTTGCGCTCCTTTAGATACTTGCCCACACCCGATAGCGTGCCGCCCGTACCGACACCCGCGACAAAAATGTCCACCTTTCCGTCGGTGTCGCGCCAGATTTCAGGCCCTGTGCCCGCATAGTGCGCCGCGGGATTTGCCGCGTTCTCGAACTGTCCCGGAATAAAGCTGTCCGGCGTTACTTCGGCAAGCTCCTTCGCCCTTTGAATCGCGCCCGTCATGCCTGCTGCGCCGTCCGTCAGCACCAGCTCCGCGCCATATGCCTTCAGCAGATTGCGGCGCTCCATGCTCATGCTCTCCGGCATGGTAAGCACAACGCGATAGCCGCGCACCGCCGCCACAGCCGCAAGCCCTACGCCCGTGTTTCCGCTTGTCGGCTCTATAATCACGCTGCCGGGCTTTAGCTTCCCCGCCGCCTGTGCCGCATCCAGCATCCCCTTGGCAATGCGGTCTTTTGCGCTGCCCGCCGGATTAAACGCTTCCAGCTTTGCCAAAATCGTCGCCGCCGCGCCTGCCTGCTGTTCCATCTTTCCAAGGTGCAGCAGCGGAGTTTCTCCCACAAGCTCGGTGATATTTTCGTAGATTTTCATATCGTTTTTTCTCCTTTTAAATTTCTTAAAGCCTATAGGATTAGTATGATATAATTATACTGTGCTTTTTTTAAATTGCAACCCTTTGCAAAAATTATTTTTTGCAGTATACTGATTACATCGCAATCAAAAGGGGGTCGTTCGATGCAGTTTTCTACAAAAGGGCGCTATGCCCTGCGGTTGATGATAGATTTAGCCCTGCACAGCGACGGTGTTGCCGTGCCGCTCAAGGAGATTGCCGCACGGCAGGATATCTCCGTCAAATATCTTGAGCAAATTGTTCCGCCGCTGGCACGCGCGGGGCTTGTGCAAAGCGTGCGCGGTGCAGGCGGGGGCTATCGTCTTGCGCGCAATGCGGCTGTCTGCACGGCAGGTGATATTTTGCGCGCGGCTGAGGGCGGGCTTGCGCCCGTGGCCTGTCTTGTCCACGACACGCCCGCCTGTGCGCGTACGCAGGCATGCGCCGCTCTGCATTTCTGGAAAGGGATGCAGAGCACGGTAGAACAGTATGCAGACAGTGTAACGCTAGAGTCCTTGACTGCATTGACTACACAGGGTGATGACTACTGCATCTGATTTTTGCAGCGCGGTATTTTTGCTGTAACCCCCCTGCAAATCCGCTGCACTTTTTCAATCGGGCACTCATGGGGCACTTGTGTAAAACCGTAAAGTCACGCCGCCGCGCTGCTTTTTTTGCAGCGCGGCGGCGTGACTTTTTCATTTCTTTGTCCCTATTGCGTTTTTTGCGTGATGACTTTGCGGCTTCCGGCCAAAGCGCACTCAAGGCATCTTCGGTTCTTCCCCGCACACGCCATCTGCTGCCCCGACGGATATCTTTTTGTGCTGCGGCAGCTGCGCCAGAATGATGGCTGCGAATACCAGTGCACAGCCCAAGCCCTCGCGCAGGGTCAGCGTTTCATGCAGCACTACCCATCCCGCCAGCACCGCAAACACGGATTCAAGGCTCATAAGCAGCGAGGCAATCGTTGGCTCTGTGTGCTTTTGCGCCACAATTTGCAGCGTATAGCCCACGCCGCACGACAGCACACCCGCATAGAGCAGCGGTGCCCATGCGGAAAAAAGTGCCGCCACGGATGGGCGCTCAAACAAAAGCGCCGGCACGGCGCTCAACATCCCGCACACAAAAAACTGCATACAGGCCATGCGCACGCCATCCACCCTGCCGGAAAAATAGTCAATGATAAGAATATGCAGTGCAAAACCGACGGCGGACAGAAACACGTAAAAATCTCCCTTGCCAATGGACAGACCCTGTGTCATGCACAGCAGATACATCCCGAACACGGCAAGTCCCACGCCAACCCAGACGCGTATCCCCGGCTGTCGCCCCGCAAAAAGCCCTAGCAGCGGCACAATAATAATGTAAAGCGCCGTAATAAAGCCCGCCTTCCCCACGGTGGTATCCATGATGCCGATTTGCTGCACGCCGCTGGCAACCGTCAGCACACAGCCCACCGCCACGCCGCCCAGCAGCAGCATTTTGCGCTGCTGTCTTGTTGCGGCAGCACCCCATAAAGACGGCTTGCGCCCGTTCATTTTATCGATCAGTGCAATGCACGGCAGCAAAAATATCGCGCCAATGAAGCTGCGTGCGCTATTAAACGTAAACGGTCCCACATAGTCCATACCGGCGCTTTGCGCTACGAAGGCACAGCCCCAAATCAATGCTGTAAGCAGCAGCAGCAGATTGCTGCGCGCTTGTTTTCCCGTCATTTTCATGCTTCCTCTTTCCTTGTGTTTGCCCTTTTATTCTATGCACATAAAAACAGAGGTCGAACCATGTTCGGCCTCTGCTCGCTTGCTGTTTTGCGCAGCGCGGCTTTTACGCCTGTTCCTGCTTGGCGGCCAAATCCGTCAGCGCATCCTTGCGCGACAAATTGATGCGACCCTGCTGGTCGATTTCTGTCACCTTGACAAGCAGCTCGTCACCCACGGCGACAACATCCTCGACCTTTTCCACACGCTTTGTGTCAAGCTTCGAAATGTGGACAAGACCCTCCTTGCCCGGTGCAATTTCCACAAACGCGCCAAAGGTCATCAGGCGTGTCACGCGACCCTTGTAGATGGCGCCCACCTCAGGGTCCTCCACAATGGTCTTGATGGTGGATTTCGCGGCCTCAATGTCCGCCTTTTTCGGCGAGGAAATATAGACGCTGCCGTCCTCCTCGATGTCGATTTTTACGTTGAATTTCGCGCAGATTTCTTGAATAACCTTGCCGCCCTTGCCGATGACATCGCGAATTTTCTCAACATCAATCTTGATGGCTTCCATCTTGGGCGCGTACTCGCTCACCTCGGTGCGCGGCGCGGCAATGACCGGCATCATGATATCGTTCAAGATAAACTCGCGGCCTTTTTTGCACTTTTCAAATGCCTCCGCGATGATTTCATACGTTAAACCATCCACCTTCATGTCCATCTGGATGGCGGTGATGCCCTTCAGCGTGCCGCCTACCTTGAAGTCCATGTCGCCGTGGAAATCCTCCACGCCTTGAATATCCAGCATGGTCATCCAGCGCTCGCCCTCGGTGATGAGGCCGCAGCTAATGCCCGCGACCGGCGCCTTGATGGGCACGCCCGCGTCCATCAGCGCCAGCGTGCTGCCGCAGATGGAGGCTTGACTGGTGGAGCCGTTGGAGCTTAGCACCTCAGAGACAAGGCGCAGCGCATACGGGAACTCTGTCTCGCTGGGCAGTACGGGCAGGAGAGAGCGCTCCGCCAAAGCGCCGTGACCGATTTCGCGGCGGCCGGGGCTGCGCGGCGCACGCGCCTCACCCACGGAGTACGGCGGGAAATTGTACTGGTGCATATAGCGCTTTGCGGTGTCGGTGCTGATGTCGTCCACAATCTGCGCGTCGCGCAGCGTGCCCAGTGTGCAGGTGGTCAAAACCTGCGTCTGACCGCGGGTGAACATACCGCTGCCATGCGCGCGCGGCAGCAAGCCAACCTCCGCCGCAAGCGGGCGAATTTCGTTGATGCCGCGTCCGTCCACGCGCTTGCCATCGTCAAGCAGCCAACGGCGCACGACGTATTTCTGCATCTTGTACATAATTTCTTCAATGGTGCCCGCGCCCCACTGCTCGGCATATTTCTCCGTGATTTTGTCGCGGATGGGCAGCAGACGCGCATCGCGCACGGTCTTGTCGTCGGTATCCATCGCGGCCTTAAAGTCGTCGAGGAACGCGCCCTTCACTTCTTCAAACAAATCGTGGTCAAGCTCCATGCTCTGGAACTCGATTTTCGGCTTGCCAACGGCGGCGACAATCTCGTCGGTAAAGGTGAGAATCTTTTGAATCTCCGCGTCGCCCGCCTTGATGGCGTTCAGCATGGTGGTTTCGTCCACCTCGTTCGCGCCCGCCTCAATCATGACAATTTTGGTGTGGCTTGCCGCAACCGTAAGCTGCAGGTCGGACACCTTGCGCTGCTCCTCGGTGGGATTGATGACAATTTCGCCGTCCACAAGGCCGACAAATACGCCGCCGATGGGGCCTTTCCACGGGATGCTCGAGATGGACAAGGCGATTGAAGTACCGATCATGCCGGCAACCTCAGGGCTGCAATCCTGATCGACGCTCATGACGGTCATCACAACAGCCACATCGTTGCGCATGTCCTTGGGGAACAGCGGGCGGATGGGGCGGTCAATGACGCGGCTTGTCAGCACGGCCTTTTCGCCGGGGCGACCCTCACGGCGCATAAAGCTGCCGGGAATGCGGCCCACCGCATAAATTTTTTCCTCAAAATCCACGCTGAGCGGGAAAAAGTCGATGCCGTCGCGCGGCTTATCGCTCATGGTGACGTTGCACATTACAACGGTGTCACCGTAGCGCACAAGACAGCTGCCACCGGACAGCACGCACATTTTACCGGTCTCCACAACAAAGGGACGTCCGGCAAGCGTTGTCTCAAACTTTTTGTAGTTGGGAAAAGTCTCTTTCTTCGATGCAAATTCGATAGCCATAATAGCCTCCTTGAATGATGATTTTGTCGCGGGCAAGGCACCTTGGCTTTAGCAATTAATGCAGCGCTTTTTCGCGAAAAAAGGCAAAAACGCTGGATTCATTGCTAACAACACAAAGCGCTTATCACCCCCGACAGGCGGTTAAAACACACAGAAAGGCAGACGGCGCAATGTCGTCTGCCTTATCAGTTCTTACTTGCGCAGGCCCAGCTTTGCAATGAGAGCACGGTAACGCGCGATGTCCTTTTTCTGCAGGTATGCCAGCAGATTGCGGCGGCGACCGACCATGCGAAGCAAGCCGCGCTCGCTGTGATGGTCGTTCTTGTTGGCCTTCATATGCTCGGTCAAGTGGTTGATGCGCTGGGTCAGCAGCGCGACCTGCACCTCAGGGGAGCCTGTGTCGCTCTCGTGCACGCGGGCAGCTTCAATGGTTACTTTTTTCTGTTCCATGGATAAAAACCTCTCTTTTCTGATGTGCCAAGAACGAAGTGGCGGTACCGCCGAATGCGTATCATAGAGGATGCGCCGTGCGCTGCGTTCCGGTAAATGACACCGGCGAAAGGCCGATGGCGTCAGTTTGCTGACAGCTTTTTCAGTATACCACAAAAAATGCGTAAAATCAATGCTTGTTTTGGCGGCTTTTCCGATGCTTTTCGGGTTTTTTTACGGCTGCCTCGCGCGGATAAGCAAGCACGCCGCGCTCACTCACACAGCAGGTGAAAATTGCGCTCGACCAGCTCGAAAATCACAACGTCCGGCTTTTCCTCGTCCAGCATTTCCCCCGTCAACGCGTCCATATCCGTTGGTCGATAAAAAAAGGATTCTTCAAAGTCCTGCGCAAGATACGGAATGAGCATCATGGCAAAGCTGTCCCGCATCATCAGCAGCTTTTTGCCGTTTTGATTGGTACTGCTGCAGCGTGTAATCCCTGCCTGTAAATCCATGTACTCCAGCTTTACGGTGATGCCGCGCTGTAAGTCCACGGCGTGATACTGCTCGTGCTGCATCGCAATATTCATCATTTGTGCAAGGTCGTTTTGCAGCGTGCCGTCCACAAGCTGCGCCTCAGCAAGCGCGGGCAGCGTTTCCCCCGCATAGGTCTCATACCATTCGCGATAGGCAAGATACGCGCCCAGCTCGCTCCAGTGCGTGTCCTGCTTATAGTACAGCAGCGCGTCATCGCGGTGTTGACGCAGCACCTCGCGCGGGTACGCAACCGGAATCGTCGTGTTGGTTCGCAGATAGTCAACCGCCGCCTCGATACGCACTGCATCCGTGTCACGCAGCGCAGCGTATTTCGGCAAATACTCATCGCCGTACACACTGAGCTTATTGGGTGTAAACATCACATAAAACGGGATATTTCGCTCCTTGCACAGCGTTTGCATCCGCACCAGACGCTGCTTTGCCGCAGCAAGCTGCTGCTGCGTATAAGCCGCACCGCCGTAAAAATCCGGCAGTGTATCCCGATAAAACAGCCAGCCGTCCGTGCCCGCCAGCACTAGGGGCGAGGTCGATATGCCAAAGCTGTTGTACAGCAGCGAGGTGCGCAGAGCTACCAGCTCGTTTTTAAACGGCAGATGGTCATTAAAATAGGTTTCATACGCGGCGGCGGAGCTTGCAAAGCGATTGACATCAAACTCCGGGCGCTGTGCCAGCACGCGTTTCTCAGGGTTTTTATTGTCCTGCACCGACGGGGCAAAGCGGCTGCAAAACGGCACCGCCAGCAGCAGCGCAAACACGCCGACAAACGCCGCCTGCCGCCGCGACACACCGCGCGCGGCAAGCCTTTTCCCCACCTGCAAAAGCAGCAAAAGCGCAAGCGCCGCAAGCACCGCACCGCACAGCAGCAGCCCTGCCAAAATGCGCATCCGCGGCACGCGCAGCACAATGCTCTCCTCATCCGCCGCAGCGTTAAACACATTTTTTTCCGCGTCATAGGCATAATCCGTTCGCGCCAGATAAGCCCCGATCTCGCTGCCCGCACAGCGGAACACCGGCAGACCGCAGACGGTATAACGCACCCGCTCGATGCGCAGCTGATAAATTTGGTTGGTTGTCAAGGTAAGGGTGTCACCCGCAAGCCGCGGCAGCGGAAGCCGCAGCACAGAGGCTGTGTCCGGCAGCACATCCCTTTGGGCGGTCAGCGTGTCAGCGCCCGTGTAAGCCGCACCGGTCTGCGGCACCTCAAACCGATACTGCCCCGTTCCCACCGCGCGGTACTCCATGCGCAGCTGCACGCCGAAGCTGTACAGAAAAGACACACACAGTGCAAGCAGCAGCAGCCAGCCCGCACCGCCGGCCAGAAGCTTTTTCCATCCGTATCGTTTCATGCTGTGTCCCTCCTGTCAAAATTAAAATCTAAAATAGATAAACGGATTGTATTGTCCCGCCGCAAGCGCAGCGGCGCTGAGCATAAAAATTGCCGCAAACAGCACGCCCTGCGGCAGCGTTGCGCGCGCGCTGTCACACATCTGCTTTATTTTACCGCGCAGCAGCAGTTGAATGGGTCCCGCCAGCAAAATAGCCACTGCCATGGTGAACAGCACAGATCCGTCGGCAAGAAACGCCACGCTCTCCATGGGTGCCGCCGAGCGAAAGGTAAACAGCGCGGTAAAATACTGCGCCGCGCCGGTCAGTGTTTCGCAGCGGAACAGCACCCAGCCCAGCACAACCACCAGCATGGTGTAGGCATGTCCCAGTGCGCCGCGCAAAGCGCCCGCCGGTTTTGCCTGTGCGCGCTTTGCCAGAAAGCGCTCCGCGATTAAAAACGCACCGTGATACAGCCCCCACAGCACAAACGTCCAGTTGGCACCGTGCCACAGACCCGTTGCCAAAAACACAAGCAGCAAATTAAAATAGGTGCGCGCGCTGCCCTTGCGGTTGCCGCCAAGCGGGATGTACAAATATTCGCGAAACCAGCTCGACAGCGAAATATGCCACCGCCGCCAAAATTCCCGCACGCTTTTAGAAAGATAAGGATAGTCAAAGTTTTCGAGGAAGGTGAAGCCGAACATGCGCCCAAGGCCGATCGCCATGTCCGAGTACCCTGCAAAATCGTAGTAAATTTGCAGCGTATAGGCAAGCGCGCCGCACCATGCGGTCAGCGTGCCAAGGCTTGTGGGCGCAAGGGCAAAAATTGCATCTGCAAGCTGACCCATCACATTGGCAATCAGCACTTTTTTCCCGAGGCCGCAAATAAAGCGTTTGATGCCCGTCACGCACATCGGCAAAGTTTCCTGCCGGCTGCGCAGCTGCTGTGCAATGTCGTGATAGCGCACAATAGGCCCCGCAATCAGCTGCGGAAAGAAGCTGACGTACAGTCCCAAATCCAGCACATTGTGCTGCGCGGCACGCTCGCCGCGCTGTGCTGCGCGGTACACATCAATGACATAGGAAAGGCTTTGAAATGTAAAAAACGAGATGCCGATAGGCATGATGACACTGTGCGCCGAAACAGGCAACCCGAGCAGGCGCGCGTTTTCGGCAAAAAAATTGTAATATTTAAAATAGCCCAAAATCCCAAGATTTACAATGACAGCCAGCGCCACAAACAGCCGTGTATGTACGCCGCGCTCCACCAAAAGCCCAAAGCCGTAGTTCAGCACAATGGCAAGCAGCAGCACCCACAGCGCATTTGCTTCGCCCCACGCATAGAAAAAAAGGCTGAACAGCAGCAAAAAAATATTTCGATAAGGGCGGCGCAGCAAATAATACCCCGCCAGACACACGGGCAGAAAACACCATAGGAAAATCATTGAGCTGAAAACCATATCGGGATTCCTCCGCTTTCTACTTGGTTATCTTTGCAATTTTGCACGCAGCCCGCGCGCACCGCACAGCGCCGCATGCCACGCCGCACAGCAGCCGTGCGCGGCATAGGGCAGCAGCATCAAATAATAGCTGAACGCATACTGTGCCTTTGCCTCTGAAAGCATCAGATACAAAAAGCCGCCCAGCGCAATAAGCGCGAGACACGTATGATCCGCCCGCCCGCGCCGTGCAAGGCACAGCATCCCGATGGCGGCCGCCGCATAGACAAGCGTCTGTGCCGCGCCCGTCAGACGGATGACAAGGCTGTCGTAGGTACGCGATTGAAAATAGCTTTGCAGGGCAGGCCAGCGCGCGACCATTTCGGGATCTGTAATGCCGCTTGCGTGCAGGCAGCCAAACGTGGGGTTAATCCACTGGCTGTTCAGCTTTTGCATAAAAAAGCTGCGCGCATAGGCAGGGTCGTGTGCAAAAAGCTTCAGCCGCGCCGCAATGTCGGCTTTCTGCTGTGCCGCGCAAAGCTCAGCATCCAGACCGGCCTGCGCCATGGCGGAATATGTCTTGCCGTTAAACCAGCCCATTGCCATGTCGCTCTCCTCCAGCCCCATGCTGAGCCACACAAGCTTTGGCGTGTCGCTGTCCATTGGCTGACCGCTGCGGATTTCGTAGCTCTTTTGGACTGCGGCAGGCCCCGCTGCAACCACGGCGCACAGTGCCGCTATGCTGACAAGCAGCCGCCAGCTTTTGCGTTGCAGCGCCGTCAGCGCAAGCACAATGCAAAACGCAATCAGCGGAATGAGCGCGGTTCCCTTCAGCAGCATTGCCGCTGTGAGCAGTGCCGCCATGACCGCAAAGCGCGCAGCCGTACTCCGCTCCAGAAAGCGCAGCAGTGCAAGACAGGCCCACAGCACAAGCGCAAGCGACGGAAGGTTGCCGTAATTGAACAGGATGTATAAAATCCACGGTCCTGTGGACGCGCACAGCAGCGCCGTCAGCGTCTTTGCCTGCGGATACGGCGAAATACGGCCTGCCAGCAGCGTGAGTGCCGCTTGGCTCAGCAGCACAAAGCCCAAATTAAGATAGCTGACCGCCGCCATATTTCCCTGCCCGAAGATTGCGTAGATCCCCTCAAGATAAGCGACAAACCCGCTTTGAAACGGAAAAATGTCCATGTATTGACCTTGACCGAACATATACCAGTTGCCGGCGGCTGCATTTTGCGCAGCAGTGCTGCACAAAAGCGGTTCCCTTGCCACCCACGCGTTTGTGCCCCAAATCCACGCGGTGCCAAGGAGCGCCGTACACAAAAGCGCCGCCGGCAGTGCAAAGCGTGCAAGATGCAACCGATGAATCAAGCGGGTCGCCCCCCACAGCACCGCCGCCCACAGACATAAAAGCGCTGTGTTCCACAGCAGAGAATCGCGGTGAAAGGTGGTGTGCTCTGTCTCGGTCAGCCAGCAGGTATCCAGAAAGCTTTGCCACATGACAAATAAAAAGCAGCAGGCGCACAGCACCAGAACACAGCCCAGCGCCGCGCGCACAAACGCGGCGCGCGGGGTTTTCTCTTGCAGCTTATTGTCTTGCATCCGCTTTCTCCCCTCCACGAATTTTGCCTCTCTGCGGCTGTATCTTTACGAAACTGTTTTT
>JAVXUG010000003.1:28032-33701 GCA_036642215.1 Ruthenibacterium sp.
TTGATCGCAGCTTCTCAAGCGTTCAAGATAAGCGATGATCCGTGAAGCTGCGATAAGACCGGTCTTTTATCAGGCAAAATAGGCAAGCGCCGCTTTTGCTGCGTCGGCAAGAGATGCCTGCAGCTCCTCGGTCGATGCAAACTTTACGGTCGGCATCCAATCGGCGCAAAACTCTACCTGCACCGCTTCGCCGTAAAGCTCGCCTGTGTAATCGGCAAGAAATGTTTCGCATGTAATGCCCTCGCCGCCAACGGTCGGGTGCGTGCCGATTCCCGTCGCGCCGGGTCGCCATGCCCCTTGTGCCAGCGTGCGCGTGAGATACACGCCGCTTTTCGGCAGCAGCATCGAGGGCGGATAGCTTTGGTGGATGGTGGGAAAGCCCAGCGTGCGGTCGAAATGCGCCCCGTGCTGCACGGGAAAATCCACGCGGTATTTTTCGCCCAGCATGGCGTTCACCGCGGTAAAATCGCCGTCGGCAAGTGCGGTGCGAATGCGTGAGGACGAGACAGGCTCGCCGCCGTACAGCGCCATGGGCACGACGTGCACGCCGATACCGCGCGCTTCACACAGCCGGCGCAGCAAGGAAACGTCACCGCTTTTCTGCGCGCCGAACGTAAAGTTGTCGCCGCAGAACACATGCCGTGCACCAAGACAGTGCAACAGGATTTCATCCACAAACTGCACCGGTGTCAGCGCAAAAAAATCCGCAAACGGCGGACAGAAATAATGCTGCACACCCGCCGCCTGCATCCGCCGGCGCTTTTCACTCTGCGTCAGAATCGCGCGCCCCTTCATCCCGCCGTTCTCCGGCAGCGTAAAGGTAAACGCCGCAGCCGCAAGGCCGTGCGCCGCCGCCATGTCCTGCGCGGCGCGCAGCACGCTGCGGTGACCGAGATGCACACCGTCAAAATAGCCCAGTGCCACGGCTGTGCCGCCGGCATGAATGGGCTGCATCGTATCATAGCATTGCATGGGCAGCACTCCTTTCCGTTTTTTGCGCGAGAAGCAGCAGCGCAAACAGCGGCCTTAGCCCTCGCGCTCCACAAACAGCTTTTTTGCGCGCAGCACGCCGCCCTGCACGCTGCACAGACCGAGAAACTCCTCCCCGGCATACGCGCGGCAATCGCCGTCGGACGCGTAGAACTTATACGTCGGCGCGCCGTTATAAAGGCGCGCGCGCGTGTCCTCGTTCACACGGACGGCGGGCAGATGCGCAAACACCGTCTCCACGCCGACCAGCAAGTCCGCAAGCATGCCCGCATCTTTTGCAGCCTGCACCTGCGGAAAGGTGCGTGCCTCTGCCAGCGTATACGCGCCCGCCTGTGTGCGGCGCAGCGCCTGCATGGTACCGATGGTGCCAAGCGCCGCGGCAATATCCTCCAGCAGCACGCGCACATAGGTGCCCTTGCCGCAACGAATGCGCAGCGCAAACTGACCCTGTGCGGGAGTGCCGCGCAGCTCAATTTCATAAATGACGACAGGGCGCGGCTTTCGCTCCACAATTTTGCCCGCGCGCGCCGCCTTATACAGCGGCTGTCCGTCGATCTTAACGGCAGAATACATGGGCGGCAGCTGCTCGCCCTCGCCCACAAAGCGCGGCAGCACCGCGCGCACCGCCGCCGCGTCAATATCCGGCGGCACGGGGCGTGTTTCCAGCACCGTGCCCGTCACATCGCCCGTGTCCGTGCGCGTGCCCAGCAGCAAGACGGCCTCATAGGTTTTGTCGTGGTTCTGCTGCAAATCCACCGCCTTGGCCGCGCCGCCGATAAACACCGGAAGCACGCCCGTCGCCATAGGGTCGAGCGTGCCTGTGTGCCCGATTCTGCGCGTGCCGCAAATGCCGCGCAGCTTTGCCACCACATCAAACGAGGTAAAGCCCGCAGGCTTGTCCATGACCAGAATACCCTGCATCATACCGTCTCCGGCGCTTTGCTCAGCACCTTTTCCACCTCGGTCAGCAGCGCGCTTTTGGCGTTGTCAAAGCTGCCGAGAATCTCGCAGCCCGCCGCCTGTGCGTGACCGCCGCCGCCAAGGCGCGCGCAGATGTCCGACGCATTCACGCCCAGCACGGTGCGCACGCTGACCTTATAGCTGCCCGTGGGCTGCTGCCGCATGGTCACGCCCACCTGCACGCCCTCTATGGCGCGCGGAATGGAGGTAATGCCCTCAAGGTCGGTGCCGTCCGCACCCGATTTTGCAATTTCCTCCTTGGTCAGATGAATCATCGCACAGCGGTTCTCAAGAAAATATTCAAGACTGCCCAGCGCAAGACGCTCTGCCTCAATGCGGCAGCGGCTTTTATTTTCAAACAGCACACCGTTTAAATCCACAACACGCGCGCCGGCGCAGATCAGCTTTTCCGCCACAGAATGCGTGCGCGCGGTGGTGTTGGCAAACTTAAAGCAGCCCGTGTCCGTGGCGATCCCCGTATACAGACAGTCCGCAATGCACGGCGTAATCTCCGCGCCAAGCGCACACAGCAAATCGTACATGATTTCTGCGGTGGCGGCGGCGCTGCCATCCAGCAGCATGGCATCGGCATAGCCGCTGTTGGAAGGGTGATGGTCAATGCAAAGGTCAATACGGCTTGCATATTCGTGCACGGCATCGCCAAACAGCTGGATGCCGGCCACGTCCACCGCCACAAGATAGGCGGGCACAAACGCGCCGTCAAACAGCGGCACCTGCATGTAGTCATACCGCTGCGGAACGGGGTCTGCGCACAGCACGGCCGCCGTTTTCCCAAGCGCGCGCAGCGCATGGCACAGCGCACTTGCACTGCCGATGGTGTCGCCGTCAGGGTTTTTGTGGCACAGCAGCAGCACGTTGTCCGCCTTCATCAAGCGGCTGATCACCTGCATGATGTCTAACGTTTCGCTCATAAAATACTCCTCATCCTTTTCCTCTTGACGCAGAGCGTCCCACACACGCGGATTTTCTCCGCGCGCACAGGACGTTTTGGGGGTCTATTTCTGCGTTTCGCTCTTGTGCAGGCCCGCGATGACCTCGTTGATATGGGTGGCGTAGGCCGCGCTGTCGTCACCGAGGAAGCGCAGCTCCGGTGCCTTGCGAATGTGCATGCGCTTTGCAATTTCGCTGCGCACATGACCCGCAGCGCTGTTCAGCGCCTTGACGGCATCGTCCGTGGAATTTTCGCCGCCCAGCATGCTGACAAACACCTTTGCGCTGGATAAATCGGGCGCAAGTTCCAGGCGCATCACCGTCAAAAAGCCCTGCACGCGCGGGTCCTTCATTGCGCTTAAAATGGCGATAATCTCACGTTTCATGTCCTCGCTCAAGCGACCCATGTTTTTACCTTGAGGCATAGTGTCCTCCTTTTTCATGGCTGTTGCAATGCGGCGCGGCGCGCCGCAAAATCAATCTCTGTATTCCTCTATGATGAAGGCTTCGAAGATGTCGCCCTCTTTGATGTCGCTGAATTTATCAAGGCCAATGCCGCACTCGTAGCCGGCGGCGACCTCCTTGACATCGTCCTTAAAGCGGCGCAGCGAGTCGATGTCGTCCTCTGTGATGACAATGCCGTCGCGCACCAGACGAATTTTTGCGTTGCGCACAATTTTGCCCTCTTTGACATAGGAGCCGGCAATGATGCCTGCGGACGAAATTTTAAACACACTGCGCACCTCGGCGCGACCCAGCTCCACCTCGCGGAATTTCGGTGCAAGCATCCCCTTCAGGGCGGCGGTCACGTCGTTGATGGCATCGTAGATGACGCGGTACATGCGCAGCTCGATATCCGCCTGCGCAGCCTCGGCCTTGGCAACGTCATCCGGGCGCACGTTAAAGCCGATGACAATGGCGTTGCCCGCGTTGGCAAGCATGACATCGGATTTGTTGATGGCACCGACACCCGCATGGATCACGCGCACGCGCACTTCTTCGTTGGACAGCTTTTCCAGGCTCTGCTTGACGGCCTCGGCGCTGCCCTGCACGTCGGCCTTTACGATGATGGCAAGCTCCTTGCGCTCGCCCTCCTCAATCTGGCTGAACAGGTTATCCAGCGTGACGCGCTCGTAGGTGCCAAACTGCTGTTCCTTCTGCTCTACGGCGCGGTTGTCGGCAAGCTCGCGCGCCAGCCTTTCGTCCGCCACCGCAGCGAACAAATCGCCCGCGGCGGGCACGTCGGTCAAGCCCGTAATCTCCACCGGTGTGGAGGGACCGGCGGATTCAATGATATTGCCCTGATCGTCGGTCATGACGCGCACGCGGCCCACAGCCGTGCCCGCAATGATGACATCGCCCTGATGCAGCGTGCCGCGCTGGACAAGAATGGTGGCGATGGGGCCTTTGCCCTTGTCAAGGCGCGCCTCGACAACAGCGCCCTTGGCGCGGCGGTTGGGGTTTGCTTTCAGCTCCTTGACCTCGGCGGTCAGGTTGATCATTTCAAGCAGCTCCGGAATGCCCGCGCCCGTCACAGCGGACACCGGCACGCAGATGACATCGCCGCCCCACGCCTCCGGCACAAGCTCATACTGGGTCAGCTGCTCCATGACATGCTCAGGATTTGCAGCCGGCTTATCCATTTTGTTGATGGCGACGATGATGGCAACGCCCGCCGCCTTGGCGTGGTTGATGGACTCTACGGTCTGCGGCTTGATGCCGTCGTCCGCCGCCACCACCAGCACGGCGATGTCGGTCAAGTCCGCGCCGCGCGCGCGCATGGACGTAAACGCCTCATGCCCCGGCGTATCAAGGAAGGTGATGGGCTTGCCGTCCGAGACAATCTGATACGCACCGATGTGCTGTGTGATGCCGCCGGCCTCGCCCTCAGTCACACGCGTTTTGCGAATGGCATCCAAAATGGAGGTCTTGCCGTGGTCGACGTGACCCATGACCACGACGACGGGCGGGCGGGAAACAAGGCTCTCGGCCGGGTCTTCGTCCACCTCAAACAGGCGCTCCTCGATGGTGACGTGCACCTCGCGCTCGACCTTTGCGCCAAGCTCCTCGGCGACGAGGGATGCCGTGTCGAAATCGACCTCCTCCGTCATGGTTGCCATGACCCCAACGCCCATCAGCTTTTTGATGACCTGCGCCACATTGACCTTTAGGCGGCTGGCAAGCTCGCCCACGGTGATGCTTTCGGGAATGGAAACCTTGAGCTGTGCCTTGCGCGCTTTTTCAAGCTGGATGCGCTGCAAGCGCTCGGACTCTGTCTCGGCACGTTTTTTGCTGAACGTATTGCCGAAGTTGCCGCGGCCGCCAAAGCGGTTCTTATTATTGCCAAATTTCTGCTTGTTACCCGCCGGCGTAGGCTTGCGGCGGTTTTCCACAGGCTTGCTGGAGGCAAGCTCTGTATATTTTTCGTTGAATTTGTCCAGATTGACATCCGTTGTGCGCGTGTCCACCGTGACCGTGACCACCTCGCGCTGGGGCAGCGCCGGCTTTTCGTCCTTTTCGGGCTTAAAGGCGCGGATGCGCTCCTTGCGCGCCTCCGGCGGCTGACGCTTGGCGGCGTTATTGTTGTTGCCGCTGTTGTTGCCGCCATTGTTGCTGTTCCCGGCATTGCCGTTCTGGTGGATGCCTGCCTTTGCCGCACCGACGGGCGCGGCTGCGCCGCTTGCTGCTTGCTGCGGCTGTCTTTGGGGCTGCTGCGGCCTTTGCGCACCCTGCGCCGCCTGCTGCCTTTGGGGTTGCTGCGGCTGCTG
>JAVXUG010000003.1:33801-46361 GCA_036642215.1 Ruthenibacterium sp.
TGCGGCTGCTTTTGCGCCACCTGTGCCGCCGGCTGCTTTTGGGGCTGCGGCTCCGGCTTTTTGGGCGCGGGCGCGCTTGCAAGATACTCCTCCATGCTGGGGATGGTCGCCTCCTGCATATAGTGCTCCACAATGCGGTTCAACTCCTGCTCCTCCAGCGGGGCCGTGTGCTTTTTCACTTCGCCCGTAAAGGTTTCGAGCAGGTCGATGACCTCTTTATTTTGTTTGCCAAGGTCTTTTGCAATATCGCTCAGCTTGTATTTTATAATCATTCGCGTTCCTCCTTGATGATGGCGGCCGGCTCTGCCGCGGTTTTGGCCGCAATGCTTTTGCGGCAGAGCTTTGCAAGCTCAGGGTCGGTCACGGCAAAAATGCCCGTGGGTTTTTTGCAGATGGCAAGCAGTTCTTCCTGCGTGGCGGTAATTCCGACGCAATCCGCAAGACCCTCACAAAAGCGCTTTGCGCGCATGGTGTTGCCCTCGGATAAATCGGACGCGCACAGCACAAGCCGTGCCTTGCCTTTCATTACGCTTTCCTTGACCGCGTCATAGCCCATGACAAGCGCCCCCGCCTTTCGGGCAAGGGAAAGCGCAAACACTGTTTTATCCCGCACCGCTTTCCCCTTTCTCCACATCGGCCGCCATGGTGTCATACACCTCGGCGGGAATTTGACAATCGAGCGCGCGCTCAAAGCGCCGCGCCTTGCGTGCCTTTGCAAGACACGCTGCATTCGGGCACACGTAAGCGCCCCGTCCGGGCATTTTTCCCGTCCTGTCAAGCGATATCTCTCCCGCGCTGTTTTTCACGACACGCACCAGCTCTTTTTTGGGTTTTGACTCGTTGCAGCCCATGCAGCGGCGCAGGGGAATTTTTTTTGGCATCATACGCATGCTCCTCTCCTATCGGCTTTGGCGCGCGGATTATTCCGTCTGCGCCTCCTGCTCTGTGTCCTTCTGGGTTGCAGGCTCCTCGCCGTAATAGCCGCTCTCCGGCCGGATATCAATATTATAGCCCGTCAGCCGCGCCGTCAGGCGTGCGTTCTGTCCCTTGTTGCCAATGGCCAGCGAAAGCTGATGGTCGGGCACGGTGACGCGGCAGCTTTTTGTCGCACCGTCCAAAATCTCCACGCTCACAACGCTTGCGGGGCTGAGCGCCGCGCTGATAAACTCTGCGGGGTCCTCGCTCCAACACACGATGTCGATTTTTTCGCCGCCCAGCTCCTCCACGATTTTAGCGACACGCTGCCCGCGCTGACCAATGCACGCGCCTCTGGGATCAACGTTTTCGTCCTTGCTCCACACGGCCATTTTGGTGCGCGCACCCGCCTCGCGGCTGATGGCTTTAATCTCCACGGTGCCGTCAAAAATTTCGGGCACCTCCATCTCAAACATGCGCTTGACAAGGCCGGGATGCGTGCGGCTGATCATCATTTTCGGCCCGCGGTCGCCCGCGACAACATCCACAACATAAACGTGAATGCGCTGACCGTCAACAAGCTGCTCCCCCGCGACCTGCTCGCTGCGCGGCAGCGTGGCAAAGCCGCCGCCCGCCAGCTCCAGCGTGGCAATGCCCTTGACGTTATCCACGCTTGTGACAATGGCGGACAGGATTTCGTGCTCCTTGCTCTGCATATCGGCGTACATCTGGCTGCGCTCCGCCTCCTTCAGACCCTGACGGATGACGTGCTTTGCCGTCTGCGCGGCAATGCGTCCGAAATCCTTTGTCTTCAGCGGAATGCTGTACTGACCGCCCACCTTTGCTGTTTTGCGCTTTTCCTGCGCCTCGGCAAGCGAAATCTGGGTGTTCGGATTTGCCACTTCCTCCACGATATCCTTGACGAGCGCAACGTTAAATTTGCCGTCCTGCGGCTCTATGACAACGGAGACGTTATCATCCTCGACGTTGTAATCCTTTTTCACGGCAATGACAATAGCGTTCTGAATCTTTTCGAGGAGATACTCCGCCGACAGACCCTTTTCTTTTTCTAACAGAGCCAAAGCTTCAAAAAATTCCGCGTTCATATTTTCCAATCATCCATTCTGTTCTGTATTTATCTATATTTATATGGTGCAATGTGATTTCATATTGCACCTGTGCATCGGCTAAGGCCGGCACGCAGAATCTCCCCGCAAGGGGAGCTTTCGCAGTTTTACAAGCTGTAAAAAAGCATCCATGCGCCGAAAAAATGCTATCGCATTCCAAACGATGTGCGTTCCTTTTCACCCGTGCGGGACATTGTATCGTTTAAAACAAATCCTCATCGTCGCACAGCTTGACATAGCTCACGTTCGCCATATCGAGCGGCTGCGCACCGTTTTCCGTGTCCAGCTCCAGCACCGTGCCGTCCTTTGACAGCAGCGTACCGGTCACATCCTTTTCGCCATCCTCGCCCGCGCGGATGAGGTGCGCCAGAACCTTCTGTCCGCACAGCGCTTTAAAATGCGCGTCCTTTGTCAAGCGGCGGCCAAGGCCGGGGCTACCAAGCTCCATGTAATAGCTTTGCTCGATGGGGTCGGCGGCATCAATGACAGGGTTCACTGCGCGCGCGGCGGCCTCGCACAGATCAAGGTCAAGCGGCTCGTCTCTGTCGATAAAAATGCGCAAAAACCAGTCCGGTCCCTCTTTTTCAAAGCGCACATCCCACAACCGCAGACCCATGTCCGCAAGCACCGGCGTGATCAGCTGCTCCACAGCGACCACCGTGCCGCCCTTTTCTTTTTTGGGGTTTTTTGCCATGCAGAGTCTCCTTCCGCGACGAAAAAAGGCCGTTACAAACGTGAAAGAGCGGCCCGCAAGGGCCACTCTTTCTCGGTTGAATTACTATCGTACTGTCATACTATAGCATAGTTTTGCCCCTGTGTCAACGCTAATTCAGCGCTTTTTGGCGCTGCGCGGCAGCCACACGCCGCGCAGGTAAAAGCCCATGCTGAGCACCGCCGCCAGCACCCAGCCGATCGGCCACGACATCCAGATGCCCGCCGCGCCGAACACCGGCGACAGGGCATATGCCAAAATGACGCGCAGCACAAGGTCGCCAAACGTCGCAACCATAAAATATGTCATGCTGCCCGCGCCGCGCAGCACACCGTCCGCCATCAGCTTGATGCAGATGACACAATAGAACGGCGCAACAATGCGCAAAAAGCGCACGCCCTCCGTCAGCGCCTCGGCGCTGGGGTTTGTGACAAACAGGCGAACCATGCTGCCGCCAAACAGCGTGTAGGCCAGCAGAAAGGGCATTGCCACGCACACTGTCATCAGCAGCCCGGCGCGAAAGCCCTTGCGCACGCGCTGCGTCTGTCCGCCCCCCATGTTTTGTGCTGTAAAGTTGGACAGCGCGTTGCCAAGCGTTGAAAAGCTGGTGATGGCAAAGGTGTTCAGCTTGACCGCCGCAGAATAGCCCGCCACCACTGCGCTGCCAAAGCCGTTGACAAGCGACTGAATGAACAAATTGCCCACGGAGACAAAGCTCTGCTGCAAAATACTCGGCACGGCAATCGCCGCGATGTGTGACAGCTCGCGCCACGAAAAAAGCGGATAGGCACCGTCCGTCTGCACTGTTTTTAAGCGCTTATGCAGCGCGAGCGCCGCCAGCAGCCCCGCCAGCCCTTGACACAGGAAGGTCGCCCATGCGACACCCGCAACACCCATGTGAAACACCGCAACAAACAAAAGATCCATGCCGATATTGGCAAGCGACGAGCCGATGAGAAAATACAGCGGCGTGCGCGAATCGCCCAGCGCGGTGAACGCACCCGTGCACATATTATAAAGGAACACAAAGACAAGCCCGCCGATATAGATCTTTAAGTAAAGCGCCGCATCGCCAAAAATATTGTCCGGCGTACCCATTGCGCGCATCAGCGGCCCGCAGACCAGAAAGCCGCCCAGCGTGAGCGCCGCCGCAAGCACCAGCGCCGCAATCAGAGACGTAGACACGGCGGTTTTCATGCGGCGGAAATTTTTCGCGCCAAACAGCTGGCTGATGACCACGCTGCAACCGATATTGCTGCCCGTTGCTACCGCCATAAAAATCATGGTGACGGGGTAGGATGCCCCCACAGCCGCCAGCGCATTTTCTCCGATCAGCCGTCCCGCCACAATGCTGTCCACAATATTGTACATCTGCTGAAAAACCATGCTGAGCAGCAGCGGCATCGAAAACCTCCACAGCACTGTTGCCGGCGTGCCCTTTGTCATATCTGTAATCAAAACATTTACCCCTCTCCTGCTCTTTCCCTATTGCATATAAAGTAGTATTATAGTGAGGAGATGGCGCGCGGATTCGCCAAAATCCAATTTGCGCGTCAAAGCAGCCCCGTACAGTATAACGTCATGCCTGCGAGAACGCAAGCCCGGTTTTGCACAAAGCAGCGCAGCGAAGCGCTTTACAAAGCGCTAAAAAAAATTTGAGGTGTGCGATATGCCAAAAAGTGAACGTCAAAAATTAAAGCTTCTGATGCTCGCGGACATTTTTTTGCGCGAGACGGACGATGCCCACGGGCTGACCCTGTCGGAAATTCAGGCAAAGCTGGCCGCGCAGGGTGTTGCGGCTGAGCGCAAATGTCTGTACAACGACTTTGCCGCGCTGGAGGATTACGGCCTGGATCTTGTGCGCAGCCGCGACAAGGTGATGCGTTATGCACTGGCGCACCGCACCTTTGAGCTGCCGGAGTTAAAGCTGCTTGTGGATGCGGTACAGTCCTGCAAGTTTTTGTCAGAGCGCAAAAGCCGTGCGCTGATTGGCAAGCTGGAATCTCTTGCCAGCCACTATGAAGCGCGTGAATTACAGCGTCAGGTCTATGTGGCGCACCGCGTAAAGAGCATGAACGAGAGCGTTTATTACAGCATTGACACGCTGCACGCGGCCATTGCGCAGGACCGACAAAT
This sequence comes from Ruthenibacterium sp., assembly GCA_036642215.1. Lineage (GTDB taxonomy): Bacteria > Bacillota > Clostridia > Oscillospirales > Ruminococcaceae > Ruthenibacterium. Next base: position 38,692 of record JAVXUG010000003.1, read on the forward strand.
TACGTTCCGCTATTTTGTGTGGACGGTGGACAAAACGCAGCAGTTCCGCCACGAGGGAAAGGTGTACCGCGTCTCGCCCTATGCGCTGATTTGGGACGACGAGATGTACTATCTTGTCGCCTATGACGATGCTGCCGGCGGCATTCGCCATTACCGTGTCGACAAGATGCAGGGCATTGAAATTGCGCCGCAAAAGCGCGCGGGGCAATGTGTGTTTGCGGGAATGGATATGGCGGTTTACTCGCAGACGATGTTCGGCATGTTCGGGGGCGAGGCAGTGGACGTGGAGCTGCTGTTTACAAACCGCCTTGCGGGGGCGGTGCTTGATCGCTTTGGCAAAAGCGCGGATTTGATTCCGTCAGGCGATGCGCATTTTCGCGTGCGTGTGCGCGCGGTCATCAGCCCGCAGTTTATGGGGTTTGTGGCGGGCTTTGGCGCGGAGGTGAAAATTCTTGCGCCGCGCTCGCTTGCAGAGGACTTTACCGCAATGTGCCGCGCCACATTGGCGCAGTACGCCGCCGAATAAGCAATCGGACACAGCCGCGCGGCACCTGACCGCGCGGCTGTTTGCTGTTTTGCGGTGTGCAAAGCAAAGTCCCATTTATGGGACACATCACAGCTTATACTGAAGGCACCGAGTTGAAAACCAAACCGCAATTTTGAAAGGAAGTGCTTTTATGGTACGCATGGCAGAGCTTGCGCCGAAGGGCGTGTTTGAGGAGGAAGAATTTTTTACGGGCATCCCCACCGCGTTCGAGGAAACACCCTGCGAGCGCCGCTTCGATGACTATACGCGCAACTGTGACGACGCGGCGTAATGCCCGCGCACCTTTTGCCGGACTGCCCGCGCATTTTCGCGCTTTGTTTCTCTGCGTCCGCCGCCCTGCCAAGCGCAAGGCGGCGGACGTTTTTTGTGCTTTTGACCGCGATATTTTGTTCCGGCGCTGCAAAATTGCTTTTTGCCGTGTCCCGCTGCTTTTTCCGCAATTTTTAATTATTTTCAATATTATATTGACAAGTAATATTATACGTCATATAATATTGGTACAGTGATAAAAACCAACCGGGGATTTGCTGCGGCGCAAGGGCGCATCCACAGCAAATGTGCGGGGAAAGGATAGCGCTTATGGCATTTAACACAGGCGCGGCGCTGCTGGACGCGCTGGTGCTCAGCGTTGTGGCAAACGAGAGCACCTACGGCTATCGCATCACGCAGGACGTGCGCAGCGTGATGGACGTATCGGAGAGCACGCTGTATCCCGTGCTGCGCAGGCTGCAAAAAAGCGATTGCCTTGAGACTTATGACCGTGAATTTGCAGGGCGCAACCGCCGGTATTACAGCATCACAGAGTCCGGCTGCACACTGCTGGAAAGCTATCGCGTTGAGTGGCGCGAGTACGCACAAAAAATCGACAAAGTATTGTTCGGAGGAATCAGTGATGAATAGAACGGAGTTTTTGGCGGCTCTTGGTCTGCGCCTTGAAGACTTACCGGCCGAGGAGCGCGACGAGGCCGTCAAATATTACAGCGAATACTTAGACGAGGTCGGCGCAGACGGAGAGGATGCCGCCATTGCGGAGCTTGGCGGCGCGGAAAAAGTCGCAAATATCATCCGTGCAAACTGCGGCCTTGGCCCCATGCGCCCCGCGCAAAAAAGCGCGGCATCCGCACCGGAGCTGACCTTGGACGGTCCCGATTACGCCCGCACCGGCAGCGCAGGCGCAAAAAGCACGACCGCAGCGGACAGCGCAGACGCGCCGCGGCCGTCAGCCGGAGCGGCGCAGAGCGCGACAAACGCGGAGGCCGGCGCGGCGGCAAGCGACGCAGCAGCAAGCGGTGCAGCGGCAAGCGGCGCAGCGGCAAGCGGCGCAGCCGGCGGCATGTATCGCCCCGTGGGCGACACGGGCGCAGCCGGTGCAGCCTATGTCCCCCCTTACACCGCCCCGCAGCGCGGTGCAGCCTCCTACAGCGCCGCGCCAAACAGCACCATCAACCCCGCGAACAATCGCATTCTGTGGATCATCGTAATTGTCTGCACCTTTCCGCTGTGGATTGGTCTGGTCGCCGGCGTGTTTGGGCTGCTTGCCGGTCTGTTCGGTGCCATGTTCGGGCTGCTTGTCAGCGGCTTTTCCATGCTTATCGCCGGTCTTGCTGCCGCCCTTGGCAGCCTCACCCTGCTTGCCTCCTCCCCGGCAAACGCGCTTGCCACCGGCGGGCTGTCACTGCTTGCGGCAGGGCTTGGCGCGCTGCTGGGCGGCGGCATGCTGCTTGCGGCGTTTTGGGCTTTTCCCGCCATTGGGCGCACCATTGGCAGCTTCTTTTCCTGGCTGAGCAAAAAGATGGGCGGTGGTCACAATGCGTAAATTTGTAAAGGGTTTTTGCAGCTTTGGCGGTGCACTGGCTGTCATCGGCGGCGTACTGCTGCTGGTCGGTCTGCTGATGGGCGGGCGCGCTGTTGACCTTTCCCTCGGCTGGGACAACGGGCCTAAATTATATCAGACGGACATCGCGGACGAAATAGCGCAGGACATCGGCGCGGGGCGCAAAAACACGCCCCACAGCGCTTATCCGCCTGCCCTTGAGGGCGAAATTACCTCGTTAAGCATCGAGCTTGGTGCCGCGGATGTCACGGTGCAGTCGGGCGAAAAATACAATTTGGAACTGGACGATGCCTCGTTTGTCTACACCAGCACCGTCAACAGCAACGTGTGGCGCATCGCGAACACGGGCATCCATCTTTGGCGGCAATCCCGCGCGCCGCACTTCATCATCACCGTGCCAAGGGGCGTTGTGCTTGAAAATTTGTCACTGTCCATCGGCGCGGGCACGCTGACAGCGGACGGTCTGTCGTGCAAAGCATCCGAGCTGAGGGTAGGGCTAGGCACAATGAAGCTGACTGATTTTACAACCGAGGGCCCCTGTCAAATGACAGTCGGCATGGGCGCACTCACTCTGGACGGCGCGCTGAACGGGCACACCTCTGTGGACTGCGGCATGGGCGAAGCGAAGCTGCTGCTTGCGCGTCCCGCTGAATACGGCTATGCCGTCAAGTGCGGCATGGGCAAGGCAGAGGTAGACGGTCACCGTCAGTCCGGCGGCAGGTTCAGCAGTCAGCCGCACACCAATGCAAAAGCATCCTGCTTTTTTGATGTGCGCTGCGGCATGGGCACCGCCAAGGTACAGTTTCGCGATTGATTTTTTAGTGCATCGGCATAGAATCGCCCCGCGAGGGGAGCTATCGCAGTTTCACAAGCTGTAAAAAGCATCCATGCATCGAAAAACCGCTCTATGGTTTCACAGGTGCCCCGCGCCTTTCCCTTTTTAATCCACCCGGACTTCTCCGCACGGATCGCGGACGGCAAAGCGTCTTTCACGCGCATCCGTGTCTTGAGAATTTTTGAAAATCAAAAAAATAAAAACGGAGGTCTTTTATCATGGAACCCAAGCGTCTTTACAAATCGAGCCAAAGCCGTATGCTGTGCGGGGTCTGCGGCGGTATCGCCGAATATTTTAACGTAGACCCCACCCTTGTGCGGCTGCTGTGCATCCTTTTAGGCTGCACCGGAACGGGACTGTTCGCTTATATCGTGGCGGCTGTTGTCATTCCGCAGCCGCCCCAAGACCACACGCCGTAATGCGCGCAATGCCCTCTTGGTAAGCGGTAAAACAAAGCGCCGCCCGCCCTGCTTTCTCGCAACAGCTTTCGCTCTTTTTGCATGCGGTTTCCTCCCATTACAACTGGGATGAAGCCGCATTTTTTTGTGAAAGATCCACGCTGTAAGGGATCATAAGTAAAGTTTCTATCACGCGTGACCGACGCATTGCGGACGCATTCTCGTGATATTCTTGTCTTGCATACAAACGCAAACGCAAGTACACTAATCATAAAGAACGCAAGGGAGAAATCTTATGAAACATTTGAATTTTCTATACCGCTGCATCGGCACGCTTTTGTCCGCCGCATGCCTTGCCGCCTGCGGCGCAGCGCCCGCCGCCACATCTGCCGCGCCGCAAAGCGGCAGCGTCGCCGCCGTGCAAAGCGCACCCGCAGCCGGCGCATACCAAATGCTGCGCGGGCCATGGGGCAACACCTGCGACAGCCCGCTGTATCTGACCGAGGTCATCAACCGCGACACGATGTCCTACAACACCTGCATTGATTTGCGCACCGCACAGCAGCGCTATCTTTGCGGCAAGCAGGGCTGCACGCACAGCGATTCTTCCTGCGAGGCCTGCCGTGCCGCTTATTCCGGTACACCGCAAAATTTCTGCAACGCGTCCATTTTGACGCAGGATTCCATCTACTGGGCGGACGGCTCGCAGGATTTCCCCGCGCACCTGTACAAAAGCGGCCTTGACAGCGCGGACAAAACGCTGCTTTTTTCACTGGGCGACGAGGTGACGGAGGTTTTAAACGCGGACGGCAGCGTCACCCGCTTTATGAAATACCAGTGGGACGGCACGGCCTTTGCCACGGACGGCGCGTACTATTATCAGGCGGTGCGCGTGTGCACCGCGTCTGCAAACGGCGGTGCGCTTTCGTTCACAAGCCAGCTTTGGAAAATTGACCCCGCCACCGACACGCACGAGGTGCTGTACGAGACGGCACCCGACACAGGAATGCTCGGACAGACCCTGCTGCTTGGCTGCACAAACGACGCGCTGATTTTGGACGAGCTGACGGAGCCTGCCGACACCGGAAGCCTGAGTGCAAATGTCAAGGCGGCGCAGCACAGCGTATTTTTGCTGGCGCGCGACGGCACAAAAACGCCCGTGCTGCAATATAAAGCGGGCGATTATGCCGGCAGTCTTGTTTTTTACAACACACTGTATGCCGTTTCGCCGGACACAACCACGCTGCAAGCGATTGACCTTGTCACGGGGGAAGTGAAAACCATCACACAGGCGCTGCCCGCGAGCGAATTTGTATCCATTGGTCAGCCCTATGACGGCACCGCGTATGTCAGCACCTTTTCAAACGCCGATGCCGACGGGCCGGAGGAAAGCGTGCTTTACAGCGTCAGCCTTACCACGGGCGAAATTGTGCCGATTCAACTGCTCTATTATCACAACGGGCACACTGTGGCGCCCACCATTCTTGCCGCTACCGAGAGCGATTATCTTGTGGTGATGGAGGAAAAGCCCATCCAGTATGCAAGCACAGGCTCCGACGGCGCGCCCATGGTCATCGACAGCTCCTACGCGCTGTATGCGCTTCTCTCGAAGGAGGACTACCGCGCGAGCAATCCGAATTATCGCGAAATTGCCATGCTGCCGCAATGAGCGCAGACTTTTTTAACGCATCAAAACGCGGCGGTGCAAACGCCGCAGCCGGAGGTTTTTTATGCAGCCTATTTTAATTGTGGATGACGAAATTGCCATCACGCGCCTCATCAGCCTTGTGCTGACACAGGCGGGCTACCCCTGCGTGACGGCAAACAGCGGCACCGCCGCGGCAAACGAGATCGAGCAGCACCGCTTTGACCTTGTGCTGCTTGATATTATGCTGCCGGAAATTGACGGCTACGAGCTGATTGAATATGCAAAGCAGTATGAGATCCCCGCCATTTTCATCACGGCAAAAACGGATGTCGTCGATCGTGTCAAGGGTCTGCGCATGGGCGCGGACGATTATATTGTAAAGCCGTTTGAGCCGGCTGAGCTTGTGGCGCGCGTGGAAACCGTGCTGCGCCGCACGGGTCGTGCCAATTGCTTGCTGCGCGCAGGGCAGGTGACGCTGGACCCCGCAACCCGCCTTGTGCAAATGCAGGGCAAGGAGGTATCGCTCACCCCAAAGGAGTTTGAGCTGCTTAGTCTGCTGATGCGAAATTGCGGCAAAACGCTGTATCGCGATTACTTGTTTGACACGGTGTGGGGCGAGGAGGCGGACGACATTTCGATGCGCACGCGCACACTGGACACGCACATCCAGCGTTTGCGCCGCAAGCTTTGCTGGGGCAAAAAAATTGAGACGCTGCGCAAGGTGGGCTATCTGCTGCTGCCGGACAAGGCAGACGACGATATAAAAAGCGATAACGCGCATCAAAAAGGAGAGGGTCACCCATGAAATTTGCCGTCAAGCTGACCTTATGCGTGCTGGTGCTGCTGGCATTTGTTTTGCCGCTGAACGGCACGCTGCTGCTGCAGCAAAATTTTGCGGATAATCTTGCGGCGGCACAGCAGCAAAATACGCAGCAGCAGCGAAAGGAAAAAAGCCTGATTGAAAGCATCACGCTGCGCACCGATCACCTTGGCAGCAGCCCCGCGCGCTATTCGGATTCTCTTGTCCAGGCGGCGGCGCAGACCACCGCCGAGATGGCGGGCAGCCACAGCACCTTTGCCGTGTACGTAAACGGCGCGTACAGCGTGTATTCCAATCTGCCGCCCGCCTTGCGCAAAAACGACCAGCTTGCCGCCGTTTCGGGCGGCGAGACAAGCTATCTGATTCGCAGGGTGGACGGTGCGCAGACCATGCTCCTCACGGCGGCGCTGAACATTCCCGGGCGCGACATCACGCTTTTGAGCGCCTACGATATCAGCGACATTTTTACAAACCGCGATGCACAGCTGCACCGCATGCTGCTGATGAGCGGTGCAACGCTTTTGGCGGCTGTGCTTTTGGTCGGCGCATTAAGCCTGCTGCTGACGCGCCCGCTGGCAAAGCTGCGCCAAAACAGCTGCGAAATTGCCGCCGGCAACTATGCTCTGCGCACAGGCGTGCACACGCGCGATGAAGTGGGCGAGCTTGCCGAAAGCTTTAACGCAATGGCGGATGCCGTGCAGGAAAAAATTGAAACCTTAAACGATGCCGTGCGCCAGCGCGAGGATTTTGTGTGCGCCTTTACGCACGAATTAAAAACCCCCATGACCAGCATGCTGGGCTACGCCGCCCTGCTGCGCGCGGCAGCGCAGCCGCCCGAAACGCAGCGCGAGGCCGCCGACTACATCTATCACGAGACAAAGCGCCTTGAAGCTTTGTCACAAAAGCTGATGCTTTTCATGAATCTAAAACCCGATTCCCTGCGCCTTGAAGCCGTGTCGCTGCGCGCCGTTTTTAACAGCATCAAAAAAACGCCGCCTCAAAAGGGCAGCGCCGTGGCGGTGCAGTTTCTCCCCTGTCATGACAGCGTGCTTGCCGACCGCGTGCTGCTGGAGGATTTGCTGCGCAATTTAATGGTAAACGCACAGCGCGCGTGCAGCCGCGGCGGCAGCATTACCGTCGGCTGCGAAAGGCGCGGCGATATGTGCATTTTGTTTGTAACGGACACGGGCTGCGGCATCCCGCAGGAAGAAATTGCAAAGCTGACCGAGCCGTTTTTCATGGTGGACAAAAGCCGCGCACGGCAGGCAAACGGCAGCGGCATTGGCCTTTCGCTGTGCAGCCGCATTGCCGCGCTGCATGGCGGCACCCTGCATTTTGAAAGCGAGACAAGCGGCAGCAACAGGGGCACCACGGTCAGCCTTGCGCTGCACGCAGCGCCCGCAAAGGAGGAAACGCCATGAAGCAGCATTCCGCTTTTTACCCCGGCACGCTGATCCGGTGTCTTGCCGCATGCCTTGCCATCGCCGCGTGCTTTGCTTTGCCGCGTGCTTTGCTGCGCCGCACCGATGCCGCGCTTTTGCAAAATCCACAGCCGCGCAGCGCGGCCGAGGATCTGCTTTCGGCGGCG
>JAVXUG010000003.1:46461-67180 GCA_036642215.1 Ruthenibacterium sp.
TGCCACCGGAAAGGTAGTCTCGTTTGCGTGGCAAGGCGATGCCCTTGACAGGGATCTCGCGCTGCAAAACTATCTCGCCTATCTTGCGCTTGATTCCTTTTCGTGGCAAGCAGTGGATCGCCCCGCACAGGGTGCTGCCGTAAGTGCCGTCTATTCGCCCGATTTGCAGCTTTACCTCAGCGTCACCTGTGATACGCGCACGGTGCCTGCCTGCAACACGCTGAACGTATGCTCCATGCTGCCGCAGCAGCTTTCGCAAATTGCCGCGCCGTAGGGCGCGGCGCGCGCGGCAGCGCGCATCAAATTTCCAGCGCCAGCGCAAACGTGCACCCGCCGCCCTTTGTGTCCGTCAGCCGCAGCGCACTGCCGTGCATGGCGGCAAGCTGCGCCGCAACGGACAGCCCCAGACCAAAATGCGTCTTGTCGCAGCGGCTTTCATCCGCGCGGTAAAAGCGCGAAAACACCTTGCCCTTGTCCGCGTCGGCTATGCCGCTGCCGTGGTCAATCACACTAATTTGCACACACTTTTTGTCGGCGCGCGCCGCAATTTCTATCGGTGCGCCGCGCGGCGTGTACTCTATGGCGTTTGACAGCAAAATGCTGAACAGCTGTGTCAACCGCTGCTTGTCCGCCTGCACACAGGGCAGCGGCGCGTCGGGCAGTACAACCGTCAGCACATGCCCGCCGCTCTGCGCCGGAAGATGAAATTTTTCGTACAGCTCGATGCAAAACGTATCCGCCGCCACCGCGCTTTTTTGCGCGCGCAGCGCCTGTGCGTCGCCGCCCGCAAGCAATAATAAATCCTCCAGCAGCCGCGTCATGCGGTCTGCCTCATTCTGCGCCGTCCGCAAAAAGCCCTGTGCTTTTTCGGGCGGCGTTTTTGGCGTATCCGCCGCCGCAAGGCTCGCTTTGATCACCGTGAGGGGGCTGCGCAGCTCGTGGCTGGCCGCCGCCACAAATTCGTTTTGCTGCCGGATGGCCTGCGCCGTCGGGCGCGCGGCAACGCCGGACAAAACCCAGCCGATTGCCGTGAGCAGCACAGCCCCCAGCAGCGCAATGATACCGTACAAAAGCAGCAGCCCGCGCAAATGCCGCGTCATGGCGGCGCTGTCCTGCAGCACCAAAAGCTGCACCGTCTGCCCCGCCTTTTTTTGCAGCCGCGCCATGCTGACGCGATAGCTTTCGCCCGCGTCGCCCGGCACCGTAAACTGCACGCTGTTTTTTTCGCGCAGCGTCTTTTCTGAATCTGCCGAGAGCCGCGCAGCGGCTTCCCCGCAGCGCTGCAATAAAATATCGCGCGGGGTGCGCGGCAGCCACGCGCCCTTAAAATGCAGCGGCGTACCGTTATCGGTAATGGCAATGATGCTGAGTGATTTCATTTCCTGCTCGGCAAGCCAGCTGTCCGCAATGGCCTCGCCGCTTGCCAGCTGATCCAAAAGGATGGAAACATTGCTTTTTGTCAGCGCGTCCAGATTGCTTTTGTACTGCGTCTGCGCCATAGAAAAGCTTAGACACAGCGCACAAAGCAGCACAAGCGAGGTCAGCGTGCTCATCATCAGCGTCATGCGGCGGCGCAGCCTTTGTATCATAGCTTCTTCTCCAATCGGTAGCCGCAGCCGCGCACGGTGCTTATTTTTACATCCGCCTTTACGGCAAACAATCGGCGGCGCACAAAATGAATATAGCTGTCAAGGCTTGCGTCCTCGACTTCAGCGTCCGCGCCCCACACGCGCCCGAGCAAAACGCCGCGCGCCATCAGCCGTCCGCTGTTTTTGTACAGCACCTCCAGCAAATCGCACTCCTTGCGCGAGAGCGTCGCCGTGCCGCCCGGCCCCGCCAGCAGCAGCTCCGCGCGGTGCAAAACCGTGTTTCCACAGGGAATTTCATCGCTTGCGGGCGCTGCGCACGGGCGGCGCACCAGCGCGTGCAGACGGGCAACCAGTTCGCGCATATCAAAGGGCTTGACAAGATAATCGTCCGCGCCCGCGTCAAGGCCGTCCACGCGGTCGCCCACGCGCCCAAGCGCCGTCAGCATCAGCACCGGCGTTGCCAGGTGCTGCGCGCGCGCACGGCGCAGCACCGTCAGGCCGTCCATGCACGGCAGCATTCTGTCAAGCAGGCACACATCATAAATTCCCTCGCACAAATAATCAAGCCCCGCTTGCCCGTCATGGCAGCAGTCCACGGTAAAGCCCGCCGACAGCAGGCTTGCGCTGACAGCGGCACATAAATCCATATCATCTTCGACCATTAAAACGCGCACATCATCACCTCATGCCCCTATTATACAATATTTTTCTTGAAAGAACCTAAAAAAATCGCGCCGCGCTTCAAGGCTTTTTTAAGGTTGCTCCGGTATACTGGTAGTGCGATGTAATTTTGCACTGCACCTGTGCCTCGGAAAGCTGCGATAGCATACGCCGATGGACAGCATTCCTACACTTGAAAGGACTTTACCATGATGAAACGACTATTCAGCCTTTTTCTTACCGCCGTGCTGGCGCTTTCTCTCACCGCGTGCGGCAGCGGCGGCGATGCCTCCGGCGCAAACGGCACCCCCATGGTGGATGCCGCCGCGGCGATGGGCCGCTGGGTCGAAACCAAGGTGACCCCCATGCCAAGCCGCGCCGTCAACGCGCCCGTGCCAATGAGCGACGGCTCCCTATGGTGTTTTTGCACCGACCCGTTCACATCGGACGAGGAAGCGCTTACCGCAAAGCTGCACAAGTTTGTCTCAAACGATGACGGCGCGTCTTGGCAGGAGGAGCCTATCGACTGGAGCGACAAGGTGAGCGGCGTTGTTTCCGCGGTCATCACCTCCCCCGCGGGCACCTCGCTTTTTGCCTCCTATACCCAGCAGGAAAGCACGCTGTGGTGCGTGAAAGCAGGCGGCGAGCCGGAGCAGGTCATTTTGCCGGGCTTTACACCGGAGCTGCCTGTGGCGCAATGCTTTTTTGTCACGGAGGACATTATTTACCTTACCACTTCGCCCGAGCATGACGGAAACGGCGGCGTGAAAACACCCGCCAAAACAGCGCTGTTCAGCCTTTCCACCAAAGAAAAAATTGCTGACATCCAGCCGGTCGAAAACAATTTTTCGGGGCTTGAGGGCTATTTGTTCGGCTGTGCATCAGACGGCAAGCAACTTTTTAACCTGACCTATACGCAGACGGGGCGCACGCTGAGCGCCTTGCAGCCGGACGGCACCGTCAAGGAGCTGCTGACGGATGACTCGCCAAGCGATGGCGGCGGCGCGACGGATGCGGACGGCAATTATTATTTTGCCGGCAGCGATGGCATTTTCCGCATTGCAAGCGGCGGCACACTGGTGGAAAACATCATGGACAGTGCTGCGTTCAGCCTAGGCTTGCCCGAAAATTATGTAACCGGATTATGCCGCACAGCGTCGGGCGATTTTTTGGTCGCCCTCCGCACGCAAATGGCAGACGGCGATGGCACCATGCAGCTTTACCGCTATCATTATGATGAAACACTGCCGGCCCCAAGCACGGACGGGCTGCGCATCTGGAGCCTTGCCGATAACGCGACCATCCGCGCGGCAATTGTCGCGTACAGCAAGGCGCACCCGGAAATTGCCGTCCATTACACCCCCGTGTGGGAGGGCGGCGATTACAGCCTCAACGCGCAGGACGCGCTGCGCACGCTGAACACAGAGCTGCTTTCGGGCGACGGGCCTGATGTGCTGATTCTGGACGGCTTTGATGCCGCGCCCTATCTCCAAAAAGGGATGCTGATGGATTTGTCGGGTGCTATTGACAAAGCAGCGCTTGTGCAAAACATTGCATCGCCCTATACAAAGGACGATGCCGTCTATCTGCTACCCGCACGGTTTTCTGTGCCGGTGCTGTTTGGCGATGCGGGCACGGTGGAAAATCTGACGACGCTTGACGCGCTGCAAGCGGCAATTCTTGCCGCCGCGCCGCGCCCGGATTTTAACATATCGGACAGCGGCTATTATGACCCCGTTGCTGAAAAAGACCGCTTTGGCCTTTCGTTTTTGACCCCCGGTCAATTGATGGAATTTGTGCTGCAAACCTCGATGCCCGCCCTTGTGCAGGAAAACGCCGTCAGCGAAGAAAATTTACGCGCGGCGCTAAGCTTTGTCAAGGCGGTCAGCGACCATTACGGCCTTGCCAATTATCGCGAGGAGCAGGAGTTTAACGGGATATCTTCGAGCTATAGCGACTCCGATGCAGTTTCCCTTGGGGACGGCGGCGTTGAGTTTATGCAGACGGGGCACGCGCTTTACGGCTGGGGGACAATGGACACCACCGCGCTGGCGGGGAATCTTGGCCGCTACAACGAGACAGAGAAAAAATACATCGGCAACAACCTTGTGGTGCAGCCCGGCCTTGTGCAGGGTGCCTATCTGCCAAAAACGCTGCTGGGCGTGAGCGCGTCGAGCAAAAAGCAGAGCGAGGCGCTTGATTTTGTAAAAATTGTTTTGGGCGAAACGGTACAGGACAGCTTTTCCGGCGACGGGATGCCCGTGCGCCAAAGCAGCCTTACCAAAATGCTTGTGCGCAACAAGCCGCGCGAAAAAGCTGCCTTTGCGGGCGATGTGACAGCACTGCTGAACACATTGAAAACGCCGGTGGTGGTCGATAACATTGTCAAGGAAAAGCTGGAGGTGCACGCAAGGGCGCTGTGCAAGGGGGAAGAAACACTGGACGCAGCGGTGACAGGCGTACAAAATGACCTTAGCATCTATCTTGCCGAGCGAAAGTGAGCACGGCGCGGCGGTAACGCGGCGCACAAAAAGATTTTACCAAGGGGGTTTTCCCATGAAGCATCGAAATATCCGCGCAGTATTTTGCGTCTGCACAGCCGTTTTGCTTTTGCTTTCTGCCTGCGGCAAGACCGCGGCAGCTGCATCTGCGCCCATGGGCACAGCGGTGGGCAGCGCGCCGGCGGCAGGCGATGGCGCACCCATGGGGCGCTGGGTGGAAACAAAGCTCACAATGCCGGACACCGGGGAGGAAACGCTTGCGTTTTACAATGCCCCCGCTGTGCTCACGGACGGGACGCTCTGCCTTTATGCCACGACCGCTCCGTCGGCGAACGTGCCCCTTGCCGAAATGCATCGGCTGCACAAGTACATCTCCGGCGACGGCGGCGCAACCTGGACAAAAGCTCCCTGCGATTTGAACGAAAAAGCCGGCGGCCTCATCCGGCAAGTTCACGTCTCCCCCAATGGCACGCTGCTGTTTCATACGCTCGGCGATGGCACTGAGGCAGGCAATGCCGGTCGCGGCGTATGGCTGCAAATGCCGGATGGAGTGCTGAAAAAAATACAGCCGGAGGAGCCGTTCTCCCATCCTGAGCTCGTTTCACAATGCGGCTTTTTAAACGACGACGTTTTCTTTTTGGGTCTCCCGTCAAGACCTTCGGCGACCGGAGACCTGCCGCCCTCGGCTGCATTTTTCAGTGTTGCCACAGGCGAAAAGCTTGCGGACATCGCGGTGCAGGGCTTTGACGGCACGCCTGTCGTCGGCGCGTTCGGGGGCTTCCTTGACGGGCTTGCCAGTGACGGCAAACGGCTTTTGCATCTTGCTTACACAAAGCAGGGGCGCTGCCTTGCCGAAATTGCGGCGGACGGAAGCGCAAAAACGCTTTTTGAGCAGCTTCCCAGTGCGGTAGGCGCGGGTGCGGGCGCGGCGGATTCAGACGGCAACTATTTTTTTGCGGCGCAGGACGGTATTTTTCGTGTTGCAAACGGCGGCACACTGGTGGAAAACGTCGTGGAGGGAAGCCGCTTTGTGTTCAGCTTGCAGGACTATCTCTCACAAGGGCTGTGCCTTGCCCCAAACGGCGATTTTTTTGTGAGCTTTTCCTATGACGCTTCCAACAAATCGGCGCTGTATCGCTATCATTTTGATGAGACGCTGCCCGCGCAGAGCGCAGATACGCTCACCCTCTGGAGCTTGCAGGACAATCCGACCCTCCGCGCGGCCATTGTGGAATTCAGCAAAGCAGCGCCCGAAATCAGCGTAGTATATCAAGTTGTCCAAAGCGGCGCAGACGCTGCGCTGCCTGTCGAGGACGCAGTGCGCACGCTGAACACAGAGCTGCTTTCGGGCGGCGGGCCTGACATCATCGTCTTTGACGGCATAGATTTTGCACCCTATGTGCAAAAGAAAATGCTCCTTGACTTTTCCGCCGCGCTGCCAAAAGACGCGCTGGCGCAAAATATTTGCGCCCCGTTTTTGCAAGGCGGTGCGTATGTACTGCCCGCGCGGTTTTGCGTGCCGGTGCTGTTTGGCGATGCGGGCACGGTGGAAAGCTTGACAACGCTGTCCGCGCTGCAAGAGGCCATTCTCGCCTGTCCGCCGCGCAAGGACATCAACATTGAGGACACCGACTATTACACCCCCCTGCCCGAAAACGCGCGCTTTGGGCTATCGTTCCTCAGCATTCAGCAGCTCACGGATTTTGCGCTGCAAACCTCGCTGCCCGCCCTCATCCAAGACGGTGCGGTTGACACAGCGGCCGTCCGCGAGGTGCTCTGCTTTATCAAGGCGGTCAGCGACCATTTTGATTTGAAGCACTACCGTTTGCAGCAAACGCCCAACGGCCTTGCCGGCAACGGTCCCGGCGGCGATGTTGTGGAGCAATGGGACAGCAGCCTTGAATTTTGTCAGACGCAGCGCGCGAAATACGGCTGGGAGCAAATGAAAACCACCGGTCTTTGCAACAACATCTGCCGCTATGCGACGAAAGAGGGCGACGGTCTTTTTGACGGGGTGCACATTGCCGCCAATCTGCTTGTGCAGCCGGGGCTTGTGCCGGGGGCCTATCTGCCAAACACGCTTGTCGGCGTGAGCGCGGGCAGCAAAAAGCAAGAGGCTGCCCTGCAATTTCTCGGCGTTTTATACGGCGAAGCGGTGCAGGATGGTTTTTATCAGGACGGAATGCCCGTGCGCCAAAGCAGCCTTACCAAAATGGTGCAGCGCACCACAGATGCAAATTTCAGCGGAAGTAAATTTTCGATGGTTGACAAGGCGGCGCTGCTTTCATCGCTGCAAACACCCGTCACCGTGAACCATGCGGTTTCCACCGCCATGTCCGCGCACGCAGACGCGCTTTGCCGCGGGAAAGAAACACTGGACGCAGCAGTGACAGGAGTACAAAATGACCTTAGCATCTATCTTGCCGAGCGAAAGTGAGCACGGCTCCTTGGGCGTACGGCGCACAGCATCGGCGCGCCGCGCAAAACAGGCGCGCCGCGCAAAACAGGCGCGCCGCGCGGGCGGCGTGCCGCCCGCGCCCAAGCGCAAAAAAGCCAGCCGCACGGATGCCGGGGCGGCGGCGCTTTTTGTGCTGCCCAGCTTTGCGGGCGTGTGCGTGTTTGTGCTGCTGCCGTTTCTCGATACCGTGCGGCGCAGCTTTACCAATGCGCTCGGCACAAAAAGCGTCGGCGCGGCAAACTATACATCAGTGCTTTCCAACGATGCCTTTCGCCTTGCGGCGTATAACACGGCGCGCTTTTTGGCTGTGTGCATTCCCCTGCTGCTTTGCGTCAGCTTGGCGCTTGCCCTGCTTGTCCGTGCGGTCAAGGGCGGCGGACGCATTTTTAAAACAACCTATCTTCTGCCGATGGCGGTGCCCGTGGCAAGCGTTGTGGTGCTGTGGCAGGCGCTGTTTGGCACGCGCGGCATCTTAAACGGCGCGCTTGTTTTTCTTGGGGGCGCGCCCATTGATTTTATGGGAACGGATGCCGCGTTTTGGGTGCTTATTGTTACGTACCTGTGGAAAAACAGCGGCTATGACATGATTTTATGGCTCGCGGGACTGGACGGCATTCCCGCGGCACTGTACGAAGCGACGGCTGTGGACGGCGCGGGAAAGTGGAAAATGTTCCGATGCATCACGCTTCCGAGCCTTTTTCCCACACTGGGGCTGACGGCGGTTTTAAGCCTGCTCAATATGTTCAAGGTGTTCCGCGAGGCGTATCTTGTGGCGGGCAGCTATCCGCACAGCAGCATTTATTTGTTGCAGCATCTTTTTAACAACTGGTTTTTGGCACTTGACATGGGACGGCTGACTGCTGCGGCGGTGCTTGTGGCGGCGGCGCTGCTGGCGCTTGTGCTGCCGCTGCAATCGGTGCTGCGGGGGGGTGATGAGCTATGAAGCGCAAGGACAGCCGCAAGTTTTATTTCAGCGCGCTGCTGCTTTTGCCCGCGCTCACCGTGTGGTGGCCGCTGTGGCACCTCGCCTCCGGCGCGCTGATGGGCACGGCAGAAATTGCGGACACGGTGGGCGCGGCCCTTTCCGCCGGCAGCAGCAGCTACGCCGTTTGGCCCGCGCTCCCCAGCAGCCCCACGCTGCAATCCGTGGTGGAATTGCTGCTTGACACGCCGGAGTTTTTTGTCATGTTCTGGAACACGGTGCGCATGGTGCTGCCGCAGCTGGCAGGTCAGCTTTTGTTTGGCGCACCGGCGGCGTGGGCGTTTTCGCGGCTGCGCTTTCGGGGGCGCAAGCTTTTGTTCGGGCTGTACATTGTTTTGATGCTGCTTCCGTTTCAGGTGACGATGGTGCCAAATTATCTTGTGCTGAACAGTCTGCATCTGATGGACACGCGGTGGGCGATTATTTTGCCCGGTGCGTTTTCCGCGTTTCCCGTGTTCATCATGGCCAAGGGGTTTGACGCGGTGCCAAAGCCGCTGCTGGAGGCCGCCGAAATAGACGGGGCAAACGCGGTGCAAACCTTTTTTCGCATCGGCCTGCCGCTGGGCGTGCCGGGCATTTTGTCGGCAATGGTGCTCGGCTTTTTAGAGGCGTGGAATATGCTGGAGCAGCCCATGACCTTTTTAAAGGACAAAAGCCTGTGGCCGCTGTCGCTGTATTTGCCGCAGGTGGCGGCAGAAAAGCTGCCTGTCGCCATGGTGGCGGGACTTTTGATGCTCACGCCGTCCGTGCTGATTTTTTTGTTCGGACAAAAATATTTGGAGCTTGGCATTCAGAGCGCGGGCTTGAAGGAGTAAACAATGCGAAAAATAAAGCATCTGTGGCGGCGGCTGTGCGCGGCGCTGCATTTTGAGGATAGAGCTCAGCGCACGGCGTTTGCAAACATTCTGCGCTTTTTTGCCGTGATGCTGGTGCTGACGCTTGTTGCGCGCGCCGCGTCAAACGCAGCGCTGCCGACGGTGAACACGGCTCGTCCGGTGCGCGGCACCATCACAAAAAGCCTTTCCGTGCAAGGGCTGATCCGCGCGGCGGGCGCGGCACCCCTTGCGGTGCCGCAGGGCATTCCCGTGCAAAGCGTCCTTATTAAAGAGGGCGAGCACGCCGAGGCGGGGCAAACCCTTGCCACCTTTGATGCGCAGGCGGTGGCAAGTGCCATCGCTTTACAGCAGGCAGAGCTGAAAAAACAGCAGGTGCAAGCCGCCCAATTACGCAAGACAGCACAGCCGGATGCCACTGCTGTAGCGGTGGCGCAGCAGTCGCTTGACTGGGCGTATGCCGACGGCAAAAAGGCGCAGGATGCGCTGACCTACTGGCAATCGCAGCCGGATTCGCCCGAAAGGACAAACGCCCTTGCCGCAGCAGCCGCGCAAATTGACGCGGCGCAGCGCGCGGCGCAGCAGGCAGAGCTTGCGCGCAGCAGCGCCATCCAAAGCTACAACAGCGCCGAGGCCGCCGCGCAGGACAAGCAAAACAGCGATGCGGCGGACGCGGGAATTTTGGCGCTTGCCATCGCGGAGAAAAAAGAGCAGATTACAGCCTTGCAGGCGCTGCAAAAAGCGGGCTGTGTGCTGACAGCACCCGCCAGCGGCACCGTGCAGTCCGTCCAACTGACCGCGGGACAAAACACGGAAAAAATTGCGTGCAGCATTGCCGACGCGGCGCAGGGTCAGCTTTTTTCGTTTGTGCTGGATGAGGAAAACGCAAAGCTTGCGCAGGTGGGCAGCCCAATGACGATCCACCAAAAAGAAATTTCTGCCGAGCTTTCCCTCAGCACCGTGACGCTGGAACCCGACGGCACGGCGCGCGCAGCGGTGCGCCTTGCGGCGGGTGCGTGGAAGGAGGGCACTGCCGAGGGCAAGGTAACGCTGTCCGAAAAAAGCTATGACATCTGTGTGCCCGCAGGCGCGGTGCATCAGGACAACGCCGGCTACTTTGTCTATCTTTTGCAGGAGCAAAACACCGTGCTTGGCGCGCAGCAGGTTTTGGCACGCACACCCGTCACCGTGCAGGAAAGCGGCGAAACGCTGACGGCGGTGCAGGGTGCGCTGACACCGCAAAGCGTGATCGCCGTCAGCAGTGACAAGCCGCTGTCCGCGCACGCCAAAGTGCGGGTGGCTTCGTGAAGCGGGCGGTGACACTGCGCGTATGGCGGTGTGCGCAAGCGGTTTTGTGCGGCACGCTTTTATGGGCGGCCTTTTGCGGCGCGGCACAAATGGCGCGCATTTACCCCGCTGTGGGGCTGCGGTACGCGCAGCCCTTGACGCGAGAGCAAATACAGGCGGCGCGCGCCTATGCCGCCGACACAAAAAACGCGCAGGGGCTGTCGGCAAGCTTTTGGGTACAGCAGCCGGGCACGGCGTGCGCAAATAGCACCCAAAGGGCGTGTGCCGTCATTGCCTTTTCGGGCGAGGGGAGCGACTGTTTTCCCGCCGAATTTATCACCGGCGGCTACCCCGGCGCGGCAGACGCAAACGGCTGCGCGCTGTCAGAGCAGCTTGCATGGGAGCTGTTCGGCAGCAATGATCTTGTGGGGCAGAGCCTTATTTTGCGCGAGCCGGACAGCGCAAACGGCAGCGCCGGCAGCGTGTTTTTCGGCGGAGCGGACGGCGCGCAAAGCAGCGGACAGGGGAAAATACAAAACGGCGAAAAGACTTACACAATACGCGGTGTATTTTATGGTGATGCAGCGGTTTTATTGACCGGTGCGGACGAAACAACGCCTTTTACCTGCGCGGAAATCGCGGGCACAACCCCCGCTGACCGCCGCGCACAGGCGCTGCAATTTGCCGCCGCGGGAACACTCGGCACGCCCGCGCAGCTTGTCTACGGTCCTTCGGCAGCGGCCTTGCTGCAAGCTTTGTGCTGGCTTCCCTTCTGCCTTGCCGGAGCATTTTCGCTGCGCGCGCTGTGGCACAAAAGTAAAAAGCTTGGCACCGCGCAGCGGCAGGTGCTTTGGTTTAGTGTGGCGCTTTGCTTTGCGGCGGCGCTTCCGCTTTTTTTCTCGCACATTCCCGCGTGGCTGATTCCCGCACGGTGGAGCGATTTTACGTTTTGGACGGCGCTTTGGGACACGCTGCAAGCGCGTGTGCGCGAATATTTTGCGCTGATTCCAACGCAAAAGGACATTGCGGCAAAGGTGCTGCTTGTCCGCTTTGCGGCGGTGCTGCTGCTCTGCACCGTGCTTACGCTGCGGCTGGGGCAAAACACGCTGTCGCAAGGCAGTCGCGCAAGGCAGCTTCGCCGCTGCCGGAGCACGCGGTAAGCAGCCCCATCCTTAAAAAAAGCAGGCTTTCGCAAAATTTTGCGAAAGCCTGCTTTTCTATTGATTGAGCGCAATGCAATCTCACATTGCACCTGTGCATTGCCCGTCTGCGGCGAACTATTTTTTCTTTTCGTATTTTTGTGTATCAATCGCGACCGCAATCAGGATAATTGCGCCCTTTACGATGTACTGAATGTAGGGGCTTACGCCAATGTAAACCAGTCCGTAGTTGATGATTTGAAACAGCAGCGCACCCGTGATAACGCCCGAAACGCTGCCAACGCCGCCGCGCATGGAAACGCCGCCGACCACGCAGGAGGCAATTGCATCCAGCTCGTACCCCTGTCCAAGGCCGTTGGTGGCGCTGCCGGTGCGGGCGACCTCCAGCGAGCCGGCAAAGCCGTACAAAAGGCCGGCAATCATATAGATGATGACCGCGTTGCGGATAATATTGACACCGCAGACCGAGGCGGCCTCCTTGTTGCCGCCGATGGCGAACATATTGCGGCCAAGCTCGGTTTTATTCCAAAGCACCCACATAATTCCGATGACAATCAGAACATAAAACAGGATATAGGGAAGGCGCATTCCGAACACATCAAACGCGCCCTGTGCAAAATTGGTAAAGCGTTTGTCCAGATTTCCAATCGGCGAGCCTGCGTTTGCCTGCTCGAAATAAAGCGACATTACGCCGTATACAATCAGCTGAATGGCAAGGGAGGCAATAAACGGTGCCACCTTGAATTTGAACACGCTGATGCCGTGCAGAATTGAAAAAACCACGCACAAAAGCATTGCCAGCAGAATGGGCAACAAAATGGGGAGCATGGGCATGTTGGGATAGATGCGGCGCGAGGAATCCACCGACTGCAAGAGCGATGCCGTCACGACCGCCGTCATGCCAATCATACGACCCACCGACAAATCGGTTCCGCCCAGCACAATGATGCCCGCAACGCCCAGCGCCATAATAATTTTGGTTGCCGATTGTGTCAAGATATAGCTGAAGTTTTTGATGGACATGAAGCTTGGCTCCGCCGCGACAATGACAATAAACAGAAGCAGCACAACAATATAAATTGCGTTGTTGAGCAAAAATTTATTGCGCTTTTCCTTGCTAAATCTATTTTCTTTCATATTTTACTCCTTACAGCAGCATGCCTACACATATTTTGCAGACAGTCTGAGAATTTCTTCCTGTGTTGCCTCGGCGGTTTTCACAATGCCCGCCAGCCTGCCGTTGCTCATCACCATAATTCTGTCGGTCACGCCCAAAAGCTCCGGCATTTCGGAAGAAATGAAAATTACGGATTTTCCCTTTGCTGCCATATCAATAATCAGCTGGTAGATTTCATATTTAGCCCCGACATCGATGCCGCGCGTAGGCTCGTCCAGCATCAAAATATTCGGCTCATTGAGCAGCCAGCGCCCCAGAATCACCTTCTGCTGATTGCCGCCGCTCAGCGAGCCGATATGCGTGCGCTGCGAGGGCGTTTTTACGTTCAGGCGCTTGATCACCCACTCGGTGTCCTCGCGCATTTTTTTGATGTCAATGAGTCCCTTTTTCTTATACCCCTTCACATGGGCAAGCGTCGCGTTAAACTCGATGGTTCCCTGCTCGAAAATTCCGGTCTGGCGCCGATCCTCGGTCAGCAGTGCAAAGCGGTTGGAAATAGCCTCAATTGAATTTTTGTTCCCGATTGGCTTGCCGTCCAGCAAGATTTCCCCGCTGATTCTGTGGCGGATGCCAAAAATCGTCTCCACCAGCTCTGTGCGGCGCGAACCCACCAGCCCCGCAATCCCAAGGATTTCCCCCTCGTACATTTGGAACGAAACCTCGCGCACGGTCGGCTGATAGGTGCCCGTCAGATTTTTAACCTCTAACGCAACCTTTTCCGTCACGCGGTTTGTCTTTTCGGGAAAGCGGCTCTCCAGTGTGCGCCCCACCATCAGGGAGATAATCTGATCCATGCTCATATTTTCCGCACGGTCTGTAAAAACCCACGTTCCATCCCGCATGATGGTGATATCATCCGATATTTTAAAAATCTCCTCCATTTTATGGGAGATATAAATCATGCCGCAGCCTTTTTCCTTTAGCGTCTTAATAATTTTAAAAAGATGCTCCACCTCTTTTTCCGTCAGAGAGGAGGTCGGCTCGTCAAACACAATAATTTTGGCGTTGCAGGAGACTGCCTTTGCAATTTCTATCATCTGCCGCTGGGAAACAGAAAGGCGCGATACCTTTTCCCTTGGATTGATCTCAATTCCCAAATCCTCAAAAATGCGCCTAGTGTCCTCATACATCTTTTTTTCATCCAGAAATACGCCTTTTTTCGCCACGCGCCCCAACCAGATATTGTCCATCACACGCTGCTCCAGCACCTGATTCAGCTCCTGATGCACCATGGAAATTCCGTTGTCAAGGGCTTCCTTCGGGCTTTTAAAGTCAATCTCACGGCCGCGATAAAGAATGGAACCGCTGTCCTTGCTATAGATGCCGAACAAGCACTTCATCAGCGTGGATTTTCCGGCACCGTTCTCGCCCATCAGCGCATGTACGGAGGCCGGCCTTATTTTAAGGCTGACGCGATCCAGCGCCTTTACGCCCGGAAAGGACTTGGTAATCCCGGTCAGCTCCAAAAGAAAATCTGTTTTAGTTGTCTCCATTGCTTCACCAACCCTTTTGATATGGGCGGGGCAGCAAGTGCCCCGCCCATACGTTTTGTATCTGCGGAAATTAGATTACTCGTACATTGCGCGAGCCGTGGCGATGTTGTCCACACGAATGGGCAGACCCTCAATGGCGACGCATTTGTTTTCGTCCATTTTGTAGTTGACATCCGTCATAACATCCTGGCCCTTTACAAAGTTATAAGCCAGCTGGAAGGTGCAGGCACCCTCTGAAATCATGTCGGACATCACGGTGCCCATCAAGGTTTTGTCCTCCAGCGCGTCAAGACCCTCCGGAATCGCATTGATGCCGTAAATGGGCATGCCTTTGTCGCCTGTGAAGTAACCCTCGGCCTTCAGCGCCTCGATGATGCCTAGCGCCATTGCATCGTTGTTGGACAGGATGCACTCAATTTCGTTGCCGAATTTTCCGTACCATGTCTCCATCAGGTTTTTCGCTGCGGCTGCATTCCATCCGCCGGGCTGCATATCAAGCAACTCGCGCTTGAAGTTTGCGGCATCAAAGATTTTTTCAATTCCGGTGCAGCGCGCTTCTGCGTTTGCATGGCCGTTTTCGCCCTTTACAACAATATACTGCATAACACCGTCTTTGTTTTTATCAAATTCGGGATGTGCTGCCCAGTCGTCCAGCACCATCTGTGCCTGTGCTTCGCCGGGCTGCGCTGTTGCCGCGCCGACATACCAGCATTTTTCATAGCTTGCAATGGCCTCAAGGTCGGGGCGGCGGTTGACAAAGATCACGGGGATGTCCGCTGCGCGGCACTTGTCAATAATGGTAGGCGCTGCTTCCGGGTCAACAATGGCAATCAGCAGGCCGCTGACACCCTTATTGATCAGCGTATCCACCTGGTCGGTCTGTTTTGCCTGGTCGTTCTGAGAATCTACCATTTCCAGTGTGGCAATTCCCTCGGACGCTTTTGTCATGCCGTTGCGTACATGATAGCAGTAATCGTTGGCGTAGTCAAAAATGATAACGCCGAAGGTCGGCAGCTCCTCTGCTTTTTCGGATGTGCTTGCCGAAGCTGCGGAGGTGACCGGTGCAGTGCTTGCCGCGCCGGCTCCGCATGCGGCAAAAGAAAGCGCCATAACAGCGCAAAGAATCAGTGTCAGTAGCTTTTTCATTGGTTTTTCTCCTTCAAATTTCAAATGTAAGAGGCAATAGGTTCGCCGCCTTGCTTTGCGGCCGTTATTTTTCTTGTGTCTCGCTAAACTCTTTGACGCGCTGAATGACAAGCGTCATGTGCTTGTCCATAAAAAATGCTGCTTCCTCAGGCTTGCGATTGGTGATGCATTGCAGAATCATAGAGTGGTAAAAATTGCTGTCGATATCCTCACCTTGATTGATGAGAAAATTCTGCATTTTAGTCATGATAATGCTGCGAATGACCTCCATCATTTTGTGAAACATTTTGTTGTGCGACGCTTTTGCTATTTCCGCGTGGAAATTCGTATTGTAAAACGCAAATTGCTCCATGTCCTGCAAGTATTGCTGCGAGCTTTCAAAAATTGTCGTCAAGGTGGCAATATCCTCTTGCGTCGCCCTTTGCGCCGCAAGCTTTACAGCCTGCACTTCAATGCCCTTGCGAAATTCCATCACCTCAAGCAAATCGTTCGAGTCCATGAGCAGCGCCGGTAAAAAATAGTTGAGATAAATCTCTCCGCCTATCTTTTTAATGTAAGTGCCTCCGCCGTGACGCGTTTCGGTAAAGCCGAGCACATTCAGCTTGTTCAGGGCGGTGCGCACCGTGTTGCGGCTGACCCCAAACATCTCGCTAAGCTCGTTTTCGGAGGGGAGCCTGTCCTGCGGATTGTAATTACCTTCTATAATCATTTGCAGCAGCTTGTCGTACACCTGATCGGTCAAATTGTTTGCCATGCTGTAGACCTCCTTATAAGGAAAGATTCTTTTCTATATTATATCACCCCATTTTCTGAATTGACAACTTGTAGTACATCTTGTGCTTTCATCTTGTTCTACAACCCAGTATACCAAGAAAAGCCGCAAAGTCAATGCGGAACTTTGCATAATGATTTTGCATCTTTCTATACAAAAAGCACAGAAATCCCCTTTTTGTTGAAAATACTATCACAAATTTTGCTATAAAACCGGCAGTTTCGATCTTTATTCTTTATTTTGCAAAAGTGTATTGACAATTGACGCGTTACCCGATAAGCTATAAATAATTGTAGAACATCTTTTTAGATCAATAATATTTTACTAAGATTTGTAACTTTTCCCAAACTTGTTCTATCTCATTTGTGCTTTGGGAGATTCTTACTGGGAGGTTGTGCTATGTTAAAGCATATTGTATTCTGGAAAATCAACGAAAACGGCACCCGGCAGGAGCGGCTGGCGACAGCAGAAGCGTTCCGGCAAAAGACCGAGTATCTGAAAACCATTCTTCCGCAAATAAAGGAGGCCACGGTCGGCTTCAACATCGTTGAGGGCGATGTGTTCCATGTGTGTATTGATTCGCTGTTTGAAAACGAGGCAGCGCTGCAGGCGTATCTCTGCCATCCCGAGCATTTAAAGGTACGCGCTTTTATGAACACTGTGTCCTACGACAAAGCAGTTTTTGATTATGAGCTTTAAGGAGCAGTCGATGCAAAAGGAATTTATTTTTGTCGGCACCTATACACAGCCGATTTTGTTCGGAACCGGAGATATTTTGCAGGGCAAGGGCGAAGGGGTTTATGTTCTGGAGCTTGACTGCGCCACCGGCGCGCTGCATTTTGTCTGTAAAACAACCGATATTGCCAACCCCTCTTACCTTGCCTTTTCTCCCGACGGGCGCTTTCTCTACGCGGTAAACGAGCTGAAGCGCTGGCAGGGCAGCGAGGGCGGCGCGGTCAGCGCCTTTCGAATTGTCCCCGAAACCAAAAAGCTGCAATTTCTCGGCAGCCGGCCGACTCTTGGCACAGACCCGTGCCATGTCGTTGTCAACGCCAAAAACACCCATGTGTTTGTCTCTAATTTTATGAGTGGCAGCGTGACGGTGTTTCCGATTATGAAGGATGGCAGTCTGGGGGAAAAGACGGATTTTAGGCAGCACGAGGGCAGCAGCGTACACCCGACGCGTCAAAAAGGCCCGCACGCGCACTCGCTCACCTTTGATCCGGCGCAAAAATATGCGTTTGTTCCCGATTTAGGACTGGACAAGGTCTTGTCGTACCTTTTTGATGACAAAACCGGTCGGCTGCTTCCGGCACCCGTGCCCTATTTTGAAACAGCTCCCGGCAGCGGGCCAAGACATTGCGAATTTCACCCCAGCGGAAAATTTTGCTATCTTATCAACGAAATTGCATCCAGTATCTCGCTTTTGGCCTATGACAGCGAAGCGGGTTCCTTTGAAAAAATGCAGACGGTTTCCACCATTCCCTCCGGATATGCCGGAGAAAACATCTGTGCCGATTTGCACATCACGCCGGACGGCCTGTTCTTGTACGGCTCCAACCGCGGGCACAACAGCCTCGCCGGCTATCGCATTCATCAGCAGGACGGTACCCTAACCCCGCTTTCTATGATTGGCTGCGGCGGCAAAACGCCGCGCAACTTTGCCGTGAGCAAAAACGGCCGCATTTTGATTGTCGCAAATCAGGACAGTGACAACCTTGTCACCTTTCAAATCGACACCGAGAGCGGCGCGCTCACAAAGCTGTGTGAAACAGCCCTTCCCACGCCCGTATGCGTAAAGTCCATTTTGCTCTGACTGCTGTCCTTCAGCAGAAATATTTTTCCGAAACCTGTATCAATACTATATTATTGGAGGCTCTCTATGTCTAATACGAATCAAATTCCCGACATCATGACCGCATGTGTCTTAACGGAACCCGGAAAGTTTGAAATTCAGCACGATGTAAAGGTCCCTGACACTTTGGCGGCGGACGAGGCGCTTTGCATGGTGCGTGCCGTTGCCATCTGCGGCAGTGACCCCGAAGTAATTCGCGGTGACCTCGCCGGAAGCTGGCCCCCGTCCTATCCCTTTATTGCCGGTCACGAATGGGCGGGCGTGGTAGTGAAAACCGGAAGCGGCGTGACAAAGCTGAAGGTTGGCGACCGCGTTGCCGGCGAGGCGCACAAGGGCTGCGGCTACTGCAAAAACTGTATGGAGGGGCGCTATAACATCTGCCTCAATTACGCAGATACAGCCGCGGGGCACGAGCATTACGGCTTTGTGACAAACGGCGCCTACTGCCAGTACCAGAAATACAATCAGCGCTCGCTGACACGGATGCCGGAAAACGTAAGCTTTGGTGAGGCCTCAATGTGCGACACCACCGGCGTTGCAATGCACGGCCTGCGTCTTGCCGGCATCACCCCCGGCGGCACTGTTTGTGTCATCGGCCCCGGCCCGATTGGACTGAGCGCAATGAAAATCGCCAAAAATATGGGTGCGGCCCGCGTCATTATGGTAGGGCGCGGCTCGCGTCTGGAAAGCGCAAAAAAACTGGGCGCTGACCTCTGCGTCGACTTCACCAAGGTGGACCCGGTGGAGGAGGTTCGCCGTTTGACCGACGGCATCGGCCCCGACGAGGTGTTTGAGTGCAGCGGCGCAAAGGGAACGTTCCGTCAGGCGGTTTATATGGTCAAAAAGGGCGGGCACCTCGCGCTGATTGGCGTGGCGACGGACGATGTTATGGAGGAAATCCCCTTCAAATATGTGACGCACAACGAAATTTGCATCACAGGCTCCCGCGCAAACGCAAATGTAAGCGGAAAAGTGCTTGCGCTGATGTCCTCCGGTCAACTGAACGTAAAGGATTTAATCAGTCACCGTTTTTCGCTGGAAAACTTTGCCGAGGCGCTTGACACCTTTGTAAAGCGCAAGGAAAACGCCGTAAAGGTTGTCATTTATCCCAATGGGATGGAATAGGATATTACGATGAGAACTACTGTTTTGGTGATTGGCAGCGGTCTGATGGGCAGTGGTATTGCGGCTTGCAGCGCACTGGCCGGAAACCCCACTGTTCTGATTGATCTTGAGCTTGCACTTGCGCAAAAGGGGCGCGCGCAGGCGCTTGTCTGCATTGACGAATTATACACGAACGAACTGGCCGGCAAGCAGCAGGCCGAGCGCGCACAGGAATTATTGACCGCAGATACCGATTACAAGAAATATGTCGATTCCGCGGTGATGGTCATTGAAGCCATTGTGGAAAATCTGAGCATCAAGCAGACTTTATTTCAGCAGATGGACGCTGTTTTTCCGCCGGAGGTTCCTCTGCTCAGCAATACCTCCGGACTTCGCATCACAGACATCGCTGCGCTTACCGTGTACCCGCAGCGCTGTGTGACCACCCATTTCTGGTTCCCGGCGCATCTGGTTCCGCTGGTTGAGGTGGTCGTGGGAGACAGCACCGATGCCGCTTTGGCGGCCGGCGTTCGGGATACCCTGCTCACATGGGACAAATCTGCCGTGCTGGTAAAGCGCGATCTGCCCGGACAACTGGCAAACCGCATTTTGCAGGCAGTAATTCGAGAGGCCATCCACATTGTAGAGATCGGTCTTGCGACCCCCGATGACGTAGACACCGCAATCAAAGCCGGCATGGGTATTCGGCTGCCGGTCTGGGGGCCGCTGGAGCATATCGAAGCCGTCGGGCTTGATTTGGGTCTGAAGGTACAGCAGACAGTTTTGCCGGAAATATCCGGTTCCGCAACCGCTTCGCCCTATCTTGAAAAGCTGGTGCGTGAAAATCATTTGGGCTGCAAAACGGGAAGCGGTTTTTATGACTGGTCAATCAAGGACATGGACAAGCTGGCAAAAACCAGAAATCAGTTTATTATCGAGGCCAGAAAGTTCATGAAAAAGCAGTGATGCCCTTGTGACTTCTCCCTACATTTGAAAAGGCGCAGCATGGACAGCGCCATATTGCATTTGAAAAAATCCGGCACCGTCGATTTCACAATTGACGGTGCCGGATTTTTTACAGAGTTATAATTTTTTTAGGCTGTAGTATACGCGGGCTTTGCCGTATTGGTAAGCCAGCGCCTTTTCTTGCGCGATATGGCTCAAGTCCACGGGAACCCCTTGCGCTTCATGCCGCAAAAGATTATCGATGCAAATGCGCATATCGCGCAAATAGATTTGACCGATCGGCTTAATAAAGTGTCCGGGGAAAATCAAGTCATAAGACGTTCGCAGCTCCCACAGCTTTTCCAGTGTCTCCCGGTATACTTCTATTTCCGGAGAATACCAGTCAAAAATAAGTGTAGGCGTGCTCACGAGCACATCACCGTCAAACAGCAGTTTGTTTTTGCTGTCAAGAAGCGAGATGCATCCGCGGGTATGTCCCGGTGTTTCAATCACCTCTAGCGTACGTCCGCCAAGGTCAAACACAAAACCCTGCTCCACCGGCAACGCGACAAAGTCATCGCGATAGGCATAAGCCGTAGCATAAGCCTGTCCGGTAAAATAGCTGTCCTTAAAAACTTTAGCCGCAAATTTTTCAATATAGCTTTTTTCGTGCAGCGCATTTCGCAGCTCCTGTGTTTTCGGGTGCATATAAGCGGCTTCAAATTGTCCATTTCCTCCCATGTGATCAAAATGTCCA
>JAVXUG010000003.1:67190-68474 GCA_036642215.1 Ruthenibacterium sp.
TCAGTGTTTCCACGACTTTTTTTACGTTGCTTAGTCCCATGCCTGTATCAATTAAAAGGGCTTTTTTTTGCCCGATGACAAGATACATCAGTGCCACGCCAAACTCGTCTATAGCCCAAACATTTTCAGAGACAAGCTGTACTGTAAAACCCTCTATGGTTTGAATGTTAATATTATCCATGTGTAAATTTGCTCCTTCAAAGACGTTTGTGCTACTTAATTGCGCCGCTTGTCAAGCCGCCCGTAATATATTTTTGTGCTGCGATATAAATGAGCACAATCGGTATGATGGAAAGCACCAGACTGGCGATAAACAAATTCCACTGCGTGCTAGCCGCGCCGCGGAACAAATACTGATTAATTGTGATGGTGCGCATTGCGGAATCGCTCAGCAAAATACTTGGCAGCAAAAAATCATTGAATGTCCACAGAAAGAACAAAACCGAAATTGTAATCGTAGTGGGAAACACAAGCGGAAACACCACCTGAAACATTGTGCGAAGCAGTGAGCATCCGTCCAGCGCCGCCGCCTCTTCCAGTCCCTTTGGCACCGATTTCAGAAATCCGACATAGGTAAAAATGCCAAAAGCGGAGTGAAAGCCAATATACATGGCAACCAAAGCATAATAGTTATTGGTAAGGTTGAGCTTTGTAATCATAACGGAAACCGCGATCATAATCGTATGAAAAGGTACGACTTGTCCCATGATAAAGAACATATAGGCGCGCTTTCCCATTTTACCCTGCAAATGCGAAATGCCATATGCCGCCACATAGGAAACCGCAATCCCACCCAGCACCGTCAGCATAGTGATGAACATGGTATTTAAAAAGACCTGTCCGAAATCCATGATTTTAATCACTTCCTGAAAGTTGCCGAGATACAAGCCGGTGGGCAGCGTGGTAAAGGAGGCCAGAATTTCTTTATAGGGCTTGAACGAGTTCATAATCAGCAGTAATACCGGAAGCAAAAATACAACACCACACATCAGCATGAACGCCGTCAAAACAATGCTTTTGGATTTTTTCAGTATTGCTGTCATTAGTATTCAACCTCCTGCTTGCGTGTCCGCCATAATTGCGTTGCGGTAATGATTAAAACGACCAGAAAAAGAATCACTGATTTTGCGCTGCCGTAGCCCATCTCAAAGGAGCCAAAAGCATCGCGATAAATATTCAAAGCCACCGGCTGTGTAGAGCCGTAGGGGCCGCCCCCCGTAAGAGCAAACGGCACGTCAAAAGATTTAAACGCCGCAGCAATGGAGACAAAAAGATTGATTGTGA
>JAVXUG010000004.1:0-46893 GCA_036642215.1 Ruthenibacterium sp.
AGCTTAGCTTAATGAACCGCTTGAGACGCTGCGATTAAACCCCCTCGCGGGGCGATTCTATGCGCTAGCCTACGGCTTATGCACAGGATAGCATTTTGACAAATGCTATCCCACAACGCAAGGGCGCACCTGCGCCCGATTGATACAGGAGTGTGATGTTTTGGAACTCCCCGGTCCCGGTATGTATTTAGTTTTTGTTTTACTCCTTGCTTTTTCCGCCTTTTTTTCAGCCAGCGAGACGGCGCTTTCCTCTGCCAACCGCATTCGGCTGCGCGGCAGTGCCGACAAGGGGGAGCGCGGCGCACGCACAGCGCTGCACCTTGCGGACGATTTTGACCGCACGCTGTCCGCCATTCTCATTGGCAACAACGTTGTCAATATTGCCTCCGCGTCGCTTGCCACCATCATGGCCACGGCGCTGCTTGGCCCAAACGGGGCCGCCGTTGCAACGGCTGTCGTGACGGTGCTTGTGCTCATCTTTGGAGAAATCCTGCCCAAAAGCTATGCCAAGGACAATGCGGAGCGCGTCAGCGTGCGCATTGCCGCGCCGCTGCAATGGATTAAGGCGCTGCTCACCCCACTTGTCTGGATTTTTGTGCAGATTAAGCGTCTGTTTACCGGCAGACGCTCCAGCGAGTTGAATGTGCAGCCCAGCGTGACCGAGGAGGAGCTGAAATCCATCATTGACACCGTGGAGGAGGAGGGCGTGCTCGACCACCGTGAGACGGACATCATCCAGAGCGCCATTGATTTTGACAATATCACGGTGCAGGATATCCTTGTGCCGCGCGTGGATATTACCGCGGTGGAGGTGCATACGGCCGGACAGGAAATTGTTGCGCTGTGCGTACACGAGGGCTACAGCCGCATCCCCGTTTACGACGGCACCATCGACAATATCATCGGTGTGCTGTACGCAAAGGACATGCTGTCGTGCCTTGCAAGGGGGCGCGAAATTTTGCCCCGCCGCATGAAGCGCGACGTACTGTTTGTCTACCGCACAAAGCGCATCAACGATTTGCTGGCAGAGCTGCGCCACGCAAAGCAGCACATGGCGATTGTGACGGACGAGCACGGCGGCACATTGGGGCTTGTGACGATGGAGGATATTTTAGAGGAGCTTGTGGGTGAAATTTGGGACGAGACGGACAAGGACGAAACACCCATCCGGCGCATTGACGCGACGCGCTGGCTTGTGGAGGGTGACGTGCACATGGATGCGTTGTTCGAGACCATTCACTTTTCCGACCCGCAGTTTACGTGCGAGGCCGTGACGGTTGCAGGGTGGGTGCTGGAGCGCCTTGAGCACATTCCCGCTGTGAACGAATGCTTTACGCACAAGAATTTGCTGATCACCGTACACGACATGGACGAGCAGCGCATCGAGAGCGTAACGATTGCGCAGCTGCCGGACAGCGGTGCATAGCCGCTTCTCGCAGTTTTTCGAGATATTGCACGACCATAAAATCGCCCCGCAAGGGCATTGACAGCAGTTGCGCAAGCTGTAAAAAGCGTCAAGATTTTAGGAAAGCCGCTATCAAAAAAAGCATTGATACAAAACGCCGCCCGCATGACGAAAACGACATGCGGGCGGCGCTTTGTATTGCAGTTTTTCGAGACATTGCATGACCCTAGACGATGCACAAGAGCAATGCGAAATCACATTGCACTCTTGTGATCAGCGATCAGCAATCAGACAATTTTAGGAATTACAATGGCGTGCACAGGACACTCGTTCACGCATTTGCGGCAGCCGATGCACTTATCATAGTCCACGCGGGCAACGTTGTCCTTTACTTGAATCGCGCCCTCCGGGCAAATTTTTTCGCATTTCATGCAGCCGATGCAGCCCGCATTGCAGGCCTTGCGCGTCTGCGCGCCGCGCTCATGGTTGGCGCACAGCACGACGGGCTTTTCGCTCTCCGGCCGCACCCAGATAATTTTTTTCGGGCAGACAAGCTCGCACGCGCCGCAGCCCGTGCATTTTTCGGGGTTGATGCGCGCCAGACCGTTGCTGACGGTAATGGCATCAAACTTGCACGCCTTGGCACAGTCGCCATAGCCGAGGCAGCCGTATTCGCACGCAGAGCGTCCGCCGTACAGCGCGACACACGCGCCGCAGCTTTCAATGCCCTCGTAGCGGTATTTGTCCTCGGTGTGGTCATAGCTTCCCTGACAAGCCACGATAGCCTTGCGCTTTGCGACCTCGCCCGCCTCAACGCCCATGATGGCGGCAACGGCCTTGGCCGCGGCTTCACCGCCCGGCACGCACTTGTTGACGGGCGCGCCGTCCACAATTGCCTTGGCGTAATCGGCGCAGCCGGCATAGCCGCACGCGCCGCAGTTTGCGCCCGGCAGTGCTTCCTGCACCTTACCAATGCGCTCGTCCTCGTCCACATGCATGAAGTGGGCGGCAACCGCGAGAATCGCCGCGCCAAGGACGCCGATGACCGTGACGATGATTACTGCATTTACCAATGTCATTCTTTCGTCCTCCCTTTATGTGCCGAAGATTTTTTCGATGATGCCGCCAAAGCCCATAAACGACAGGCTCACCATGCTGGCAGACACCAGTGTGATGGGCAGACCCTCAAAGCATTTGGGCGGGTTTGCTGTCTCAAGCCGCGAGCGCACGCCCGCGAACAGCACCATGGCCACCATAAAGCCCACGCCCGCGCCAAGCGCGCAGACAAGGCTCTCTGCGTAGGTGTAGCCGTTGTCGATGGTGAGAATGGTCACGCCAAGCACTGCGCAGTTTGTCGTAATCAGTGGCAGATACACGCCAAGCGCCTGATACAGCGGCGGCATGAATTTTTTTAGAATAATTTCGACAAGCTGCACCAGCACGGCAATAATTAAAATAAACACGATGGTCTGCAGATAGGCAAGCCCCAGCGGAACAAGCAGATAGGTGTACACGGGCCATGTGACGGCCGTGGAAAGCACCATGACAAAGATGACGGCGGCGGACATGCCCACCGCGCTGTCCAATTTTTTGGACACGCCCAGAAACGGGCAGATGCCGAGAAATTTCACCAGCACGTAGTTGTTGACAAGGATCATGCTGAAAAAGATAGAAGCAAGTTTAACAGCCATTATTCTTTGCACTCTCCTTTCGCGGCGCACGCGCCCTTGGACGGGCAGCCCTCGCAGCCGACGCTGCGCTTGATGCGGTTGTTCGTGCGCATTTCAATCCACACCACAAGCGCCATCAGCGTGCCAAACACGAAGAAGCCGCCCGCAGGCATGATAAAAATGGACATTGGCTCAACGTTGGCGGCAAAGCTGCCCGCGCCGAAAAGGGTTCCCTCGCCCAGCAGCTGTACGCCAAAGACGCTGCCCGCGCCAATCAGCTCGCGGATGGTGCCCATGACCACAAGCGTCAGCGTGAAGCCAAGCCCCATGCCAAGGCCGTCCAGTGCAGAGGCAAACGGCGCGTTCTTCGAGGCAAACATCTCCGCGCGGCCCAAAATGATGCAGTTGACGACAATCAGCGGCAAAAATACGCCCAGTGCCTCTGCCAGATCCGGCACATACGCGTTCATCAGCATTTGCAGCACCGTCACAAAGGTTGCGATGACCGTGATATACGCCG
The DNA here is from genome assembly GCA_036642215.1 of Ruthenibacterium sp. Taxonomy (GTDB): domain Bacteria; phylum Bacillota; class Clostridia; order Oscillospirales; family Ruminococcaceae; genus Ruthenibacterium. The sequence continues at coordinate 3,596 of JAVXUG010000004.1, forward strand.
GCAGACGCACCTTGTCGGGTATGATTTTACGCAGCATTGAAATGGCAAAGTTAGAGCAAATTAACACAAAGGTTGCGGCAAGACCCATGCCAAGCCCGTTGATGGCGAGGGTTGTGACCGCCAGCGTCGGGCAGGTGCCCAGCACAAGGCGCAGCGACGGGTTTTCCTTGATCAAGCCGTTCGTCACTATTTTCAGCTTACTGTTCATGCGGCGGCCTCCGTTCCCGCGTTATAATACGCGATGGCTTCATTGACTGCTTGGATGGCCGCCGTAGACGAAACGCTTGCCCCCGCGACGGCATCGGCCTCAGCCTTGCCGCTGTCGCCCACAAAGCCCGCGGCAAAGCGCGCATCGGTGCCCACCTGCTTGCCCACGCCGTCCGTCTCGTTGGAGGCATCAAACCACACGCCTGTAATGATGCCGTTGTCATCAAAGCCGACGGCGGCAAGCAGCGGCTTTTTGTAGAAGCCGGGAACCTGCGCATAAATGATGGTGCCGTATTTTTCTCCCTTGTACGCGGCTTTTTCGTCCGCGTTCGGGATGTCATAGGCACGCAGCGCGCCGGAATCCGGCAGAATCATGGCGTGTACCTCGTCCTCGCTCAAGGCGGCAAGGTCAACGTGCTCAATGCCCGCCACCTCGCTGTAAGCGGCGATGGCAGCGTTCACAGCGCTCAGCGCTGCGCCGGAGGAGATTGTCGCACCGGAAATCGCGTCAATGTCCGACATGCTAAGCGGCGCTGCCTCCTTGCCGGCAAACTGCCCGCCGAACTGATCGGCGCGCACCTTTTGTCCAAGACCCGGTGTCTCTGCATTTTTCAGAAATTTTGCCGCGACAATTTTTCCGTCCATGTCAAAGGCCATCATGACAGGCACCGCGCCCGCATAGCCCTTTGCCTCGGCGGTAATCACATAGCCGCTGCCGTTGTCGGCAGAATACATTTCAGTCACGCCCGGTGCCTTTGTCTCCACCTTGGTGAACGCATCGGCCGTGGGCAGCAGCGCGCTGCGCGTTGCGTCAGCCGCGGCAGCGGCATTCTTTTCAATGATGGGTGCCGTCACATTGTTTGTCACAGCCAGCAGCGTGCTGGTCACAATGCAAATAACGCCAAGCACGACAATCGGTTTCAAAAAATCGGACCAAATTTTCATTTTGCTTTGACACCTCCCAGCGGTTTTTGGCGCGTGAGGTTGTTAATATACGGCACCAGCAGGTTCATAATCAGCAGCGAGAAGCTGACACCCTCGGCCATGGTGCCGTAAAAACGAATCAGGCATGTGAGCACGCCAAGCCCCACGCCAAACACAATTTTTCCGCCCCGTGTGAACGGGCTGGTGACGTAGTCGGTCGCCATAAAGAACGCCGCCAGCAGCAGGCCGCCGCTGAACAGCTGCAGCACAATGTCCTGTCCCAGCACCGCGCTGAGCACAGCCACGGTGCCAAGGTACGACAGCGGGATGGACGCGCTGATGGTTTTGGTGGCAATGAGGTACACGCCGCCCAAAATTAAAGTGAGAGCGCACGTCTCGCCCAAAACGCCGCCATGCGTGCCCAGCAAAAGCTGAAGCAGCATGGACATGCCGGTTGCGGAGTTGCCCGCGACAAGCGGCGTTGCGCTTGCCAGCGCGTCAATTTTGGAAACCGCCGGAAAGCCGTAGCTTGTCATGCGCCCCGCAAAACCGATGAACAGCACCATGCGCCCCACAAGCGCGGGGTTTGCAAAGTTGCAGCCAAGGCCGCCAAACAGCATTTTTGTCACAACAATGGCGACAAACGCGCCGATCATGGCAATCCACAGCGGCAGCGTGCTGGGCAGGTTGCACGCCAGAATTACGCCCGTGACAAGCGCGGACATATCGCCCACCGTCTGCGGCTGACCGCGCAGGATATTGTACAGCGCCTCAAACCCGATGCACGACGCAACCGTGACACCCGTCAGCAGCCATGCGCGCGCGCCGAAAATAAGCCCCGCCGCCACAAGCGTGGGCAGCAGCGCAAACGCCACGTTCAGCATCACGCCGCGGGTGGAGGCGGTGCCCAGAATATGGGGCGAAGCGGTGACAATCAGTTTTTTTGTTTCCATTTACTTCACGCCTCCGTTCTTTTGCACAATTTTTGCCAGTGCCATGGTCTGGCACACGGGGCGTTTTGCAGGGCACACATAGGTGCAGGTACCGCACGAAATGCACAAATCGACCATCAAATCGTTCAGCGCCTCGACATTGTTCTGCGTGTATGCCGTGGCAATTTCCACCGGCGACAAGCCCATCGGACACGCGTGAATGCAGCGCCCGCAGCGAATGCACGCCGTCGCCTTCGGCAGATGCGCCTCCGCCTCGCTGAGCGCAAGGATGGCATTGTTCTGCTTCAGCACAGGGAAATCGGTGTCCAGCACGGCAAGCCCCATCATGGGGCCGCCGGTGATAATTTTGCCCGTGCCCTCTTTCAGACCGCCGCAAAAATTAAGCACCGTGCCCAGAGAGGTGCCGATGATGGCAAGCACGTTTTTGGGCGTATTGACGCAGCTTCCGTCCACGGTCAAGCGCTTTGTTGTCAGCGGCATCCCGGTGGCAATGTATTTGCCAAGCGCGGACACCGTGGTCACGTTCAATACCAGCACGCCCGCATCCGAGGGCAGCCCGCCGCGCGGCACCTCCCGTTTGGTGGCCTGCTGAATGAGCACTTTCTCCGCGCCCTGCGGATATTTGCTCTTGAGCGGCAGAACCCGATAGCTGTCATCGCCCTTTGTCAAGCTGAACATCAAATCAATGGCCTCAGGCTTGTTGCGCTCAATTCCGATGATCACGTTTTTGATGCCGAGACATTTTTTCACAGCCTCAATTCCGCCCATCACCGTGTCGGAGCACTCGATAAATTCGCGGTTGTCCGCCGTGATATACGGCTCGCACTCGGCACCGTTGATGATGAGCGTGTCAATTTTTGACACGTCCTTCGGCGACAGCTTCACCGCCGTGGGAAAGCCCGCGCCGCCCAGTCCGACAAGGCCGCAGCCTTGCGCCGCAGCAACCAAAGAGGCCGCATCCGTCACACGGGGCGGCTTTACGGTGTCGGCAACGGTTTGCAGCCCGTCGGCTAAAATGGTCACAGCGGCAACGCTATCGCCGTTTGCGTAGCGGATGGTGCCGACGGATTCCACCGTGCCGGACACGCCGCTGTGAATATCGGCGCTGACAAAGCCGCCGGCCTTGCCCACCACGGTGCCAACGCACACAGTGTCGCCCTTTTGCACGGTGGGCACGCACGGCGCGCCGATATGCATTTGCATGGGCAACACGATCTTTTTGGGCACCGGCATCACTTCTGTGGCCAGCTCGGCGGTGTTTTTATGATGCGGTACACGCGCGCCCAGAGCAGAACGTTTCAATGTGATTCCCTCATTTCGTCCAGTTTTCTTGCAGAGATACGCTTTTTGGATTTTTTTTGTGAAAATCCCTCAACATTAACTATTTTAACATTATTACTATGTTAGTCAATCATTATTATTTTATTAACAATACTTTCGGCGCAGCAAAATTTTACCGCCTCCCCTGATCGCGCGCAAAGCAGCAGTGCACACACTTGCGGCGAGGACACAAGTGTGCTATAATTTTTAATAATTACAAAATATACAGGGCAAAAGGAGGGCGCTGTCTTGGCGTTTCTCGTTACTGACAGCGCGGCACCTCTGCTGATGGAAACCGTGCCTGCGCTGAAAATCACTCATTTTTACGGTCATGCGCTGCGCGATCATGTATATGCATATCTTCGCTGTTATGTGCTGCACGGCGATATGCACTGCTGCTTTACAAGCTTTGACGGGGCACCGCCGGAGGGCGCGCGCATGGCGCTGTGCCTTCAGCCAGCAAGCGGCGGCAGCACGCTGATTTACAGCGTGGGCAAGCAGGTCGGCGCATCGCTGACTGTGCAGGAGACAAACGCGGCGCTTTCGGAGCTTCCCGCCGCGCAAATTGTCACGGGCGGCGATGAGCAGGGCCTTTACTGGAGCGCAACCGGCATCCTTCCTGCATCCGCGTTTCGGGCCGCGTTCGGCGCAGCGCCCAGCACCGGCGCGGTGTACGCGGGCAATCTGTTCGCCTATAGTCTGGACGAAACCGCATTTGGCACGGCGTTTCCCGTGCCGCCGGGCGAGCGGGCGCTGACGCAGGCCGGGTTTGACGCGTTTACCATTGTGCCGTATTGAGCGGCACGCATATTTTTCACACCGCCGCGCAACACTGTATCGACAGCCTGCGCGCATCCAAGCCCTTGATCCAAAACAAACCTTTAGGAGGAAAAACACGATGAAAGCAATCTTGAAATTTATTTTTACCATCCTTGCCATTCTGAGCGCCATCGTCGGCCTTGCTCTTTGGCAGAAAAAAAGCCGGCCGGAGTACATCGAGATTTATTCCGACGATGACGACGATTTATTTTAGCTGTAAAGGCAGATCCCTTGCCTGTAAGACCGCAGCCCAAATGCCGCTACAAACAGCAGCCCCGCGAAAACGCGCTTGCCGCGCCGCGGGGCTGCTGTTTTTTTTGAAGCTGTTTTCGGCAGATTCCGCCTATGGGCTTTGTGTCTACAGCAGTTTTTTCTTTTTGAACAGCCAGATGCAGCCCACAACCACAAGCACGCTGAGCACCGCAACCGTGAGATACCCATAGCGCCACTGAATCAGCGGCATATTCGTAAAGTTCATCCCGTACCAGCCCGCTATCAGCGTCAGCGGCATAAAAATTGCGGCGACCACCGTGAACAGCGTCATGGTATTATTCAAACTGATGTCCATGGTGGAGTCATAGCTTTCGCGCAGCTGCACAAGGCTCTCGCGCAGCAGCTGTGTATTGCTTGACAAGCGTGTGACCTTGTCAGTGAACAATTTGAAAAAGCGCAAATTTTTGGTGCTGTAAAACTCACAATCATTCTCTTGCAGCTCCTCGCCGATGTCGATAAGCTGCTCGTAATAATTGCGCAGCACCAGCAAGCGGCGCTTTAAACGCAGCATCCGCAGGTTAAAGTCCTTGCCGATGGGTGCCTGTGTCAGCTCCTGCTCCATTGCATCAATGGCAAATTCCATCTTCTCCAGCACGGCGCCATCGCCGTACAAAAGGCGCTCGAACACAAGATAAATCAGCTTTTCCATGCACATTTGTCCCGTTTTTGCGTGCTCCGCCGCAAAGCGGAATACCTCCGCCGTGCTCTGGTCAAGATCGTGCACATCCACCATCAAAAACAAATTCTTTTTCAGATAAAAGCCGATGCGGTCACGCTCGCCCATAATGTCGTCCAAATTGACAAGGTTCAGGCTGCCAAAGCAAAACGAGCCGTAAACATCCACGGCCCCGCGAAAGCTGTCATCATTGCCCGCACATTCCTCCACGGTGTTTTCCGTAAAGCCGAGCGCCGCGTAATGCGTCTGCAATTCCTCCAGCGTAATCAGCCCCATCGTCTTTTTGTCGGGGTCGATGTCCGCAATGTCAATTTCATGCACGTCGCTTGTAAATTCGTATACCATGATGCTCTCCTGTTCTGTTGGTAGAATCGCCCTGCAAGGGGATTTCATCGCAGCGTTTCAAGCGTTCAAGCGAAGCGATGTTGCCATAGCGCCGCCAGCGCCTGCACCCCGTGCCAGAGCGGCGGCACAAGCAGCGCCGGCAGCAGGTTTGCGGTTTTAATTTTTGTCATGCCAAGGAAGTTGATGCCAATGCACACCACAAGGCAGTAGCCCACCGTGCAGATTTGCGTGAGCAATGCCCCCGCAAGCACCGGCTCCAGCGCCCCCGCAAGCAGCGTGATGCAGCCCTGGTACAAAAAGACCGGCACCGCCGCAAAGATAACACCCGGCCCCAGCGTTGCGCACAGCACCACGGACGAAATGCCGTCGAGCAGGCTTTTGACAAGCAGCACCGAAACATCCCCGCGCAGCCCGTCGTTCAGCGCGCCGATGATCGCCATTGCACCCACGCAGTAGATCAGCGTTCCGCTGACAAAGCTCTGCGCAAAGCCGGTCAGCTTGAGCTTTTTCTCCACAAGCCCCGACAAGCTTCCCAGCTTGTCATCCATGCGCAGCAATTCGCCCGCAAGCGTGCCCAGCACAAGGCTGACAATCAGCAGCAGCTCGCCGCCGCTGGCAAGGCTGCCGTCCGGCCGCACGGTGATCATGGAGGTGATTACACCGTTCAGACCCGTGACGAGCACCGCAAGTCCCAGCGCTTTATTCAGCGCGTCCTCGTGCGCGGCGCTGACCCCTTTTTTGAGCAGAAGTCCGGCAAGGCCGCCTGCCACAATCGCGCCCGCGTTAATTACCGTTCCCAGCATCTGTAAATTCCCCCCGCCTTTTTTTGATTGCTCCCTGTGATTTGTCCGCCTTTGACGCGGGCTGCCTCCCCGCCTTTTTTGATTGTTCCCTGTGATTTGCCCGCCTTTGACGCGGGCCGCCTTTCGCATTTTTTCGCGTCTGCCCAAAGCAGCCCCCGCCGGATTTTAGAGCAGTTTTCCCAGACATTGATCCCCTCGCAGGGCAATTCTATGAAATCACCTTGCTCTACGCGCTTAATTCAGCGCCGTTCCGTCGGCAAAAAGTGCCTCAGCCATGGCGCGCAGCCTTGCGTGCTTTTCTTCGCGCAGGCCGGGGTCGCCTGCAACAAGCGCAAGCGCCTCCTGCTGGGCGGCGTACAGCGCACGGCTGTCCGTCATCAAATCCGCAATATGCAGCGTGGGCAGACCGTGCTGCCTGCTGCCAAAAAAATCGCCCGGACCGCGCGTCTCCAAATCGAACCGCGCAAGGGCAAAGCCGTCCGTGGTATGGCACAAAAAGGACAGGCGCTTTTGCACCGCCTCCCCCGTGTGGTCGCTGATGAGAATGCAGTACGATTCCGCCGTGCCGCGCCCCACGCGCCCGCGCAGCTGATGCAGCGCAGACAGGCCGTAGCGCTCGGCATTTTCAATCACCATCGTGTTGGCGTTCGCCACGTCCACCCCGACCTCAATGACCGTTGTGGACACCAGCACATCAAGCTTTCCGTCCGCAAAGTCGCGCATAACGGCGGCCTTATCGGCCGCCTTGAGGCGACCGTGCATCAGCCCCACGCGATACCCCGCCAACAGCGGTCTTGCAATTTGCTCGTAGTAGCTTGTCACGGCCTGCATGTCGGTTGCACCCTCCTCAATCAGCGGGCAGACGATGTATCCCTGCCGTCCCAGCGCAAGCTGCTTTCGCAAAAAGCCATATAAATCAGCGCGCTTTTTCCCCGTGATGGCGTAGGTTTTGATCGGCGTGCGCCCCGGCGGAAGCTCGTCCAGCACGCTGATGTCAAGCTCGCCAAACAAAAGCAGTCCCAGCGTGCGCGGGATGGGCGTTGCACTCATGACAAGCAGATGCGGATGGTCGGCCTTTGCCGCAAGCAGGCCGCGCTGCCGCACCCCAAAGCGATGCTGCTCGTCCGTGACGGCAAAGCCGAGATTTTTAAACGCCACCCCCTCGCTCAGCACGGCGTGCGTGCCCACAACAACCTGCGCATCGCCGCGCGCAATGGCCTCCAAAAGCGCTTTGCGCGCCTTGCCCTTGACGCTTCCCGTCAACAGCGCCACGCTTACCCCGACAGGGGCAAGCAGCTTTTGCAGCGTCACGGCGTGCTGTGCCGCCAGAATTTCGGTCGGTGCCATCAGCACGCTTTGATAGCCGCTGTGCGCGGCTGCCGCCATGCCCGCCGCCGCGACCAGCGTTTTGCCGCTGCCCACATCGCCCTGCAACAAACGGTTCATCGGCGCGGGCTTTGCGAAATCTGTCAGAATTTCGTCCACCGCACGCCGCTGCGCGCCCGTGGGTGCAAACGGAAGCGACGACCAAAACTCCTTTGGCACCGCCCCGCGCATGCGCGCGCCGGTCAGCGCGCTGTCGCGTCTGCGCAGCAGCAGCAGCCCCAGCTGCAAGGCCAGCAGCTCCTCGTAAATCAAGCGGCGGCGCGCAGCCTGCACCTCGTCCATGCTCTGTGGAAAATGAATTTTCCGCACGGCCTCCGCCTTGCCCATCAGCCTGTATTTTTGCAGCATTTCCGCCGGCAGCGGCTCGTCGATATCCGGCGCGGCGGCAAAGCACGCGCGCGCGCACTTGGACAGAAATGCACTTGTGATGCCCGCCGTCTGCGGGTACACCGCCACAAACGGCGTTTCCGCCGCCGCCGCCGAGGCAAGAAACGCAGGGTTGATCATTTCGCGCGCTGCAAACCCGCCGCCAATTTTGCCGTAAAAGCAATAGGTATGCTCTGTCTCCAGCTTTTGTGTCGCATACGGATTGTTGAAAAATGTTACAATTAAACCCGCTGTATCATCCCCGCAGGTCGCCTTATACACCTCGCGTCCGCCGCTGATACGCTGTGTGCTTTTGCCGTATACGGTGGCGCGCACCACACATTTTTCGTCATACGGCGCACCTGCAACGGGGTACGGCTTTGAGTAGTCCACATAGTCGCGCGGGTAAAATTGCAGCATATCCTGCGCGGTTTCAATGCCCAGCTTCGCCAGCTGTGCGGCGCGTTTTTCGCCCACGCCCTTGATGTAACGCATCTCCATGCAGCCCTGTCACCCCTTCCGTTTGAGCTTGGGTTCTGCCCGTCCGCAGCGCCGCCACGCGTGCTGCGCCCTGCGCAGTTCAGCCGTTTTGATCCCAATACAAAAGAACGCCGCCGAACAAGCAGGCCCCGGCAGGGGCCGCCGCGGGCGGCGTTTTGAAACGCAGTTGCTGCGCAAAAAATTTACGCACAGTATATTTTGTTCTTTTATTCCACGCTGAGAATGTAGTAATAGACGGGCTGCCCACCGGGAAGGCTCGTGACCTCAATGCCTGCCGGACACTTTGCCCGCACCAGCTCGGTGACGCGCGCGGCCTCCTCCTCGCTGACATCGCTGCCGGAGATGACGGTGATAAAGCTTGTTCCCTTGCGGCACATGCTGCGCGCAAGGCGATAGGTTGTCTTTGCAACATCCACGCCTGTGGCGACCAGCTTGCCGTTTTCCAGCGCGAGAATCTCGCCCTTTTTAATCTTTTTGCCGTCAAAATCGCTGTCGCGTGCGGCAAAGGTAATCAGACCCGTGGCAACCTTGTCCGCGGCCTGCATCATGGCGATATTGTTCTGCTCCGCCGTGGCCTCGGGGTCAAAGTTAAGCATGGCGGTAATGCCCTGCGGGATGGTGCGCGTAGGCAGCACCACAATCTCGCGGTCGGCAATGCTCTTGGCCTGCTCTGCCGCCATGATGATGTTTTTATTGTTGGGCAGAACAAACACAATTTTAGCCGGCACGCTCTGCACCGCAGCCACAATATCGGCCGTGGCGGGGTTCATTGTCTGGCCGCCGGACACAACTGCGTCCGCGCCAAGGTCGGCAAACACCGCGCGCAGACCCTCGCCCGCAGCGACAGCCACAAAGCCGAACGCGCGCTCGGAATCGACCGCGGCGTAGGCAAATTCACTGCCCTGCGCCGTTTTTTCTGCCTCTACCTGCTTTTTCAGTCCCTTGCCCTCTTTTTGACGGCTCAGAAACTGCTCGTGCATATTCTCTATTTTAACGCTTGTCAAATAGCCGTATTGCAGCGCGTGCGTCATAATTTTGCCCGGATCGGCGGTGTGTACATGGCAATTGGCAATCTCGTCGTCCTCGATCACCACAACGGAATCGCCGTTGCTCTCAAGGAACGCGCGCAGCTTTTGGGCGCTGGCACCCTCATATTTATTGATGAGAAACTGGGTGCAGTAGCCGTTTTTGATGTCCTCAATTTTCATGAGGTCATCCGTATAAACGCCCTTGCCCGATGCCTCGCTGTTCAGCTTTGCGGATTTTGTGCCCTCGCCCTCTGTGACCTTGACAAGCTTTCCGTCGCGGATGACAGACAGCATCCCCTCGAAAATGCACAGCAGACCCTGTCCGCCCGCATCCACAACGCCTGCCTTTTTCAGAACAGGCAGCTGCTCGGGCGTATTGTCCAGCGCTTTTTTCGCGCTGACGCACACAAGCGCCCACAGCTTGACCGGGTCGGTTTCGCCGCTTGCGGCTGCGTCCTCGCTGGCAACGCGCGCCACGGTCAGCATCGTGCCCTCCGTGGGCTTCATCACCGCTTTGTACGCGCCCTCAACGCCCTTTTGCAGCGCCGAGACAATGTCGTCGGCGCTCGCCTCTTTTTTGCCCTCCAGTGCCTTGGCAAAGCCGCGGAACAAAAGGCTGGAGATCACGCCGCTGTTGCCGCGCGCGCCGCGCAGCATGGCGCTGGCGGTAACCTTTGCCGCTTTTTCCACGGTGCAGTCATCCTCAAGCGCCAAAAGCTCACCGCAGGCCGCCCCGATGGTCATGCTCATATTGGTGCCGGTGTCGCCGTCGGGCACGGGGAAAACGTTCAGCTCGTCCACCTTGGCGCGGCAGTTTGCAAGATTGTTTGCGCCCGAAATAATGCTGTTTTTCAGTGTTAAACCTGTCATCATAATTTTTGTCACCTCAAAAGTAGTCTCTGGCGCACGGGCGCCGTATCGTGTCGCAGGGTACAGGAATTATACAATGTCGTCCACATATACGTCGATGCGCAGAACCTTCAGTGCGGTCGCATCCTCCACGGCGTACTTTACCTTGTTGGTAATGCTGCGGACAATGGCCGCAATGTTCAGACCATAGGTGACCTGAATGTGCAGCTCAATGCACAGCCTTCCGCCCTCCTCTGTCACGCGCACGCCCCGGTCGGGATAGTACGCCTCCAGCAGCAAGGCAGAACGGACGGTATCGGCTGTTCCGCCCGTCGCCATGCCGCGCACGCCGTAGCAGCTCTTTGCGGCGGTGCTCACGAGGCCGGCGAAATAATCGCTTGTCATTGAGATTTGGCCCAGAGAAGTATATAGCTTAATCAATTCGCTTCGCTCCTTTTTCATCGGCCCGCGCGCAAAATTCGCAGGCACACAAATGCTATTTTATAGGTTGTATTATACACCAAGCAGCCCGAAATGTACATACCGCAGCTTATTTTTCCCAAAAGCCGCCTAATTTGTCGTTTTCACACACTTTTTTGTGCGTTTGAATGGAAATTAAGGCACAGTCATGCTACAATGAAAATATCTTTGTTTTATTAGTATAGCACATTTTTGCTTTGTGTGAACTTATTTTTATTCCGAGAGAGAAAGGGTCAATGCTATGAAATATTTTCTGCGCGCTTGCGCCGCGGCGCTGTGCATCACCTTGTGCTTTTCGCTTGCGGGCTGCGGGAGCAGCCGTCCCCTGCTCGACCCGAAGTCGCCTGTCACCATCACCATGTGGCACTATTACAACGGCGCGCAAAAAGATGCCCTTGCAAAGCTGGTGCGCGAATTTAACGCCACCGCCGGCAAGGAGGCAGGCGTTGTTGTGGAGGAGTTCAGCCAAGCGGACGTGACAACGCTGGAGGAGAGCGTGCTGGCCGCCGCCGCGCACAAGCCCGGCGCAGATAAGATGCCCAATATTTTTGCCGCCTATGCGGACACGGCCTACCTTGCCGACACCCTTGGCGTTGTGGCGGACGTAGCCTCTTATTTGAGCGAGGAGGAGCGCGCCGCCTATGTGGAGGGTTATCTTGACGAGGGCAGCTTCGGCGCAGACGGCAGCCTGAAAATTTTCCCCATTGCCAAATCCACCGAAATTTTTATGTTGAATCAGACCGACTGGGAGCCGTTCTCTCAGGCAAGCGGCCTGTCAGCCGAACAGGCGTTTGCCACCATCGAGAGCCTGACCGCCTGTGCAAAGACCTATTACGAGTGGAGCGATGCGCAGACCTCTGAGCCAAATGACGGCAAAGCGCTGTTCGGGCGCGATGCCTTTGCAAACTATATGATTATCGGCGCGCGGCAGCTTGGCATTGAGCTGTTCTGCGTGCAGGACGGCAAGCCCACGCTGAATTTTGACAAGCAGGTGATCCGCCGGCTGTGGGACAACTATTATGTGCCCACGGTAAGCGGCTGGTTTACCGCCGAAAACCGGTTTCGCAGCGACGACGTAAAGGTCGGCACCATCCTGTCGTTTGTCGGCTCGTCCAGCGGTGCCTCCTTTTTCCCAAAGGAGGTCGTTGTGAGCGACACCGAAAGCCATCCCGTGAAAATGCAGGTGCTGCCCGCGCCGCAGTTTGCGGGCGGCAAGCCCTTTGCCGTGCAGCAGGGTGCGGGCATGGTGGTGACCACCGCCACGGACGAGGAGATCTATGCCAGTGTGCTGTTTTTAAAATGGCTGACGCAGCCGGAGCGCAACCTTACCTTTTCTATGGATTCCGGCTATCTGCCCGTGACAAAAGCGGCTGTTGACCTCACGTTTGCAAGCGCTGCCATGGATGCCGCCAATCTTGACGCGCAGATGCGCAGCATTATTCAGACCGGGCTGTCCACCGCCGCAAACAACACCATGTACACCACAAAGGCGTTTGCCGCAGGCCGCGAGGTTCGCAATGTGCTGGAAAAGTCCATGCCCGAAAAGGCAAAGGCGGATCGCGCTGCCGTTAAAAGCGCACTGGCGGGCGGTGCCGACGCACAGACCGTGCTTGCACAGTATTGCAGCGACGAAAATTTTGAGGCGTGGTATGCGCAGACGCTGACCGCATTGCAGGAGCTGCTTTTGCCCGCATAAGCGCTGCGTTCCAACAAGCGCATAGGAGCGGTGCCACGCCGCAAAGGAGCATTCTCTCATGACAAAAAAGCGTTTCAAGGCATCAAAGACACGCTCTGTCCGCCGACGCATTTTGCTGCCGGTCGGCATCCTGCTGGTTGCAGAGCTGGCTTTGCTGTGTACTGTTGTGCTGGGCAGCGGGCTGCTGCTGCAGCTGAACGACGGCGCAAAATCCACGCTGCGCAGCCGTGTGAGCAGCCGTGCCGGCTATTTGCAGACGGAGATGGTCAGCCGCTGGAGCAACATCGGCCACACGATGGATAAGGTGAACGGCTTATATGCCGATTTGTGCGCCGCCGGCACGGTATCGCCGGAGACGCTGACCTCTGATGCCGCGCAGTACAGCGCGTTTCTCACGGCGGCAGCGCCGAGTTTAATTGAGATGATGCGCACGGGCAGCGTGACGGGTGCCATGCTGACGCTGAACACCGCGGGCTATGCCGCCGGCACGCTGGAGCGCGAGGCGGCGCTTCCCTGCCTTTATCTGCGCGACCGCGACCCCGTCTCCGGCTACAACGCGGATAACGGCGATATTCTGCTGGAGTACGCGCCCGTGTCCACGGTAAAGTCTCTGCCCCTCTCGTGCGATTCCGGGTGGATTCCCATGATGCACTTTCAAAAGGGCGAGTGCTATCCCGATTATCTGACAAAGCCGTATCATGCATTTTTGCAAAATTCCGCACGGCAGGCCGCCCTGTGCGGCTATTGGAGCCTGCCGCACACCATGCCCTCCAGCACCGAAAGCGTCATCACCTACACGGTGCCCTTGGTTGCGCAGGACGGCGCTGTCTACGGCACCCTGGGGGTGGAGCTGCTGCTGAGCTATCTGCGCACACTGCTTCCCTCTGCCGAGCTGAGCGACGGCGGCACGGCGCTGTATGCGCTGTACACCTCCGCCTCCCCGCCGGACGACGCTGCCGTGCAGACCCCTGTGGTGCTGTCCGGCCCCGCTTACGAGACGGCGCTTTCCAAAACGCTGCTCTGTGACCTTTTGTCCGACGGCAGCGATTTCTACAGCAGACAGCTTCCCGATTATACCACGCTTTATCTTTGTCAGCAGCCGTTGACGCTGTATGATGCCCTCTCTCCCTTTGCCGGCACACAGTGGCTGCTGGCGGGCGGTCTGCCCGCCGCAACGCTGTTTGCCCTGACACAAAAAACAATTTCTACGCTGCTGATTGGCATGCTGCTGATTTCGCTTGCCTGCCTTTTGGGGATACTGGTCATTGCGCGGCTTGTCACGCGACCGCTGGAACAGCTTTCCGCGCGGCTGCGCAGCAGCTCTGGCGCGCAGCCGGTGGAGCTGCCGCGCACGGGCATTGCCGAGGTGGATTCCCTTGCGGAGTCCGTGGAGGACATGAGCCGCGAGCTTTACCGCTCGTCGGATAAATTTTCGCAGATTGTGCGCATGGCAAGCAACAGCATCGGCGGCTTTGAATACAACCCTGCCGATGGCTCGCTGTTCATCAACAGCAGCTTTTTCCGGGCGTTCGGCATAAAGGATGCCGACACGTCAGCCATGACAGCAGAACAGTTTAACCGCCAATTCCACGCGCTGGATTCCTACGTTGTCTCAAAGGAGCACGAGCCGTCGTCCGCCGCCACGGAGTATCTTTATTCCATCCCGCGTGCGCGCACCTGCAACAACAAGGCGCTTTGGGTGCGCCTGCGCCTTGTGCAAAACGACACGGCATGGGTCGGTCTTGTCGAGGACGTGACCGCCGAGCAGCTCACCATGGAAAAAATTGCGTTTGAGCGCGACCACGATGTGCTGACCGGCCTTTTGAACCGGCGCGCGTGGACACGCATGGTCAACCTTTTATTTGCAACGCCAAAGCAGCTTAAATTCTCTGCGCTTTTGATGTTTGACCTCGACAATTTAAAGTTTGTCAACGACACCTACGGTCACGACGCGGGGGATGCGTATATCTGCGCCGCGGCGGACGCGCTGCGCAATTTTGCGCCGCCGGAGGTGCTGACCTGCCGCAAAAGCGGGGACGAATTTCTTGCTTTTTTCTACGGCTACGACACGGTGGAGGAGCTGCGCACACAGCTGATGCAGCTGCGCGACCAATTCCGCGGCACCGCCATCTCGCTGAAGAACGGGCGCGATTATCCGCTGCGCGCCTCCGGCGGCATTGCGTGGTATCCAAACGACACCACCGACCTTGGCAACCTGCTGCGCTATGCCGATTTTGCCATGTATAAGGTAAAAAGCAGCGTGAAGGGAGATTTCTGCGATTTCGAGCCGGACAGCTATGACCGCGAATCCTATCTGCTGACCGGCAACGAGGCGCTGAACGAAATGCTGCTGCACGACCTTGTGGACTATTATTTTCAGCCCATCGTCAGCGCTGTCACCGGCGAGGTGTTCGCCTACGAAGCGCTGATGCGCCCGCAGGTCAAGAGCCTTCGCTCGCCCGAAAACGTGCTGGCGCTGGCGCGGCACGACGGGCGGCTTGTGGATGTAGAGCGCATGACGTGGTTTTGCGCCATGGATGCCTTTGTGCGGTATCAGCGGCAGGGCTTTGTCAGCGACACCTGCCATATTTTCATCAACTCCATCCCCAACGTGCGCATGTCCGATGCGGATGCGGCAAAGTTTGCAGAGCGTTTTCGCCCGTATTTATCGCTGATTGTACAGGAGCAGACAGAGCACGAGCACGCCAACGATGCCTGTGTGCGCTATAAAAAGAAGCTGATGGCCTCGTGGGGCGCGGCTACCGCGCTGGACGATTACGGCAGCGGTCTCAACAATGAAAAAGCGCTGCTGACCTACGGCACCGATTACGTGAAGCTGGATATCAGCCTGATTCACGGCATTGACACCGATGTCCAGCGCCGTCAGATGGTCGCGGGGCTTGTGCAGTTTGCGCGTCTGAACAACCTTCACCTTGTGGCAGAGGGCGTGGAGACAGCAGCCGAGCTGGTTGCACTGATTGAATTGGGCGTTGATTATTTGCAGGGCTACTATCTGGCACGACCCGCACTGATTCCGCCGATTCTGCCTGTGGATCGCACGCAGCGCATTCAGATGCTGCAGCGCAGCCACGGGCATGCCGACACGACGTAGCAGCAATTCGCCAAAACAGCAAGCGTCCCCGCACCCGCCCAAAAAGGCGGGGACGGGGACGCTTTTTTTGCACACGGCTCAGCCCAGTGCAACATCCATCACCATCATCACAAGAAAGCCCAGCATCACGCCAAGCGTGCCCGCGTGCGAGTGCGCGTCCAGCTGCGCCTCCGGAATCAGCTCCTCGACCACGACATAAATCATGGCACCTGCCGCAAAGCTAAGCAGCCACGGCATCAGCGGCGTGATTGTGCCGGCAATCAGCACTGCAACAATGCCGCCGATCGACTCCACAATACCCGACAGCGCACCGTAAGTAAAGCTGCGCCTGCGCGAGAGGCCCTCTTTTCGCAGCGGCAGTGAAATGGCCGCGCCCTCTGGGAAGTTTTGCAGACCTATGCCCATGGCAAGCGCCGCCGCACCCGCCACCGTCACACTGGACGACGCGCCGCTTGCAGCCAGCGCGCACGCAAGACCCACCGCCATGCCCTCTGGAATATTGTGCAGCGTGACAGCCAGCACAAGCAGCGTTGTGCGCTGCAAGCTGGTTTTCGGCCCCTCCGGCACCTGCTCGCCCACATGAAGATGCGGCAGCAGCCTGTCCAGCAACAGCAGAAATACGCCGCCCAGCACAAAGCCGCCCGCAGCGGGAATCCACCCGATATGCCCCTGCTCCTCTGCCATTGAGATGGCGGGAATCAGCAGGCTCCACACCGACGCGGCAATCATCACCCCGGCGGCAAAGCCGAGAAATGCGCGCTGAAAGCCCGGCTTGATCTCTCCCTTGAAAAAAAACACCACCGCCGCGCCCACGGCGGTCATCAAAAATGTAAAGCCTGTTCCAAGACAGGCAAGCAGTAACGGACTCATTGTCATTCTCCTCCTGTATGTATTCATTGCCCCATGCTATGCGCCGACACGCCAACGCGTTCTGCCCCGCGCAAAATTACAATTTCATTATACAGAATTTCAGCGCAAATGCGAACGGCTTTTACAAAATAATTTTGTATCCTTTGTTTCTCTGCCTCCCCCGTCTTGACAAACGGCCTGTTTTGCGGTATGATTCGACCGTCTCCCTCCCTAAATCTATTTCGGGGGGGCTTTTGTGTGAGGAGAAATCTTTCATTATGGCAAATAATTTATTTTTATGGAACAGCGCAGCCGCATTTGGGACGGGCACGCAGGAAAATCTATGCGTCTGTGATGACGCGCTGAGCCTTGCCGACGCGGACGGGCGCTATTTTCCGGCGGGCTGCTACACTTCGCCCGAGATGACGTGTGCACCGTTCACCGCTCTGGTGGCTTCGTGGAACAGCGACACCCCCGTCGGCACGGCTGTGGAGGTTCAGGTGCGTGTGCGCACACAGGGCACGTGGAGTCCTTGGCTGTCCTACGGCAAATGGAGTCCGTTTATTGCGCGCGCAAGCGCTCCGGCCGCCGCCGCACAGGATGCCGCCGTGTTCATTGATACCGACACGGTTCGCGTTGCAGGACAGGGCGCGGACGCGTTTCAGCTACGCGCATTTTTGTACAGCGGTCAGCCCCACGCAACGCCCGTACTGGCGCTGCTGGCAGCCTCCCTACAGCTTTCCCGCAGCACTGCCCTGCGCGGTGACGCGCTGAACCGCTGCGTGCCCGTGCCGTCCTATTCGCAAAGCATCCGCGAGCCGCGCATGGCAAGCCGCATGTGCAGCCCCACAACCATCACCATGCTGATGAACCGCTACGGCGAGGATGTTTTGCCCGAGGAGGCCGCGCTTGCCTGCTACGACAGCACCTACGCGGGCTTTGGCAACTGGAGCTTTACCACCGCGCTTGCGGGCTGCTACGGCTACGAGGCCTATGTGTGCTTTTGCGATCTTGCGGCGCTGAAAAACGAGATCAAGCACGGCTTTGGCTGCGGGGCAAGCGTGCGCTATACAAACCACCCCACCATTGCCGCCGAAAAGGGACTGCCCCTTGTGGAGGGGACAAGCGGCACCACAGAGGGACATCTGCTGGTTGTGCGCGGCTTTGCGCAGGAGGAGGACGGCACCGAGTACGTGCTGGTCAACGATTCCTTTGCAAGCTGCGACACGGCGGCGCAGCGGCGCTACCGCCTTGATGAATTTGAGGCCGCGTGGAGCGGCACCGCCTATTTTCTGCACGCGAAGCATCCGCGCGCCACCCTGTGCCCGCCCTACCGCACCGGCGCGGAGCTGCGGCGCGCAGATTTGCCCGGTGAATATGCGCTGTACCGAAAGGGCGAGCGCCGCAGCCTGCCTGTGCATTTCACCCATCAAAGTGACACGTGTACCGGCTGTGTATGTTATGCGGTGCAAGAGCAGCACGCCTATGCCACCACCGCGCACAAGTGCTTTTTTTATGCGGAGGTATCCGAAAACGGCAACATTGCGCTGGACACGCCCAATGTGCCCGTCGGCACAAAGCTGACGGTGTTTATCATCGGTCACGCCGGCGTATCGGACGTAGCCGAGCTGACTGTATAAAGCGTATCTTCCTTGTCCATCCTTACAGCAGGCAAAAGGAAAGGAGGAACGCAATGATGTATGCCACCGTAACAGATACCTGCATCGGGTGCGGCCTGTGCGCAGGCACCTGCCCCACTGTATTTACCATGGGCGACGGGCTTGCCCATGCCACCGAGGCTCCCGTGCCGGAGCCTGTCCTTGACTGCGCGCAGAAAGCGCGCGATGACTGCCCCGTCAGCGCCATCAATCTGACCGCAGACTGACCGCGCCGTCGTTTGCAAAAAGATCCGCACGCAAAAAAGCCGCTTTCTGTCCGTCACAGGGACAAAAAGCGGCTTTTTTCTGATGTTGTCCATAGAGCGAAAAGCAGTTTGCCTTTGCGGTCTGATTTTCGTCCCTCCGCGCACGCGCGCAGGTGCTTGAACCGTTTGCTTCTTGTAAAAATCCGGACTAAAATGCCCAGTTTCCATTCTGGAACAGCAGCACCGTCTCGCCCGCTTTTGTCGTGCCGATTATGCGCATATCCGGCGCGCCCACCATGATATCCTCGTGGACAAGGCTGTCGTTCACGCCCTTTGCAAGCAGCTGCTCCGTGGTCATTTTTGTGCCGCCTGTGACCGTGCCGGGATAGCCCGCGCCAAATGCAATAT
This sequence comes from Ruthenibacterium sp., assembly GCA_036642215.1. Classification (GTDB taxonomy): domain Bacteria; phylum Bacillota; class Clostridia; order Oscillospirales; family Ruminococcaceae; genus Ruthenibacterium. Next base: position 22,455 of record JAVXUG010000004.1, read on the forward strand.
GGCATGCGGCATTCTCATCAAACAGCGTGTTGTAAAACAAAAGCCCGCTGCGGTTGATGGGGCTTGTGACGGGCACCAGCGCAATTTCTCCGATGTGACGCGCGCCCTCATCCGTATCGAGCAATTGACCCAGCAGCTCCTTGCCGACGCGCGCGTTGTAATCGACAACGATGCCGTCCTGAAACGTGACGGAAAAGCCGTCGATGACATTGCCGTTGTACACATACGGTTTTGTGGCCACAGCCACACCGTTTGTGCGCAAGCGGTGCGGCGCGGTAAACACCTCCTCCGTGGGAATGTTGGCGATAAAGGCAGTCCCCTGCGGTGTTTTGCTCTGTGCGCCCTCCCACACGGCATCCTCTGCAAGACCGATGGTCAAATTTGTTCCGTTGCGGCTGATCAAATGCAGGCTGTCAAGGCACAGCGCATTCATGCGGTCGCGCCGCGCGGTCATCTGCTCGATGTGCCGCTGCCACGCCTGCACCACATTGCCGTCCGTCACGCGGCACACATCAAAAATGGCCTTCCACAGCTTTTTCTGTGCCTTGTCGGACGACAGGCGCGGAAAGACCTTTTTTGCCCACGCGGCGCTTGGAATCGCGACAATGCTCCACTGGATTTTATCGGTCATGGTAAGGTCGTGCCACGGCTTCATCTCCTTGGAGACAGCGGCGTTTGCGCGGTCAATTTTTGCGCTGTCAAGCCCCTTGTAAATTTCCGGGTCACGCGCAATGATGGACAGCACGCACGCACCGCCCTCGCTTTGCGCATAGTCCATGTAGCTGCGCAGGTTCCACGGCTTGATGTCCTCCAGCACGTCAATTTGCGTGTACTGCATTTTCATGCGCGAAAGCTTTTCGTCCGTATAGTGCACCACCACCTCACGCACGCCAAGCCCGTAGGCCACAGCAGCGCAGCAGCGCGCAAAATGCGCGCCCTCGATGGGGGCGCGGATGAGAAAGGTCTGACCCGGCTGCGGGTTTACGCCGATGCGCACGGCAAATTCCGCATATTGCTCCATGAGAATATCGTTTGCTTTTTTCATTGATGATTGCTCCTTTTCCGCCCGCGCGGGGCATTCTGCTCTTTGCCTCAAATTGAGCCGCGGCCTTTGTGCGATACGCCGCAAGGCTCGCTTTATTCTGTCGGTTTTTCGTTTGCCGCGCCGAAAGCCGCGCGGCGCTTTAATACGTCCGGCAGCGCTTGCGCGTCCTTAACGCGCGCGTCGCCGGCCAGCAGCACCTCAACGCTGCGCAGCCGCTCGGTGTTGTCAATGGCAAGCTGTATTTCCACGCGCACCGTATCGCCCGCACACACCTTGTCCGCCGCCCCGTCCGTCACCTGAAGGGTGCGCAGCACAGGGGCACGGTTTTCCGCCGTGCGCAGCACAAGCTCGCGCTCTGTGCGCGAGAGCACAACGCCCACCGCGCGCTGCGTCAACAGCGGGGCACCGGCCGCTGCTGTGTCGGGCTGCACCGCGCACAGCAGCACAACGCTTGCCGTCAGCACGGCAAACGTCAACAGCGGCAGTCTGAGCTTTTTGACGTTCACAGCGCACACCCCTCTCCCTTTGTCGTCAACTGCTTTTATTGTATCGGATCAATGTGAAAAGCGCGTGGAAAATGTGTGGAATTTTATTGCCCTTCCGCGAAAATTCATTAAAGCTGCTGCTCTAAGTACCGGTAAAATTGCACCGTGCGCTCAATATCCGCCACGGGAATGCGCTCGTCGTTATTGTGAATCAGCCCGCGCTGCTCTGCGCTCAGCGCCATAGCGGAAAACCGATACGTGTCGTCGCAATAGCCCGCATAATGGCGGCTGTCGGAGGCCGCAATCATCAGATACGGCGCGACGATGGCCTCCGGCCACGTTGCACTCACGGCGCGCGAGAGCTTTTCCCAGCCTGCGCCCTCGGTGCGGGCATAGGGGCTGGCCTCGCTTGCGGATTCAAACGTAAGGGCAATGTCCTTGTCCCGAATGGTCTTTGCAAGGCGCGCCCGCACGCTGTCCACCGTGTCCGTGTTCAGCGAGCGGATATTCACGCCGACGCTCACCTGCGTTGGCATCACGTTAAACTGCGGCGACGCTTTTGCGGTGGTGAACGCCACCGTTGTGCGCAGCATCGCGTTTAATTCGCTGCCAAGCTTTTGCCCCAGCGCGCACAGCAGCCCCCCAAAGCACCACATATTGTCAAACACCACGCGCAGCGCAAACGGTGCGTGCGGCGCAACCGCCGTGAACAGCCCCTTTACGGGCGCTGTGATATGACCGGGAAACGCGTGCTTTTCACAAGCGATCACGGCCTTGCTCATTCTGCCAAGCAGACTTGGTGTGCGGGGATGGCTTGCGTGACCGCCGTCGCCCTTCAGCGTCAGACGAATGCTCATCTGTCCCTTTTCCCCGATGCCGACAACGGCAACAGGCTTTTTGATGCCCGGAATGACGTTTTGCACGACGGCACCGCCCTCGTCCACAACCAGCGCGGGCGTGATGCCGCTCTGCTTTAAGTGCGCGATAAGATCGGTCGCACCGTGTCCCGCCACCTCCTCGTCGCCGCCAAAGGCAAAGTACACGTCGTTTTCGGGTGTAAAGCCCTCTGACAAAAGCTGCTCCGCCGCCTCCAGCGCGCCCAGCAGCGTAATTTTGGTATCCAGGGTGCCGCGACCCCACAGCGCGCCGTCAAACACCTCGCCGCAGAACGGCGGGTGCTGCCACGCACCTTCGTCCGCGGGCACAACGTCGTAATGCGCCATCAGCACGGTGGGCGCAGCGGCGCTTTTGCCCTTCCAGTGAAAGAGCAAGCCTGTCTTGCCGCACAGCAACGGCGGGCACGCCGCGTGCAGCGCCGGATACAGCTCTGTCAGCTTTGCGCGAAACGCCGCAAACTGCGCATCGTCCACAAGGCTTTCCTCTGTATTTGACACCGTGGGGATGCGCACAAGCTGCGCCAAATGCCGCGCTGCCTTTTCGCCGTCCACCGCCGCCGGGGCAAGCTGCACGCTCTGCTCCGCGGCCTTTTTACGCGTGCGCTGTGCCGTTGCGCGCATTGTGCCCACGCACAGTGCGGCTGCCACAATACATACAATTCCCAGCATGATCCAACCCATCAATCCGAACACACCCTTTTCTTTAATCATCATGAAATGCTTTATTTTATCATAGCACACCGCCCGCCAAAAAGAAAGCAGCGGCGCACCGCCGTCAAAATACACATATTTTTGTGACAGCACCGCAAAACGTCAGCAATTTTCCGGCTAGGCAGCGCCGCGTGCCGCGCGTATAATGAAGGGTAGCCTTTGCGATCAGCAAAGAGCGTTTTTAAGAATCGCGCGCAAAAGCAGACAAAAGAAATGCATTTTGCCGCCCGGCTGCCCTGATCGGCACACAGAATGGAGATTGCATGGAACGCGCACAAATGGACCCCTCCGCCCGCTCGCTGCTGCACATGAGCTGGCCCATTTTTATCGAGCTGCTGCTCCAGCTGCTGGTGGGCAATATGGATCAGATTCAGCTCAGCCATTTTAACGGCACGGCTGTGGCCGCTGTCGGCAACGCAAATCAAGTCATCTCGGTGCTTATTTTGCTGTTCAACGTCATCTGCCTTGCGGGCATGATTCTCATTACGCAGTACCGCGGTGCCAACGACACGCGCAGCGCAAACCAGATTTACACGCTGTCGCTCGCGGTAAATCTTGCCCTATCGCTTATTTTGGCGGCGGCGGTGTTTTGCGGAAGCGAGCTCATTCTGGCCGCGATGCAGGTGCCCATCGACACGCTGCCGGAGGCGCGCGCCTATCTTCGCATCACGGCGCTGGCGCTTCCCTTTCAAGCGCTGATGATGACATTCAGCTCGTTTTTACGCGCGGGCGCGCACATGAAAAGCATTATGCTCATCACCGGCCTTGTCAATGTGTTTAACATTTTGGGCAACGCGGTGCTCATCAACGGCTTTGGCCCCCTGCCGCGCCTCGGTGCGGCGGGCGCGGCGCTGTCCTCCAGCCTTTTTCGCGCGGTCGGCTTTGTTTTAATGGCGCGCGCATTTTTTGCCGCCACGCCGGAGGCGCGCATCCATCCGGCGCTGCTGCGGCCGTTTCCGCACCATCTGCTGCGGCGGCTGCTGGGCATCGGCATTCCGAGCGGCGGCGAAAATTTGTCCTATAATTTGTCGCAGATGAGCTGCCTTGTGTTTGTGAATTTGATGGGCACCGCCGTGACAACGGCCCGCATGTATTCCGTGATGTTCGCAAACTGCATTTACATGCTGATTTCCGCCGTGAGTCAAGCGGGGCAGATTTTGATCGGCTATCTTGTCGGCGCGCGCCGCCTTGACGATGCCGACGCGTGCAACTGGCGTATTTTAAAGCTGTTCGGGCCGATTACCGTCGGCCTTTCCGTGCTGATTTATCTGTTTGCAGAGCCGCTGTTCGGTTTGTTTTCGTCCGACCCCGTCATCCTCGCGCTGGGCAAGCAGGTGATGTTTGTGGAGATTTTCCTCGAAATCGGGCGCTCTGTCAACATTGTCATGGTGCGCAATTTGCAGGCCGTGGGCGATGTGACGTTTCCTGTCGCTGTGGCTATTTTCAGCCAGTGGGTCATCGCCGTGGGGCTGGGCTGGCTGCTTGGCGTTTATTTTGACCTGGGGCTTGTCGGGCTTTGGATTGCCTTTGCCGTAGACGAAAACGTGCGTGGGCTTATCTTCATTGTGCGCTGGCGCAGCGGGAAGTGGCGCAAAAAATGCAAAATTTAGGCGCGCATGGATCGTCCGCGCAGCCGGCACCCTTTGCACGGCAATCCCCAATATGCTATACTGTTTTTAACCCATTGTAATTTTGCGCGCACGCCCGTGCCCTGTCTTGCGCAACCATGCGAAAGGAATTTTTATGATGCTGCAAACCTTTTCCTACCGCAAGCTGTTTTCTCATTTAGGCTTTTGCTATTTTTTCCTGCTGGGCATTACGATGCTGCTGCAAGTTGTTTTTATGATTCCTGCGATGCTGTTTGCCCCTGCATGGCTTGAAACCGACTGGTTCCTCTGGGTAGCGACCGATGTGCCGATGTATTGCGTTGCCGTGCCGCTGTTTTTTTTGCTGCTGCATCGTATGCTGCCCAAAAGCGCCCCTGCGCCCGCCGCGCACCGTCTCACCCCCGCGCAGCTTTTGTCTTATCTTGTGCTGGGGATCGGGGCGACTTATGTGCTCAACTTTTTATCCTATCTGCTGATTTCGCTGATCAGCCTTTTGACGCAGCTGCCCGTGACAAACCCGATTGAAGCCATGGTAAGCGGCAGCAGCATATTGTGGACGATCCTGTTCGGCTGCATTGTTGCGCCGGTCGGCGAAGAATTTATTTTTCGGAAGGCATTATATCATAAGCTTGGCGCCCTCGGTGACAAATGTTATATTTTGACGGGCGGATTTTTATTTGCGCTGTTTCATGGCAATTTAGGGCAGCTTTTTTACGCGTTTGCGCTGGGGATGCTGTTCTGCTATATTTTTGCGCGCACCGGCTGCATTTGGTACACCGTCTTTTTACATGTCGCCATCAATCTCCTCGGCACCGTCATCGCGCCTCTGGCGATGAAAAACCAAACGCTCTTAATCATTTTCGGGCTGTGCGTCATGCTCTGCATCGCGGGCGGCATCACGTTTGTCGCGCTGAATTTTCGCAAAATTCAACTCAGTCCGCCCGCGTGCGAGCTGCCCGCGCACCCCGTGCGCACCGCGCTGCTGTCGCCGGGCATGCTTGTTTTTGCGCTGATGGGCCTTGCCATCATTGTCACCACCACCCTGTCTGCGGCCTTTCAGGTGACGAAATGAAGCTTATTTCATGGAACGTCAACGGCTTTCGCGCGATTTTAGGCAAGGGCTTCGCTGATATTTTTGCGCAGCTTGACGCTGATATTTTCTGCTTGCAGGAGACGAAAATGCAGCCCGGTCAAGCGGAATTTGCGCCGGAGGGCTATCACCAATTCTGGTACAGCGCCGAAAAAAAGGGCTATTCCGGCACGGCGGTCTATACGCGCACAGAGCCTATTTGCGTGACACAGGGCATCGGACACGAGCTGCACAGCCACGAGGGACGCGCGCTGACGCTGGAATTTGCCGATTTTTACCTTGTCAACGTCTACACGCCCAACAGTCAAAACGAGCTGGCGCGCCTTGCCTACCGTCTGCAATGGGAGGACGATTTGCGCGCGTATCTTTGCGCGCTGGACGCAAAAAAGCCCGTTGTTTACTGCGGCGACTTCAACGTGGCGCACGAGAACATCGACCTGAAAAACCCCGGCCCGAACCGCGGCAGCGCGGGCTTTTCGGACGAGGAGCGCGGCAGACTGACGCAGCTTTTGGAGAGCGGCTTCACCGACACCTACCGCGCGCTGTACCCCGCGCAGACGGGCGCGTATACGTGGTGGAGCTATTTTAGAAATGCGCGCGCCACAAACGCGGGCTGGCGCATTGATTATTTTATCGTCAGCGACCGGCTGCGCCCACGCGTTGCCGACGCGCTGATTTGCGCCGACGTGCTTGGCAGCGACCACTGCCCGGTGGGGCTTATTTTAACTTGACGCAGTGCGGCTGCACGTCTTTTTTAACAATGGTATCACGCGCCGCAGCGCATATCCAAGCTGCGGCTATCAATCCAAAGAAAGCCGGTATTTGCTATGTTTGATCTTTTCAAAGCGGCCCTGCTCGGCATCATCGAGGGCATTACAGAGTGGCTGCCCATCTCCAGCACGGGGCATCTGATTCTGGCGGATGAATTTATTCAGCTTGGCACAAGCGCCGCCTTTAAAGAAATGTTTGACGTTGTCATTCAGCTTGGCGCAATTCTGGCTGTCGTTGTGCTGTTTTGGAACAAGCTGTGGCCGTTTTGCAACAACCGCACGGGGGGCAGTTTGGTTGACCGCTACTGCAAAAAAGACGTGTGGAGCATGTGGTTCAAGGTGCTTGTTGCGGTGCTGCCCGCCATGATCATCGGTCTGCCTTTGGACGACTGGATGACGGAGCATCTGCACAACCCGCCCGTTGTCGCCGCCATGCTGATTTTGTACGGCGTTATTTTCCTTGTGATGGAAACCGTTTATAAGGATCGTGTGTTCCCCGTCAAGCGCATTGCGCGCATCACCTACCCCATGGCGCTGGGCATCGGCGTGTTTCAGGTGCTGAGCTTAATTCCCGGTACAAGCCGCAGCGGTGCCACCATCATCGGCGCAATGCTGCTGGGATGCAGCCGCACCATTGCCGCAGAGTTCACCTTTTTCCTTGCTGTGCCGGTGATGTTTGGCGCAAGCTTCATCAAGCTGCTCAAATTCGGCTTTGCGTTCACGGGGCTTGAAATCGGCGTGCTTGCCGTGGGCATGGTGACCGCATTTATCGTGTCCGTGCTGTCCATCCGCTTTTTGATGCGCTATGTCAAAAACCATGACTTTAAAGTGTTCGGCTGGTACCGCATCGCGCTGGGCGCGCTGGTGCTGCTGTACTTTTATGTGCTGAAATAGCGCGAAATTGCGCTGAATCCAAAAGAAAAAAACGCAAGCCGCCGCAAAGCAATGCCTGTCAAGGCGTTTCGCTTTACGGCGGCTTTTTTACCAATTGCGGTTTTTATTGCACTGTGATTTCACATTGGCCTATGCATTGTCTATAACCGGCACATAGAATCGCCGCGCGAAGGGGATTGATCGCAGTTTCACAGACTGTAAAAAGCATCCATGCATCGAAAAACCGCTATCCATCAGCTAACGAGATCCTCCGGCGGCACAAAATCTAAATCAACCGGCACCCATTTTTCCGCATCCTCCAGCTGCTGCTGAATGGCATCTTTTGTCATGCTTGTCCATCCGGCAATGCCGTTGTTCGTTTTGTTGGCCGCTTGATACCACTGCTTTTTGTACGGGTCGTACACATAGCTGGCCGCCCAACCGCCCCAAAAGCTATTTGTCTGTGTCGTGTCGCGGGTGGTTGCATAGACAAAGGTCGCGGCTTCTCCTTTGGGTGTCGTGTAGGGAATCAGCGAATAGGGCTGACCGTCCTGCGTCATCTTCGGCCAATTTCCGCCATACGCCGTCCACAATATTCTCATCAGCTCTGTATTGTCGCGCCTGTATTCCGTGCCCGCGCTGTCGTAAATTTTATTGTTCTTCCGCGTAAATTCCATTCCCCTGATTACAACTGATTCGTTATCCTGCAGATGAAACAGCTTTTCCTTCAGCTCTGCATACGAATCAAGCCATGTGGTGTCCTTGCCGTCCGGATGATATTTGCAGAGAATCTTATCCCCGTCCGCCGTGTAATAACCGGCTTCTCCGGTTTTTGCGTCGGGGCAGCCCGGGATCTTGTCCGCGCCGTTTTTACCGCCCAAGCACTCGTCTATGGCGTTTGCAAGCGTGTAATCCACGTTGCCCGTCATGCGCTGATGCATGACCCAATACGTATAAATACTGTCGCGGCTGCTTTGGCACGCGCGCGCGTGCACGCCCGCCAGCGACCCAAACGAAACCGCCACCGCAATGGCTCCCACAATGCCGGCAACCGCCAGCACCACAACCAGCTCAATCAGTGTCAGTCCGCGTTTTGTGCGCCTATTCTGTTCGTGTATCGGTCTGTTTTTGCTTTTCACGCTCTGCCTCCTGTGCCGCTACCTCTATGGCGCACACCCGCTTTGCAAGCTGTGCCAGCTGCTGGTGCACCACGTCGGGATAATCGCGCTGATCCAGCGCCTCGCTGGCGGGCTGACCCACCTTGCTGCCGTTGATGCGCACAATGCCTGCCGGAATGCCGATGGCGGTGGCGTTGGGCGGCACGCAGGCAAGCACCACGCTGTTTGCACCGATGCGGCTGTTTGCGCCGATGGTGATCGGCCCCAGCACCTTGCTGCCCGTGCCAATGAGCACATTGTCGCAGATGGTAGGGTGTCGCTTGCCCTCGTCCTTGCCCGTGCCGCCCAGTGTCACGCCGTGATATAGGGTGACGTTGTTGCCTATTTCTGCCGTCTCGCCAATCACAACGCCCATGCCGTGGTCGATGAACAGATTTTCTCCGATGGCTGCGCCGGGATGAATTTCAATGCCCGTAAAGCCGCGCCCCCACTGGCTGACCATGCGCGCGAGAAAAAAGCGTCTGTGCCGGTACAGCCAGTGCGATACGCGGTAATAGACAAGCGCATGAAAGCCGGGATACAGCAGCATCACCTCGGCAATGCTGCGGGCGGCGGGGTCCTTGTTCTGAATATTTCTGGCGTCGGATATGAGGCCCATAGGCGTTATTCTTCCTTATCTTCCGCGTTTTTTGCGCGGGCTTGTCGATTACTTTTCTCTGTGCTTTTTCAAGTATACCACTTTTACACGCCGCCCGTAAAGCGCCGGCGCATCTGGTCGGGCAGCACGGCATAGCGCACAGCCGTCTCCTGCGTGATGCGCCCCTGCTGCACCATGCGGTGCAGGCTTGCGTCCATGCCGACCATGCCCTCGGCGGCGCCGGTGGCGATGACATTGTCCACCTGATGGCTTTTGCCCTCGCGAATCAGGTTGCGCACGGCGTTGTTGCAGTGCATAATCTCATAGGCCGCGCCCACACGCCCGTCCACCGTGGGCACAAGCTGCTGCGAAATAACGGATTGCAGCACCATGCTTGTCTGCGCGCGAATCTGGTTTTGCTGGCTGCCGGGAAACACGTCGATGATGCGGTCGATGGTGGATGCCGCGCCGATGGTGTGCAGCGTGGAAAAGACAAGATGCCCTGTCTCGGCGGCGGTCAACGCAACGGAAATCGTCTCGTAATCGCGCATTTCTCCCACCAGAATAACGTCGGGTGCCTGCCGCAGACACGCGCGCAGCGCCGTGAGGTACGTCTCGGTGTCACGCTCGATTTCGCGCTGGCTCACAACGCTTTTTCCGTGCGTGTGCAGATATTCGATGGGGTCCTCGATGGTGATGATATGTCCCGCGCGCGATTGATTGATGGCATCAATCAGACACGCAAGCGTTGTAGATTTACCGCTGCCCGTTGTGCCTGTGATGAGCACAAGACCCTTTTGCTTTTCTGCCAGCCGCATGATGTCGGCCGGAATGCCAAGCTTTGCAGGGTCGGGCAGCTTTGTGGCAATCAAGCGCATGGTGGCGGCATAGCTTCCCTTTTGGCGATAGCCGCTCACACGAAAGCGGCTCACCTGCGGCACGGCAAGGCCAAAGTCATCATCGCCGGTGCTGCGCAGCCGCGCCATGTCGCGCTTTGCCATTTGGTAAAGCGTCTCCACAATATGCTCTGTGTCCTGCGGCTGCAAGATGTCCGTAAGCACATGCAGCTTGCCGAACGCCTTAATTGTGATGCCTGTTCCGGCCACAATAAAAATGTCCGATGCCTCTTTTTCCGCCGCATAGCGAAGCAGATTCATCAACTCCATCAGAAAGCCCTCCTGCCTTTTGTCGTGCCGCTGCGCGCGCGGGCTTGCCCTGCGGCGCTTTGCTTCTATTTATCATATCACAAAAAATGCGCGGCGTACAGCCCGCGCCCGCCCCTTGACGCAGCGCGCGGCGCGCCGTACAATAGAGACGGAACAATTATATTTTCGGAGGTTATCCATCCATGTACACTGTGAAAAAAACTGCGTTTGGCGCATATACCGCCTATGTTCTCGCCGACACTTCCGCCGGCACCACCGCCACCATCGTGCCGGAAAAGGGCGGCATGCTGACAAGCTTTACAAAGGACGGGCAGGAATATATCTGGCTGCGCGAGCCGAATTTCTCGCTGCCGGAGCGCCCGCGCTGCGCTGTGCCTGTGCTGTTCCCCGCCTGCGGCAGGTCGCCGGAAGCGGGCAATCTGTTCGGCGGCAAGTCCTATCCCATGGACATTCACGGCGTTGTGCACTCAAAGCCGTGGCAATTTGTCGGTGCCGACACCTCCGACAGCGCCTGCGTCACGGTGCGCATCGAGAGCGACGACGAGACGCGCGCGTCGTACCCGTTTGATTTTTCCGTGACGCTGACGTATGTGCTGGACGGCACCGCGCTGACCGTGCTGCAAAGCTACGCGAACCGCGGAACTGTCGATCTGCCGTTCAACTTCGGCTTTCATCCGTACTTTGTCATCTCGGATGTGCGCAATCTGACGTTTTCCGTCAACGCGGACACGCTGGCCGACCCCGCCGCAGGCACACAGCAGCCCGCGCCCGCCGCCGTGGACTTTCCCTACGACGAAAACGAGACGATTCGCTATTATCAAGGCGTGCACAGCCCCATGGCCTTTACCGACAGCGCACTTGAGCGCACCGTTGCCGTGTATTTTGACGAGCACTTCAAAAACGGCGTGCTGTGGAGCCAGTGCCCGCTTGGGTTTGTGTGCGTAGAGCCGTGGAACGGCTTTCCCGGCAGCCTTGCCGCGCCGCAGCACGAGACGTTGGCACCGGGCGAGTGCATGGATGCCGAGCTGTCCATTGTAGTGCTGTAGCGCCGCCGGACAGCTTGCTGCTTGTGCACACCGCACAAAAAGCTTTTTAAAAAAAGGGCGAGACGCGCGATTCTCAAGGATCGCACGTCTCGCCCTTTTACGGTTTTTTGCTGTGCGCCCCTGTGTCAAGCCGTAAACCGCAGCACCATCTGCGTCATCAGACCCAGCAGCAGCAGATGCGCGGGATAAAACGCATAGAAAAAATATTTGGGAAGCCCTGCGCCGCGCGCGCCGTTATACCGCCGGATCAGCAGGAACGAAAATGCACCGCACGCCTCCATCAAGCCGCTCATCGTGCAGCTGATGGCAATGTTGATGAGCAGCACGAAAGGCGGATATGCGCTGTACAGCTCCGGCTGTGCCGCAAGTACCGCCGCAAACTGCATCACGCCGCTGAGCGCCATGCCGAGAAACAGCCACAGCCCCACCGCCCAGAACCTTGCCCTGCGGTGCTCGCGCAGCGTGTAAAACAGCAGAATCACAATGACACCCATGCCCGCATAATCGGTGTGCAGCAGCTCCGCCGCGACCACGCACGCGCCCGCGCAGAGCACCTGCAGCCACACCCGCCCCGAAAAATTGCGGATGGCAAGCAGCGCCACCACACCGATGGTCAGCGTGAAAAACACATTCTGATGCGTAAATTCAAGCCAGGTGCCGCTGATGGCAAAATCAAACGGTATTTCGGAGAGGACAGCAAACGCCGCAAGGCGCAGAATGTATTTTTTTACATCCCGTGTGTGCAAAAAGCCCTCTACCAGCAAAAAGCAAAAAATCGGAAATGCCATGCGCCCAAGATAGCGCATCAGCGTGGTGGCAAACAGCAGCGCATTGCTTTGTGTCTGCATGGTAAGCGTCTGCATCACCGTCGCGCCAATGTGGTCAATCAGCATCAGCACAATGGCGATGATTTTTAAGTGCGTGCCGGTCAGCCCGCGCCTTTGGGGCAGCCTCGCGCTTTGCGCGTCTGCTTCCCCACACGGTGCCGGCGCGCTTTGCGGGAAAACTTGTAATTCATCCTGTTGCATTTTTATCAGCTTGTCCTTTCCTTTGCAGCAGCCGTGCGTCTTTGCGGCCGACAAGCCTGCAAACGCGTCATCTGCGCGCATCAATTCTTTTTGTCCTTTTTGTCCCGCTTGTCCTTCTTGCCCTTTTTGTCCTTCTCGTTTTCCTTCTCTTTTTGCTTTGGCTTGCGGGCGGTAAGCTCAAGCGGCGTAAAATACTGCTGCTGATATTCGCTCAGCATCTCGTTAAAATTCGGCACAAGACCCGCGTGCATCTTGCGGCGCAGCTCGTGCGCGTCAAAGTGATCGCTGCCCGATTTGCTGCCGATGATGCGCGCCGCCACGTTGGAGCAGTGGTCGGAAATACGCTCAAGGTTCGTGAGAATTTCAAGGAAGATAATGCCGCTTGTAATATTGCACAGCCCCGTTTGCAGGCGTGTAATATGGCGCTCGCGCAGCGTGTCAATCATCAGGTCAATCGTCTGCTCCAGCGGCTCGACACGCTCTGCCGCCAGCATATCCCCGCTGGAAAATGCCGCCAGGGTCAGCGACTGAATCTTCTGAATGGCCTCGTCCAGACAGTACAGCTCCTGCACGGCGCTATTGGAAAATTTGATTTCCTTGTCAAAAATTTCGCCGCTGCGCTCCACCACATTGATGGCGTAATCCCCGATGCGCTCGAACTCCACCACAAAGTTAATCAGCTCGTTCACGGCGCGGCTCTCGTTGTCACCCAGCTCTTGATCGGTAATTTTAACAAGGTAATTGCTGATGTTCACTTCCAGCTTATCAATCACACTCTCGCGCTGATTGATCAAATTCAACGTTTCGATGTCATGGCTGAACAAAACCGGAATGGCCTGCGCATAGTTTGCCTGCGCGTTTCGACCCATGGTCTCCACTGCGCTTTTGGCCTGCTGCACAGCCAGTGCGGGGGAATTGAGCAGGCGCTCGTCCAAAATGGGAATCTCAATTTCAGTCTTTTCACCCGGCTTGTCGCGGATGGTAAGCTCTGCCAGCTTTGCCAGCAGCTTTGTGAACGGCAGGAACAAAAGCGTTACCACCACGTTGAAAAACGTGTGGAAGTTTGCGATGTCGCCCATGCTCATCACGTCGTTCCACCACGTAAATTTGAACACCGCGCGCGCGCCGTACAGCGCGCCCATAAACAGCACCGTGCCGATGACGTTAAAATACAGATGCACCATAGCGCTGCGCTTTGCCGCCTTGGACGCGCCGATGCTCGCCATCAGCGGCGTGGAGCAGGTGCCGATATTCTGCCCCAAAATAATGGGGATTGCGCTGCCCCATGTCACAAGGCCCGTGCTGGACAGCGCCTGTAAAATGCCGACGGATGCGGACGAGCTTTGGATGGCGATGGTGACGAGCATTCCCGCCAGCACACCCAGCAGCGGATTTTGCAGGCTTGTGAACATTTTGATAAACACGGGGGAGTCGCGCAGCGGCTCCACCGCAGTCGTCATCGCGGTCATGCCCGTGAACAAAAGGCCGAAGCCCATCATAATTTGACCGATGTTGCGCTTTTTCGGCGCTTTAAAAAACACAAATAAAATCGCGCCGATAAACGCCACAACGGGCGCAAAGGTGGTGGGCTTTAACAGCTGCACCAGCAGCCCTGTGCCCGTCATGTCAGACAGTCGGATGAGCTGTCCCGTGACGGTGGTGCCGATATTGGCGCCCATAATAACGCCGATGGCCTGCGATAATTGCAAAATGCCGGAGTTGACAAGGCCGATGACAATGACCGTTGTGCCGGCGCTTGATTGAATGATCCCTGTAATCAGTGCGCCCAGCGCCACGCCGCGCAGCGGCGAGGAGGTCAGCTTTTGCAGCACGCTCTCCATCTTTCCGCCCGCCAGCTTTTCAAGGCCGCTGCCCATAATGGTCATGCCGTATAAAAACAGCGCTATGCCGCCTGCCAGTGCGATACCGTCAAAAATCGTCATTGCGAGTCCCTCGTTGCTTCCCTCAAGTTTTTTCGGAGGCTGCGCTTTGCACACAGTCTCACAGTATACTTTATCAGTATAGCATCCCCCGCATAGCGCGCGCAACAAAAACTTGACAAATAACGCACAAATCAGTGCAAATACTGCACACAGCGCGCTAAGCGCCCGTCTCTATGCTGACAACCACACCCGCCGGAATGCAAATGGCCTCCTCGTGCTCGCGCGAGAGCCAGCCGAAGCCCTCGCACACATGGTCGGGACACTTGCTGTCGAGGAAGCGGATGCGCCCGTCCGCTATTTCAAGCGCAAAGGGCAGCCGCGCGCCCGTGTCGGTGGCATAGCGGTAAATTCCGTCCGCGCTCAGCGCAAGCGAAAAGCTGTCCCCGTCCGCAATGCTGACGCGTGCCACCGCGCCCTGCTTGCGCCCCGGATACAGCAGCACGCCCAGCAGCGCCGCCGCCAAAACGATACAAACCGCAAAAAGAATATTTTTTTTCATTCTCTGTTTCCTTGTTGTAGCTTTTTGCTTATTATACTATAATAATGAATAGAATAACAGTATGCGGCACAAAGGAGAATTTCACACATGACAAATTTATGGGATGCAAATGCGCTTGCGCAGGAGGCCGATGCCTTTATCGCGGCACAAAAAACAGCGCTGCTGTGCGATATCAAAACGCTGGTGGACATTCCCAGCACGGATGCCCCCGCAAAGGACGGCGCGCCGTTCGGCCCCGGCGTTGCAAAGGCGCTTGATGCCGTGCTCACTTTGGCAACAGACGCGGGTCTTGACGCGCACAATGTGGACGGCTATTTCGGCTATGCCGATTTGCGCGGCAAGAGCAAAACGCAGCTTGCCGTCATCACGCACATCGACGTGGTGCCGCAGGGCAACGGCTGGACGCACGACGCGTTCGACATGATTGAGAAGGACGGCTATCTGCTGGGACGCGGCGTGGCGGACGACAAAGGTCCTGCGATTTTGACGCTGTACGCGGCAAAATTTTTTGCACAGCGGGGCGTGCCGCTTCCCTACACGCTGCGGCTGATGTTTGGCACGAACGAGGAAAAGGGCATGGGCGGCCT
Source organism: Ruthenibacterium sp. (assembly GCA_036642215.1). GTDB lineage: Bacteria > Bacillota > Clostridia > Oscillospirales > Ruminococcaceae > Ruthenibacterium. Next base: position 37,956 of record JAVXUG010000004.1, read on the forward strand.
CACCTATTATCAGCAGCGCTTTGAAAATCCCGCGTTCTGCTTTACACCCGATGCGGATTTTCCGGTTTGTTACGGTGAAAAAGGCATTTATGGCGGTAATTTCATCAGTGCGCCGCTCTGCGGTAATCTAATCGCGTTTGAGGGCGGCATGGCGAGCAACGCCGTACCCGATTTGGCCTTTGCGGTCGTAAAGGCAGATTTTGCGGCGCTGCGCGGCGCTGCCAGCGCCGCCGTGACGGTGCAGGACGCGGGCGACGGCTGTGTGCGCATCACTTGTCACGGCAAGGGTGGTCACGCCTCGCTGCCCGATGGCACGGTGAACGCCATTGCCCTTGTGGTGGATTTTCTGCTTGCGCAGCAGCTTTGCACAGCGGACGAAACCGTCTTTTTGCGTTTGCTGCAAACCGTGCTTTCCTCAACGGACGGCAGCAGCGCCGGCATTGCCGCACAAGATGATATTTTCACCCCGCTCACCTGCATCGGCGGCACGATAGCGTTTGCGGACGGCGTGCTGACGCAGAACATCAACATCCGCTACCCGACCGGCATCACCGCACAGCAAATCACCGAAAAGCTGGAGGCACTGGCAGCGACGGCAGGGGCACGCTTTGTGGCAGAGCGCGAGACAGTGCCCTTTGTCACAAGCGCCGACACGCCGATGGTGCAGGCGCTGATTGAAACCTACAACGAGGTGACCGGCAAGCACGAAAAGCCGTTCACCATCGGCGGGGGCACCTATGCGCGCCACTTCCCCAGCGCCGTCAGCTTTGGCCCTGAGGAGCCGGGCGAGCCTGTGCCGGCGTGGGTGGGCAGTATGCACGGCGCGGACGAGGGAATCAGCGTGGCACTGCTGCTGCGCTCGCTGAAAATTTATATTCTCAGCCTTGCGCGGCTGATGCAGCTCGATTTTTAACGCGCGGCAGCCTGCACACAAAATTTCCCGCAGCAAAAATAAAAAAAGCAGCCGTTCCCGCCGCGCTTTCCTGCGCGGGGAACGGCTGCTTTTTTCGTTTTCCAATGCCCTTGCGCAAAAGGGGGCAGTCTACTTCTTTTTCATCGGCGCACGCGGCGCTTTTTCAGGCTCCGCCGCGGGCTTTTGCGCAGCAGCCTCCGTGCTTGCGTCGGCTTTTGCCTCGTCCGTCTCCCTCATAAAAAGCACGGGAGCGTCTGTGCTCTGCGCCGGGCACTCGCCCTTTGCCACCAGCCGCTCGTGCACGGCAAGGCGCGCCAGCGCATACAGCACGCTGCACAGCGGCACCGCAAACAGCATCCCCCCGATGCCCCACAAGCCGCCGCCCACAGTGACCGCCGCCAGCACCCACAGCGCCGGCAGACCGACGCTGCCGCCCACGACGCGCGGGTAGACAACATTGCCCTCAAACTGCTGCAGCAAAAGGACAAATACAATAAACCAAATTGCCTGAATGGGGCTGACCATCATAATCATAAACGCGCCCACCGCCAGCCCGATAAACGCACCCACCATGGGAATCAGCGCCATCATGCCCATCAGCGCGCCAACCATAGGCGCATAGGGGAAGCGCAGCAGCGTCATGCCAAGCCAGCACAGCGTGCCCAGAATGCACGCCTCGGTGCACTGACCGGCGACGTATTTTGAGAACGACTGCTTGGTGAGCTGCGCGACAAAAAATATTTTTTCACACAGCTTTTCGCTGAACGCCGCACGGCATACCGCCGCAAGCTGTGCCTTCAGCGTTTCCTTGCTCAGCAGCATATACAGCGCAAAAATAAACGCGATGACACCATTGGTCACGCCGCCCACAATGCCGGACACCACCTGCACCGTACCCGTAAGCAGCGAACCCGCGCCGTTGGTGACATACGACAAAAGCTCCTTGCCCATGTTCGCCCAGTCGATTTGAAGTCCTGCAAGCCAGACATTCAAGTCCGGAAATGTCTTGAGATTTTTGGAAATCCAGCCGGCTACGGCCTGCGCAAAGAGCGGGATGGACTTTGCCAGCACCTCAAACGCATTGACAAGCTCCGGCACCACCAGCAGCACCACCGCTGTGATGATGGTCAGAATGACGACAAGCGCAATGACAATGCACAGCGGACGGCGCAGCTTTTTCAGCGCGCGGTTTTTGGCGCGCGGAAACAAGTGCCGCTCGAAAAAGCGCATGGGAATGTTGAGGACAAACGCCATGCAAAATCCGAGGATCAGCGGAAAAAACAGTCTGAGCACAATGCCCACGCCTGCGGAAAAATGATCCCAGTTGTTCAGAATCCACGCAAAAAAGATAGCGCTGAGCGCCATGCCCAGCAGAGAGAACAGCAACTTTTTTTGGGGCTTCATCAAAGCACTTCTTTCTGTGTTTTTATTGTATCATTCTTTTTTCGTTTGCACAAGAATGCCGCGGCACCGCTACTGCCGCGCCCGCCAAAACGCACACACCGCGTCCGTGTCCGCCTGCACGCTGCCCTGCGCAAGACCCGGCTTTCCGCCGCCGCGCCCGTTGCACGCGGCATTCAGCGCACAGGCCGCCTCGCGCACATCCGCACCGTCACTTGCAATCGCATAGGCCGTGCCCGCGCCCTGTGCCGCCTCGCGCGGCGCAATAGCCGCGCAGATTATTTTCCCGGCGGAGTTCGCATCCTTTTCAGGCTCTGCGGGCGCTTTTTCCGCCCACGCGGCACATAGCGCCGTACAGCAGCGCCGCAGCGTATCGGGACACGTCCCCGCGCAAAGCAGCATCAGCGTCTCGCCGCACGCGGCGGCCTGCCTTGCCCACACGGCGCAAAGCTGCGTTTCAAGGCGCGCATTCTCCGCTTTCAGCGCATCCTTTTCCTCGTGCAGGCGCTGCACCGCCGGGGCAACCTTTGCCGGCTTTGCGCTCAGCAGCACCGAGATGGCGTTCACGCTGTCGCATTTTCCGCAGTAATCCTGCCACGCGCGCATCCCGCACACCAGAATAATGCGCGTGCCGCCCTTGTAATTCTGCGCGCTCAACACCTTGATGGCACCCACCTCGCTGCACCGGCGCACATGCGTACCGCAGCAGGCACACACATCCGCGCCGCCCGCCGCAACAATGCGCACGTTGCCCGTCAGCTCTTTTTTGCTGCGATAGGTAAGGTTTGAAAGCTCCGTGCGCGTGGGCCATGTCACCTCGACCGGCTCCCCCCGCCAGATCACCCAGTTTGCCGCGCGCTCCACCGCGGCAATTTCGTCGTCGGTGAGCGGGCCGTTAAAATCCACCGTCACCGCGTCTGCACCGATGTGAAAGCCCACGTTGTCAAGACCGTGCTGCATATGAACAATGCCGCTGAAGATATGCTCCCCCGTGTGCTGCTGCATCAAATCAAGGCGGCGCGTCCAGTCAATGTCGCCCTGCACCGTCTCGCCCACGCGCAAGGGTGCCGTGAGCGTGTGCCAGATCACGCCGTCGCGCTCGTGCACATCCGTCACGCACACACCGCCCAGCGCGCCGTGGTCTGCGGGCTGTCCGCCGCCCTCGGGGTAAAACGCCGTCGCGTCCAGCGCCGCATAAAACACGCCGTCCGCGCACTTGCACGCAAGCACCGTAGCGCAAAACGTGCACCGTGTCACATCCTCATCATACAGCTTTTTTGTCGCTTCCATTTTGATTCCTCCGTGGCCTTGCCGTGCAGACAGGCTCTTTTGGTCATTGTACCATAATTTTTAGGCAAAAGCACTGAAAATTCTGCCGATCTTTTAGGCTATCAAGCACCCTATCTCTTACAATATTGACAGTAAAATGAAAAAAACGTACATTTTTCGATCAAATGCCGGCAAAAATAATTTTTACACGCACCGGCTGCGGCATATTTCCGCCGCATAAAACTGCGGTCAGCGGCACACGCTATTGCAGAGGAACTTGAAAGAGAGGAGCGCTTTGTTATGGACGATAAAACTGTTGCTCTGCTGAATGAGGTATCCAAAAACACAGAGATGGGCAAAAATACCGTGCGCCAGCTGCTTACAATGACCGACGATGCCTCCATGCGTCATCATCTGCAAAAGCAGCTGCGCACCTACGAGGATTTGTCCCGCCGCGCACACGCGATGCTTGCGGTGGAGGGCGCGCTGCCAAAGGAGCAGAGCAGCGTGACAAAAATTGGCGCGCAGCTTGGCATCAAGGTGCAGACCCTGCGCGATTCCTCGCCGCAAAAGCTGGCAGAAATGCTGATTGAGGGCAGTCACATGGGTGTGACGGAAATAACAAAGGCGCTGAAAAGCGCCGAGGGCACGCAGGTCAATGCGGGTGCTGTGGCCTTGGCGCAGCGCTTGCAGGCCGCCGAAAATCAATATGCCGACGAGCTGACAAGCTTTTTATAACAGTGCTCCGGCTTGTGAAGCCGCTCTGCCCCCTCGCGGGGCAATTTTTTGTGCCGGCCATAGACGATGCGCAAGAGCAAGGTGAAATCACATTGCTCTGTAACGGCGCTGTACAAAGGGCACACGATGGGCGCAGAACTGTCATAAAAAGGCCGCGCCCCGCATCGTTTGATGCGGGGCGCAGTTTTTTTGCAGCTTGCGATGCTGCAGCAGCTCCCCGCGCGGGGCGATGCTGTGCGCAGCTTCAGGCAAAAAAGATTGCCGACACAGGGCAAGCAGCTCCCTTTAGAAATCCAAGTCGCGCACAAGCGCCTCGCAGATGCGCGCGGCGGTATCGCAGTATTCCCGGATGTCAAAGGGTTTGCCCACAAGCGCATCGTAGGCGGTCTCGTCCGCGTCATCGCTCATCGTGCGCAGAATGACAAACGGCACGTCATTTTTGGCGGCAACATGCGCCACGGCAGCGCCCTCCATCTCCACGCAGTCGGGGCTGCACCTCTGCTGAATGCGTTTTTTTACGGCACTGTCGCCCACAAATTGGTCGCCCGTGGCAATTTTCCCCACGATGTATTTTGTGCCGATGTCGCGGCAGGCGCGCTGCGCCGCGGCAATCAGCGCAGCGTCGGCGGAAAAGCTTTCCAGATGCGGATACGTCTCGGCAATCATGCGATTTTCCGCATCGTGATACACCGCCTCGCGGCTGATTACGATGTCGCCCACACCGATTTGATCCGTCATATTACCCGCAATGCCGCTGAACACAAGCGCGCTTGCGCCAAAGCTTGTGATGAGCAGCTGCGCGGCGGCAGCGGCATTTACCTTGCCCATCCCCGCGCACACAAGCACCACATGCCTGCCCGCAAGCTCGCCCTCATAAAAGGTATTGCCGCCAAGCAAGGTTTCGCTGCGGTTTGTCAGCGCGGCATCAAGCTGCGCAATCTCGTCGGGCATTGCGCCCAAAATCCCGATGGTCTGCATCCGATTTCCCGCTTTCCTTTTTTGTATGCCGCTTGCGCTGCGCGGCAGAGTATCGGCGTTTCGGCGCATCAAACGTTGAATAAAAACTCAATGATGTCGCCGTCCTGCACCACGTACTCCTTGCCCTCGGTGCGCTGCTGTCCCTGCGCCTTCACTGCGGTCATATTGTAATTGCACCGTTCAAAATCCGCATAGCCCACAACGCTGGCGCGGATGAAGCCGCGCTCGAAATCGGAGTGGATTTTCCCCGCGGCCTGCGGCGCTTTTGTGCCCGCGCGAATGGTCCACGCGCGGCACTCTTTTTTTCCGTCGGTCAAAAAGCTGATAAGCCCGAGCAGTCGGTAGCTGGCGGCGACCAGCTTGTCAAGCCCCGTCTCGCGGATGCCCATTTCGGCAAGGAAGGCGTGCTTTTCTTCGGGGGAATACTCCGCGATATCCTCCTCCGTTTTGCCGCAGATCGGGATGCACTGTGCGCCCTCGTCCTCTGCCAGCTTGCAGACGCTCTGGTAATACGGGTTGCTCTCCATGCCGCCCATGAGGTCATCCTCGCTCATATTGGCGGCATAGATGACCGGCTTTGCGCTTAGCAGACCCATCTCGCGCACCTGCGCGGCCTGCTCCTCGTCCGCGTCGTCAAACGCAAAGGTGCGCGCATTTTTGCCCTCGCTCAAATGCTGCTCCAGCGCCGACAGCCAAACGGATGCCGCCAGCGCCTTCTTATCGCCCGTTTTGCCCGCCTTTGCCATGCGTGCCGCGCGGGCACTGACAATTTCAAGGTCGCTTAAAATCAGCTCTACATCAATGGTTTCAATGTCGCGCAGCGGGTCAACGCTGCCCTCCACATGGATGATGTCGCCGTCCTCAAAGCAGCGCACCACATGCACAACAGCATCGCATTCGCGAATGTTGCCAAGGAACTTGTTGCCAAGCCCCTCGCCCTTGCTCGCGCCCTTGACAAGGCCGGCAATATCGACAAATTCAACGATGGCAGGCGTTTTTTTATTGGTCTGCCAAATCTCCGCCAGCTTGTCAAGGCGCGCGTCCGGCACGGGCACAATGCCCACGTTCGGCTCTATGGTGCAGAACGGATAATTCGCAGCGCCCGCGCCCGCGTTTGTAATGGCATTAAATAAGGTGCTTTTGCCCACGTTCGGCAGGCCTACAATCCCCAGCTTCATAAATCTCAATCGCTCACTTTCCTGTGCTGCGGCGCGGCAGAATAACGTCTCGCGCCATTTTTTCATCATACCAGAAATTCATCAAAAAATCCAGTCAAAACGCCTTACCGGTACAAAACAGCAGATATTTTCCTGCCGGAGAGCCATTCTTGGACTTTTTTTATCCATAATTAAAGTGTATAATGAAATAATATAGAAAAAGACAGAACGAAAAGGAGAGATCTGCATATGCCGAACGAAAAAATTCTCATTGCGGATGACGACAAAAACATCTGCGAATTGCTGCGTCTGTACTTGAACAAGGAGGGCTTCTCCACCATCCTTGCACACGACGGCGAGGCGGCGGTCAAGGCGTTTGAGGCAGAAAAGCCCGCGCTGCTGCTGCTTGACATCATGATGCCGCGCATGGACGGCTGGGAGGTGTGCCGCAAGGTGCGCGCTGTTGACAATACCCCTGTCATTATGCTGACGGCAAAGGGCGAGACGTTTGACAAGGTGCTTGGTCTTGAGCTTGGCGCGGACGATTACATGGTAAAGCCGTTCGACGCAAAGGAGGTTGTGGCGCGCATCAAGGCCGTGCTGCGGCGCTGTGCGCTGACCGAAAACGCAAAGCAAGTCGAGGGCGTTATCAGCTATGACAAGCTGAGCGTCGATTTGTCCCGCTACGAATTAAAAATTGACGGCAAGGTTGTCGAGGCTCCGCCCAAGGAGCTGGAGCTTTTATATTTTCTGTCAAGCCACCCGAACCGCGTGTTCACGCGCGACCAGCTTCTGGACGAGGTGTGGGGGTTTGAATATTACGGCGACTCGCGCACCATTGACGTGCACGTAAAGCGCCTGCGCGAAAAGCTGGAGAACGCCAGCGAGCAGTGGACGCTGAAAACCGTGTGGGGCGTGGGTTATAAATTTGAAGTAAAAGAGTAAGCGCTATGAGCAAAAGTGTTTCTACGCGGTATTTTTACTCCACCTCGTTCTTGCTGCTGTGCAGCATTACGCTGATGGGGCTGATTCAGTTTTATCTCTCTATGGGCTATTTTCAGGAGGAGAAAAACACCGCGCTCATCGGCACCATCGACAACGCCGTGCGCATTTTTCACGACTATCAGGCCGACGGCGACGACATCAAAAACGATATTGCCATTGTGAATGTCTCGCGCGAAATTCTCATTACCGCGCGCGCGTCCGGCAACCTTATTTTTGTCACAGATCCCTACGGCACCACGCTTTTATGCAATGATTCGGGGCTGAGCGCAAGCTATCTTGCAAAGCAGTTCCCTGCGCGCGCGCTCAACGAGGCATACCAGCAGGGGGTGTATACCGAGCTTGGCACGCTGGGCGGGTTTTTTAAGGCGCGGTACTATCTTGCGGGCAAGCCGCTTGTCACGGGCGATGACAAGCTGGCCGGCTTTATCTTTGCCGCATCGGATGCAAGCGGTCTTGCCATTTACCTGTCAAATATGTTTTCCACCTTTATTTTGTCGGCGGGGCTGATGCTGATGATTTCCAGCGTTTTGTCCATTTGGATGACGGCGCGCATGACAACGCCGCTGCGCCGCATGGCGGACGCGGCGAGTCGCTTCGGCAAGGGGGATTTCTCCGTGCGCGTACCGGAGGAGGGCGACGACGAGGTGCTGCAGCTTTCGCACAGCTTTAACGCGATGGCCGAGAGCCTTGAAAAAATTGATTCCTCGCGCACCAGCTTTATGGGCAATATCGCGCATGAGCTGCGCACCCCCATGACGACCATCAAGGGCTTTGTGGACGGCATTCTGGACGGAACCATCCCGCCCGAAAGCCACGAGCATTATCTTGGCATTGTCTCGCAGGAGGCAGGCCGTCTGACGCGGCTCATCAAGAATATGCTGGATATCACAAAGCTGGAGGCCGGCGAATACAAGGTGAACGCCCGCACCTACGATGTGTGGGAGAGTCTGACCGGCGTTGTGTTCGGGGCCGAGCAGCGCATTGAGGCAAACCACATTCATCTGTCGGGCTTTGCGCCCACGCGCACCCTTGTCTATGCCGACCCCGACCTTGTGTATCAAGTGATTTACAATCTGTTTGACAACGCCCTCAAATTCTGCGGCGACGGCGGTGAAATTCATTTTTCCGTCACGCAAAAAAAGGATATTGTCACGGTCAGCATCCGCAACTCCGGCGTGGGCATTGCCGCCGATGCGCTGCCCTATGTGTTTGACCGCTTTTATAAAGAGGACAAAAGCCGCGGGCTGAACCGGATGGGCAGCGGCCTTGGGCTGCACATCTGCAAGGTGCTGATCAATCTGTCCGGCGGCAATATCTGGGCAGAGAGCACGCCAGACGTAGGCTCTACCTTTGCATTTACACTGCCGACGACCCCGCAGAAGGATGCCCGCGCAGGCACAAAAAAAGATGAGGCAAAAGAGGAACATCATGGACAACCGATTTCCGAATCCATCCGAGAGCTGCCCGAATCCACAGG
>JAVXUG010000004.1:46993-67985 GCA_036642215.1 Ruthenibacterium sp.
AACATCATGGACAACCGATTTCCGAATCCATCCGAGAGCTGCCCGAATCCACAGGGCAGTAGCGCGCAGCCGCAGGGCGTGCAGCCGCAGGGCGCGCAGCCGCTGGGCGTTTCCGGTGCGCAGCCGCAGGGTGTTTCCGGTGTGCAGCCTTATCCCGGCGCGCAGCCGCAGGGCGCGCAGCCGCAGGGCGTTTCCGGCGCGCAGCCCTATTCCGGCGCGCAGCCCTATTCCGGTGTTCCGCCTTATTCCGGTGCGCCGGTTTACGGCTTTGCTTACGCCGCGCCGCCGCAGCCCTCTCCCCGCTTGCACGTGCAATACCGCCTCCTTGACGGCAAAACCGCCCCGGACAAGCTGCCGCGGCGCAGAAAGCTGCTGCCCTTAATTGTAAGCGCCGTCTGTGTGCTGGCGGCGCTTGTGGCGGTTCTTGCATCCATGTGGTACGATCAGAAAAGCCGCCGTCCTGCCGCCGTTTCCCCGGATCACGCTCCCGCCTTTGTCGTCGCGGAGCTTCCTGAAAATCTGGATGACGGCCTCTCCGCCGCCGAAATTATGCAAAAGGTCGGGCCGTCCGTTGTCTGCATCGACGTGTATCTGCCGGGCAGCCTTGCCGTTGCGGGCAGTGCCAGCGGCATTGTGATGAACGAACAGGGCTACATCGTCACAAATGCGCATGTGGTGGAGGATGTCTCCGGGCTGCGGGTCACGCTGTCCGACGGGCGCGCCTTTGACGGTGTTTTTGTGGGCAGTGACAAGGCCACCGACCTCGCCGTCATTCAAATTAAAGCGGAACAGCTTACGCCCGCGCAGTTTGGAGATTCCACGCAGCTGCAAGTGGGCGAGCGTGTGCTTGCCATCGGCAACGCAGCGGGTCTTTTATCCAGCAGCGCCACGCAGGGCATTGTCAGCGGGCTTGGCCGTCAAATTGGTCCCTTCGATGACTTTGGCGGCGATGTAGAGCTGATTCAAACCGATGCCGCCCTCAACCCCGGCAACAGCGGCGGCGCACTTGTCAACCGCTTCGGGCAGGTCATCGGCATCAGCTCTGCCAAGCTTCTGTCCGTGGAGTTTGAGGGCATCGGCTTTGCAATCCCCATCCATATTCTGCGTCCCGTGGCGCAGGCCCTGATTGCATCCGGTCACGTAGAGCGCGCCGCTTTGGGCATTTCCGTGGAGGCGCTGAACGCCGTGACCGGCTCGCTCAATGATTTGCCCTCGCAGGGGCTGTACATTCAGTCCGTGGAAAAAGCGAGCAATTTGAACAGCTTTGACATTGTGGCGGGCGATATTATTATAAAGGCGGACGGCGCGCCGATGCATACCGCCGCGGATTTGTCGCGGGTGCTTGCAAAGTACAAGCCCGGCGACACCCTGCCGCTTGAAATTCAAAAGGGTGCCAGCGGGAAAATAATCACGCTGGAGGTACCGCTGATTGCAAGTGCTGCGCGCTGACCAAGGCGCGGCGGCCGCAGGACGGCTTTCTCCCTTGCCGTGCGAACCGATTTTCTCATCGTCACAAATCGCTGCCCCTGCGCAAACAAGGTTTGAACAGGGGCGGTTTTCTTTGCCTTTGGTATAGGCACGGCAATGTGCGGCAATGCTTTTTTGTGTCGGCACCAATTGCACGCTACCGCCCGTTGTGGTATACTGAAAAAAATAGTGTTCAAGGGGGATTCTGTCATGTCACACCGCATGTGCAGCTTTGCTGTCGCACACACTGACATCAGCGCGCAGCCGTTCAACAATGCGCAGCGCACCGTCCGCATCTATGTGCCCAACAATCTTACCGGAACGGGGGTTCGCATTCAGCTTGCAAACCATTACGGCACTGAGCCTGTATGGGTCGGCAACGCCACCGTGGCACTGTGCGACAGGCGCAAGGGCGAGCTGATTGCGGGGACAATTCACCCTTTGACCGTGCATGGCGAGGGAAGCTTTGCCATTGTGCCGGGTCACGAGGTGATGAGCGATCTTGTCAAGCTTCCCGTTGCGCCCGGCGACACCCTTGCCGTCAGCTTGTATTATCCCTCTGCCGCTAAAGTTACCTCCGGCAACTTTGTGGGCGTATTTGCGCAGCGCTCCGTGCGGGGCGACTACTGCGAAACACCTCTGCTGCCCAAAGCGCGGCTGTGGACGGATTTATCCCGCAGCGTGCTGCCGTGGGATATTTCAAGCGCCGTCACCACGGTGCGGCAGGTCGTTGTACAGCAGGCAGACGACGCGCCGCGCCCGCGTGTCATTGCCGCCTTTGGCGACTCCATCATGCAGCAGGGCGCATGGCTCACCCCGTTTGCCACGCGCCTGTACAAGCGCTTTCCGGGCGAGGTGAGCGTGTGCAATCTGGGCATTGGCGGCAACCGTCTGCTGCACAATTCCCCCGCCGGTGTAAAGGGAATTTACGGTCTTGAGGGCATGACGCGCTACAAGTGCGACGTGCTGGGCATTGAGGGGCTGACGCATGTCATTTTTGCACTGGGCACCAACGACATCGGTCTGCCCGGCAAGGACGGCGCGCCCGACAGCGATTTGATTACGCTGGCGGAATATCAGGATGCCGTCACGCAGCTTGTTGCGGATTTGCGCACACACAACCTAAAGGTGTTCGGCGCAAAGCTGCTCCCGCGCGAAATCAACCACGTCTACACGCCCGAACGCGAGCTGCTGCGCCTTAACATGAACGATTGGCTTGACAGCTGCGGCCTGTTTGATGCCGTGATTGATTTGGGCGCGCCCATCGCAGACGACACCGACGGTGTCGGCATGAAGCGCGGCTATTCCCTGCCCGACCGTCTGCACCCGAATCTGGCCGGCGGCAAGCTGATGGCAGATCACATTGACCTTGCGCTGTTCGCATAGCGTGCGGGCAGCCACAAAATCCGAAAGAATCCGGGAATCAACATGAAAAAAAGCTCGACCCCTACAAAATGGCATAAGCTTGACAACACGGCCAATATTTTTCCCGTTGTGGCAAGCCGTCGCATGGCAAATGTGTTTCGCCTGACGGCTGTGCTGCGCGACGAGGTAGAGCCGGCGCTGCTGCAAACAGCGCTGGAGGAGACTCTGCCTTATTTTGCTGCATTCAATGTGCGGCTGCGCCACGGTCTGTTCTGGAATTATTTTGAGACAAACCGCGCGACCCCGCACATTCATCCTGAGGAGGACCCGCCCTGTCAGTATTTAAACGGGATGGAAACCGACCGGTTTTTATTCCGTGTGCTGTACTTTCAGCGCCGCATCCACCTTGAGACATTCCACGCGCTGACGGACGGCACGGGTGCCATTCGTTTTCTGCGCGCCGTGTGTTACCGCTATTTTCAGCTGCGCAGTCCCGAACATTTTACAAAGGAGCAGCTAACCGTACCCTATGGGGTAGAACATGCCTCCAATATAGAGGACGGCTATTTGAAAAATTATGTCCCCGCCAAAAGCGCAACCTTTCGCGAGCCGACTGCCTTTCACATCCGCGCCGAAAAGCGCGAAGCGCCCGGCGTTGCCGTGACAACGGCGCTGATGCCCACCGCGGAGCTGAAGGATTTGTGCCACCGCAACGGCGCGTCCGTGGGGGAATATCTGACGGCGGCGCTCGGCTTTGCCGTGTACGAGGAATATACGCGCTCCAACGGCGCAACGCGCCCCATCAACATTTTTGTGCCCGTCAATCTGCGCCGCATTTTTCCGAGTAATACCTCCACAAACTTTTTTTCCAATATCACAGTAGCGCTGCCGATGCACGGGCCGGACATTCCGTTTGATGATGTGCTGGACAACGTGCATGTGCAGTTTAAAGAGAAATGCAGCCGGGATGTGCTGGCAAAAAAGCTTGCCTATACCTCGCGCAGCGAAAATAATATCTTTGCGCGCATCATTCCTCTGCCGCTGAAGTGCGGCATTCTGCGCATTGTGTTTGAGCGCTCGAGCAACGGCAGTACAACGGCCTTTTCAAACCTTGGCCCTGTGGAGGTTGACCCGCTGTTTGCGCCATTTTTTGAGGGCTTCCGCGTTTTGCTGATGCCCACGCCAAAGGAGCCGTGCAAGGTTTCCTCCATTTCGTGCGGCAACACCGTAACGCTCACCTTTGCAAGCGAGCTTGAGGACGATGCGCTGGCGCGCAATGTGGTGCGCCGCCTGACGGCTCAGGGCGTATCCGTCGTGATTGAGAGCAGCGAGAGCAGCGGAAATGTCGAAGCCGCCGAAAGGAGCGTGATTGCAGATGAAGCACTGTAACGCCTGCCATGTGGATGTCGCAACCCCAAGTCTGCTTTGCCCGCTGTGCAGAGGGCCGCTTGTACCGGCACCCGGCCCTGCGGAAACGGCGGTTGCCCCGCTGAGCAAAACGCGCAACTTCAGTTATGTCAAGCGGCTGCTGCTTTTGCTCAGCGTCATCGGGGTGGGCGCGTGTATCCTCATCAATCTGTTTGTGACACAGGGCTTTTGGTGGTGGCTGCTGGCGGCGCTGGGCGTTGTTTATGCGTGGGCCACGGTGCTGCATGCCATGCGGCGCGGCGGCAATGCCGGCGGCATTATTTTGATGCAGGTCATCTGTGCCTGTGCGCTTGCCGTGCTGGTGGATTTTGTCACGGACTGGCACCGCTGGTCTGTCACCTATCTGCTTCCGGGCATTTTTTGCGCGGGCATCATCGCCGTGGTCGTGCTGATTGTGTGCAACCGCACCAATTGGGCGGGCTATGTGCTGTATCAGGTTGTGCTGACCGCCTTTGGCTTTATTCCGCTGGTGCTGTTTTTTACGGGTGTCAGCCGCAACTTCTGGTTTGCGCTTGCGCCCAGTCTGCTGGCCGCCGTCAGCCTTTTGGGGCTGTTTCTGTTCGGTGACCGCACCATCAAAAATGAATTTCGCCGCCGGTTTCGGTTTTAATGCAAACACAAAAAGGGTGCGTACCGCGTTTTAAAAATGCGGTACGCACCCTTTTTGATTGCTTGACAATCCGATTCAAATTTTGAAGCTTGCTCCCGCACGGATGCGGCACATCACGGACGCGCGTCCGTCTGCGCGACCAACCACAAGGAATGCTGCGCTGCCAAAAGCTGCCGCTGATAATCCCCCGCAAAGCTGCCATGCAGCAGCTTGTACAGTCCCTCCTCCGTCAGCCGCTGCCACGAGGCCGCCTGCCGCCCTGTCAGAATGGGATAATACAGCGCCCCGCACTGCTGCGCCGCCGCCAGCGATGCCTGTGTTGCCCCCACGGCAAGCACATGCGCCGGCTGATATCCGCAGGCAATCAGCCTTGTCAGACACGCCGCCTTGCCCGCTGTCCCCGTGCTGAAAATGCCGTTTGGCCGCGGCAGCTTCCATTGCGCCCAGCGCAGCTTTGCCGCAACCACACCGCTGTCGCTGCACACTGCAACATCTGCCACAGCGCACACCCGCTTCAGCAGCTGCACAGCATCCGCAAACGGCGGGTGCTGCGCGTCGGACGCAACGCATCCGCCATCAACGTCCAGCCACAGCAAAAATTCCCGCGCGCGCTGATACTGCCTTGCCCCGCCCACAACCGCATCTCCCCTTTTCGTTTTTTTGCCGCGTGTCTTGCCCTGTTTCTCAATTGAAATCAGAAAACGGCGCACAAGATCCGCCGCGGCGCGACCGAACCCATGAATTTTAAATGCACTGCTATACGATTTTGTAAAACAAGTTGCTCTGTTTCATATTGTACCGTTCGGCGCGCTTGCTTTCCATGTGCAAAAGTGCTAATCTTTATTCAAATGCTTTGACGTGCGGCACGCACCGCACCCCCTTGAAAGGAGCTGCCCCCATGGATTTTTGTGTCGTAACCGCGCGGCGCATTGCGCACATCACACCGATAAAAAGGCAGCAGGTGTTTGACGCGCTTCCTTTGCGCGCGCCCGATGCGCACAAGGGAAGCTTTGGGCGTGTGCTGTGCGTGTGCGGCTGCGCGGATTTTCGGGGCGCGGCTGCGCTTTCCTGTCTGGGCGCGCTGCGCACCGGCGCAGGGCTTGTCACCCTGGCTGCGGACGAATGTGTCATTCGCAGCGTAGCGGCGCGCATTTTAGAGGCGACATTTTTGCCCCTGCCGGATGATGCCGCCCTCGTGCGCGCCGTTTGCAAAAGCAGCGTGTGTCTTGCGGGCTGCGGACTTTATGCCAATGCGCAAACCGCCGCGCAGATGACGCAGCTTTTGCAAAATGCGCAAGGCTGCGTCATACTGGACGCAGGCGGACTGTGCAGCCTTGCGGGACAAGAGGACGTGCTGCGGCTTGCAGCCGGGCGGCTGCTTGTGACCCCGCACCTCGGCGAAATGGCAGTGCTGACGGGACTTTCCGTTGCACAGGTACAGCGACAGGCGGGACGGCTCGCACTGGATTTTTCCAAAAGAACCGGCGCTGTCGTTGTGCTGAAAAGCCATCGGACGCTTGTTGCCACGCCGGAGGGCGCGCTGTACGAAAACCGCACGGGCAACGCGGGGCTTGCGCGCGGCGGCAGCGGCGATGTGCTTGCGGGCATGCTTGCGGGGCTTGCCGCCGGCGGGCTTTCGCCCGTCTTAGCGGCTGTGTGCGGCGTGTTTTTGCACGGTGCTGCGGCCGATTTGTGCGCGGCGCGGCTCAGCATGCGGGGGATGCTTCCGGAGGATCTCCTGCACGATGTTTGCACATTGTTTCTTGAAAATGAACGCGCCATGTGATATACTGTTTTCCATCGCGGCTTCACGAAATTCTACACAAGCCGGATGAGAAGATTTTCTTATTTGATTCAATTGCTGTAAACCGAAAGGGAGGTTTTCCATGAAAGAAAAAAAGGATACTCTCGGCTACAATGCCGCGATGTTTGAGGACGGCTCTGAGCGGCTGACCCGCACGGGTGCAAATGCACAGCGTGCAGCGGCGCAGGGCGCTGCACCGCTGCCGGTTGACAACGGTCTTTCGTTTATCGCGCAGGACAATGCGGAGACGCTGAATCAGTACGCCACCAAAACCTTTTTATGGATGTTTTTGGGGCTGCTGACAACGTTTATCGTCGCACTGGGCTTTTTTGTGACGGGTGCATTTGTCGTGCTGTACACGGTTCCCGCCCTGCCGTTTATTCTCGCCATTGCGGAGCTTGTCGTGGTGTTTGCGCTCAGCCTGCGCATCGCCAAAATGCAGGCCTCCACGGCGCGGCTGATGTTTTTTGTCTACGCGGTTTTAAACGGCGTGACCTTTGCCAGCCTGTTCGCCTATTACGGCGTAGCCTCCACCATTTACGTGTTCGGCATCACGGCGCTGTATTTTGGCGTGCTGTCGCTGTACGGCTGGCTGACAAAGCGCGACCTCACCTCGCTGCGCCCCATTTTATTCGGCGGGCTGATGGTTCTGCTTGTGTTCTGGGTGCTGTCGATATTCCTGCATCTTTCCGGCCTTGAGACAATCATGTGCTTTGTCGGCCTTGCCATTTTTATGGGCTACACGGCATATGACACACAAAAAATTAAAACGATGTATCACGCCTACGGCGGCAACACCGAAATGTCGCACAAGACATCCATTATCTGCGCATTGCAGCTTTATCTTGACTTTGTCAACCTGTTCCTTTACCTGCTGCGCATCATGGGTCGCCGCAACAGCGACTGACGCTGCTGTTTAAGCACAAGCTGATAGACAGCACCCGGCACCGCGCTGCCCGCAAACAAAACGCAGCAGCACCCTGCCCCCGAGAATGGGGCAGGGTGCTGCTGCGTTTTGTTTGAAAGGAAGCCAAAATCAATCGCCGGTCAGCAGCATGCGGTCGTTGTCAAGCTGCTTATTGGTCTGCGCCTTAAAGCGCGAAAGCAGCTTTTCCACGGTCATTTCCGCGCGCTCCGCGCCCGAAAGCTCTAGGACAATGCCGCCGTCATCCATCATGACCGTGCGGTTGCCCAGCGCCAGCGCCGAATTGATATTGTGCGTAATCATCAGACAGGTCAGCTTGTTTTGCGCCACAATCGAGCGCGTCAGCTCAAGCACCTTTTCCGCCGTGGCGGGGTCAAGCGCGGCGGTATGCTCGTCCAAAAGCAAAAGCTTTGGCGGCACAAGCGTCGCCATCAGCAGCGTCAGCGCCTGCCGCTGCCCGCCCGAAAGCAGCCCCACCTGCCCCGTCAGCCTGTCCTCAAGGCCAAGGCCGAGCGCCGCAAGCCGCGTGCGGAAATAATCGCGATCCTTGCGGCTGACGGTGCTGAACGGCTTTCGTGTTTTGGAGGTGCGCAGATATGCCAGCGCCAGATTTTCCTCGATGGTCATGTGCGGCGCAGTGCCGCGCAGCGGGTCTTGAAACAGCCGTCCGATGTCGTTGCTGCGCTTATATTCCGGCAGAAACGTCACATCGCGTCCGTCTAATATAATCTTGCCCTTGTCCACATAAAATGCGCCCGCAATCGCGTTAAACAGCGTGGATTTTCCCGCGCCGTTGCCGCCAATCAGCGTGACAAAATCGCCGGAATCAAGGTGCAGCGACAAATTTTCGACCGCCTTTTTTTCGTTGACGGTGCCGGGGTGAAAGGTCTTTGCAATCTGCTCAACGCTCAGCATGCTTCTCGCCCGCCTTTCTCAGCTTATAAAATACAGCGCGCTCGCGAATGGCCGGATACGAGATTGCCGCCGCCACAATCACAGCGGAGACAAGCTTTAAATTTGACGCGTTTACGTTGGAGGTCAGCGCAAGCGCTATGATGATGCGGTAGAGCACCGCGCCCAGCAGCGCCGCCGCCACGCCGCGCACAATGCCGCCGCGCCCCACGATAACCTCGCCGATAATCAAGCTTGCAAGTCCGATGACCACCATGCCCGTGCCAAGCGAAATGTCCGAGAACTTTTGATACTGCGCAATCAGCGCGCCCGACAGCGCGACAAGGCCGTTTGACAGGCACAGCCCCACCGTTGTGGTGAATGCGGGGTTGATGGACGACGCGGACACCATGCTGCGGTTGTCGCCGGTGGCGCGCAGCGACAGCCCAAGCTGTGTGCGCAAAAACAGCGCGACAAGCGTGCCCGCCACAAGGACAATCAGCGCGGAGCCGACCAGCTTGCCCCAGCTTCCAAAAACCCCCTCAAAGACCGTGTAGATATTTTTGGCTTTCAGCATGGGCAAATTTGCCTTGCCGCCCATGACCATCAGGTTGACGGAATAGAGCGCCGTCATGGTGATAATGCCCGCCAGAATGGGCTGCACACCCAGCTTTGTTTGCAGCACGGCGGTCACGCTGCCCGCCAGCGCGCCGGCAAGCACAGCGATGACAAGCCCCAGCACGGGATGTCCCATCAGCGTGAACACGGCGCTGCACGCGCAGCCAAGCGTAAAGCTGCTGTCGGTGGTGAGGTCGGCGATATCAAGGGTGCGGTACGACAAGTACAGCCCCAGCGCCACAAGGCCATACAAAAAGCCCTGCTCCACGGCACCCTGTAACACAGTAAAGCTCATTGGTTTTCTCCTATTCATGTCGCTTACCGCACAAATCCCCGCCTGCCGCATTTTGCGGCAGACGCAGGGCTTATGCGCGTATTGTACGGGGTTTCTTGCTCTGCGTTACGCCGCGTATTTGGAAACGTCCACCTTGAGGGCGGCGGCGGTGTCGGTGTTGACGACAACGGCGTTATCCTTGAGCACCTCCACGGGGATGTCGGCGGGCTTTGTGCCTGTCAGCACCTTCATTGCCATATCCGCCGTCTGCGTGCCAAGGTTTGTGTAGTTGATGCCCACGGTCGCAAGGCCGCCGTCAGCGACCATAGAATCCGCCGACACATACACGGGCTTGCCCGCCTTGATGCCCTCCTCCGCCAAAACGGTCATGGCAGAGGCGACGGTGTTGTCGATGGGTGCAAAAATTGCATCGCACTTCGACAGCAGGTTTTGCGCGGAAATCTGCACATCGCCCGTGGTGGTGACGGCACCCTCGGTATAGGCGATGCCCTTGCCGTCAAGATAGGCCTTTGCCTGCTCAATGACAGACACGCTGTTCACCTCGCTGGTGCTGTAAATCAGCCCGTAGGATTTGACCTTCGGGGTCAGCTCCTCCGCCAGCGCAAAGATTTTTTCCACGGGGATTGCGTCGGACGTGCCGGTGATATTGCCGCCGGGCGCGGCAAGGCTGTCAACCAACTCCGCCGCGACGGGGTCTGTGACGGCGCTGAAAATGACGGGGATCTCCGTGCCGTCCACGGCGGCGGCAGCGCCCTGCGCGGCGGGCGTGGCAATGGCGATAATCAAATCGACTTGATCCGCCACATACTGCTGACAGATGGTGCTGATGGTGGACATGTCATTTTGCGCATTTTGATAATCCACCGTGATGGCAAGCCCCTGCTCGGCGGCCTTGGCGGTCAGCTCGCTTTGAATGGCCGCAGAGATTTCGTCAAGCGACGGATGCTCCACAAGCTGCAGCAAGCCGATTTTAAAGGTTGTTTGATTGCCCTCTTGCGTGGACGGGGCGGACGGGGCTGCGCCGCAGCCGGCAAGCAAAGCGAGGGAAAGCACGCAGATCAGTGCAAAAGCAAGCAGTTTTTTCATGGTTGGTTCCTCTTTCTCTTTCTATCGGTTTCTCTGTTGTTGACGGTCGAAATATTTTTTACCGCCATCGCCATCGCTGAAACGCCGTGCGGCGTGCTTGACTCTTTTGTGTACGCATCGCTTTCTCCTCTGCAAACGCAAAAAAGCGCCTGCCCCTGCTGCTTAAATCATAAGCACAAGGACAGGCGCTTTGAATTTCAAAGCCCTGCGGTACCACCTTGGTTGCCGCCCTTTTATTTTGGCGACCACTCTGCGAAGACGCAAGCACGTCCTC
This sequence comes from Ruthenibacterium sp., assembly GCA_036642215.1. GTDB lineage: Bacteria > Bacillota > Clostridia > Oscillospirales > Ruminococcaceae > Ruthenibacterium. The sequence continues at coordinate 57,757 of JAVXUG010000004.1, forward strand.
TGCCCTGTAACGCGAGCACGCGTCGGCAACTACTCCGGGTTAAAAACGCCCGTTTCATCCCGCCCTCAGCGGTCCATTTGCTGCCTCGCTTTTCGCCCCTTTCCCAGCATCGGGGGCTCTCTGTGGATGCGCCTGCAACGTTATCTCCGCCTCATCGGTTTCTATCATTAAACAACACGTCGGGCGCTTTGTCAAGGGGTATTGAAAAATTTTATAAATTCTCCGGCTTTTCTGCCCTGTCCTGCGCCGCAAGGTAGGCCGCGGGGCCGAGCCTGTACAAATCTGCGCCGGACGAATCCACCACAACGGTCAAGGGCATGTCGCGCACGGTCAGGCGGCGGATTGCCTCGCTGCCGAGATCTTCGTAGCAGACAATTTCGGCTGCCGTGATGCAGCTTGCCATCAGCGCGCCCGCGCCGCCGATGGCTGCAAAGTACACCGCCCCGCACGCGCGCATCGCCTGCACCACTTCATCCCCGCGCGCACCCTTGCCAATCATCCCCAAAAGGCCAAGGCGCAGCAGACGCGGCGCATAGGCATCCATGCGGTAGCTTGTGGTCGGCCCCGCGCTGCCGATGATTTCGCCCGGTCGGGAGGGTGTCGGCCCCGCGTAGTAAATAACCGCGCCGTCAAGGTCGATGGGAAGCGGTTTGTTTTCGTCTAACAGCGCACACAGGCGCGCGTGCGCTGCGTCGCGCGCAGTATAAACGGTGCCCGACAAAAGCACCGTGTCGCCCGCATGCAGCGATGCGCAGCGCTCCCTTGTCAATGGCGTTTGGATGCAATGCTCCATCACAGCACCACCTCCTTGTGGCGGGTGACGTGGCAGTTGATATTGACCGCCACGGGCAGTCCCGCAATATGCGTTGCAAACGTCTCAATCTGCACGCCCAGCGCCGTGGTGCGCCCGCCAAAGCCCTGCGGCCCCGTGCCCAGCGCATTGATGCGGCGCAGCAGCTCGTCCTCCATGGCGGCGTAATACGCATCCTTGTGATGACTGCCCACGGGGCGCAGCAGCGCCTGCTTTGCCAGCAGCGCCACGCGGTCAAACGTGCCGCCAATGCCCACGCCCACCACGATGGGCGGGCACGGATTCGGCCCCGCAAGGCGCACGGTTTCCACCACAAAATCCATCACGCCCTGTGCGCCGTCGCTTGGCTTTTGCATGGCAAGCCGGCTCATGTTTTCGCTGCCGAAGCCCTTGGGCGCAAGCGTCAGCTTAATTGTATCGCCCGGCACAAGGCGCGTTGTGATGACGGCGGGCGTGTTGTCGCCCGTGTTAGCGCGCCGGAGCGGGTCCTCAACGACCGATTTGCGCAGATAGCCCTCGGTGTAGCCGCGGCGCACGCCCTCGTTCACAGCGGCCTCAAAATCGCCCTCGATGTGCACGTCCTGCCCCACCTCGGCAAAGACGCACGCCATGCCGGTGTCCTGGCAGATGGGCAGCCCCGTGGCGGCGGCCGCGTCCAGATTTTGGCACAGCGTGCCCAGCGTCTGCTTTGCAATCGGCCACGGCTCTGTGTCATAGGCGGTGCGCAGCGCGGCGGTCATATCGGGCGGCAGTACCGTGTTTGCCTGCACGCACAGGGCTTTGACCGCCTGCGTGACGGCTGCGGCGGTGATGGTTCTCACAGTGCAAAATCCCCTTTTTTATCCATGTATGTGGCTATTATACGGCATTTTGCACCGCTTTTCAAATATTTTTAAGGGTTCAGCGCTTGTCCTCGGTGCGTTTTATCCGCTTTTAGGCGGTATTTTCGCAAAATTCAAGCTTTCGACACAATCTTGCTGTATAATAAAGAAATCAAACTAACATTACTTGGAGGATCTGATGAAACATACACTGAAATTGACAAGCGCTGTGCTGATGCTGGCGCTGTGCGCCGGCCTGTTTGCGGCGTGCGACGGCGGCAGCGATGCGCTGATGGGCGGCGCTTCTTCCGGCTCCGCAGCAAGCGGCAGCACGTCTGCCCCCGCAGAGCCGGCCCACGAGCCGGGCCTGTTTGTGGACGATACCAAGCTGGAAGCTGACCCCATGATGACCGTGGACGGACAGGACGTGTCGTTTGATATGTACCGCTATTATTATCTGTCCGGCAAGGCGCGCTTTGACGGCGGCGACGAGACGCTGTGGACAAGCGAGGACGGCGATAAGGCAACCCAGTCGCTGCTTGACTACACACAGCAGGGCATTTTGTCCAGCTTTGCGGTGGAGGCGCTTGCCAAGGAGAAAAAGCTGTCTCTGACGGAGGACGAGCTGAAAGCCGTCGATGACGAGATTGCCGCGCTGAAAAAGCAATTCGGCAGCGACGAGACGTTTCAGCAGGCGCTTGCCGCTCAGTATTACACCGAGGAGGTATATCGCGCGCTTTACACCTCCAGCAAGCTGATGGATAAGGTTTTGGCGGGTGTGTACGGCGATGATATCCGCAAGGATATCAAGGACAATTACGTGCACGCACAGCATATCCTTGTCAAATACACCGACGCAGAGGCCGAGAGCCATCCCGACGAGATGAAAAAGGCCGAGGAAATTTTAGCCAAGGTGAAGAAGGGCGACAATTTTGACGCGCTGATGGAAGAATACAACGAGGACACGGGCGAGCCTGCCGAGGGCTATTACTTCACCGCCGGTGATATGGTGCAGGAATTTGAGGATGCCGCTTTTAAACTGAAGGAGGGCGAGACAAGCGAGATTGTTCCCACCTCTTACGGCTATCATATTCTGCTGCGTCTGCCGATGGACGAGGCGTATATTGACGAGAACCTGACCGGGATGCTGAGCCAGACCATGGTGGCAAAAATCACAGGCGATTTTGACACAAAGGCAAAGGCATTTAAGGTCGAATACAACGACAACTACAAAAAGGTCGCACCAAACACCATGTTCTAAGCCTATTCGCTGCACTTTGATCCGTTTCGGCTTTTCAGAAAGGCAGCCCCGCACCGATTTGCAAAATCTGCTCATCGGCGCGGGGCTGCCTTTTTATTGTCTGCTGCTGCAAGGAGAAGGACGCAAAAAATTCGGCTGCTTGATGAGAGGAGCCGCAGGGATGGCGCTACCTTGCAAAAAACTGATAGATGGTTGTCTCGTGATATTCATCGCCGGGGCGCAGCGTGACGGGCGGAAATTCCGGATGCGAGGGCGTGCAGGGATAGTGCTGCGTCTCAAGGCAAAAGCCTTGATATTTTGCAAACTGCCGGCCTGCGCCCGGAAGAAAGTTGCCCGTGTAAAGCTGTACGCCGGGCTGCGTTGTATACATCGTCATGCCGACACCGGTGTTTGGGCTGTACGCCGCCGCGCCCTTTGCAAGCATCCCCACCTCTTTGGTCAAAATAAAGTTGTGGTCATAGCCGTGCGCCATTTTAAGCTGTGCATCCTTTTTGCGAATGTCCTGACCGATCGGCTTTGCCGTGCGAAAATCAAACGGAGTGCCCTCCACCGGCAGAATGCGCCCCGTGGGACAGGTCTGCTCATTGCCCTCGGTAAAGCTTGCCGCATCAATGCGCAGCAAATTGTCAAGCATAGACGCGCTGTCCCGCCCGTTCAAGTTAAAATAGCTGTGGTTTGTCAGATTGACAAGCGTTGGCGCGGTGGTCGAGGCGGTGTAATCCAGCACAAGACCGTTTTCCTCCGTCAGCGTATAAGTAACCGTGATGTCCATGCAGCCCGGAAAGCCGTCGTCGCCGTCGGGACTTTGGGCGCTCAGCACAAGGCTGTCGCCCTCCACACGGCCTTGATACACCATGCGCCCGAATGTGCCGTGCAGATGATTGACCCCGTCGTTTGCTTTTAGCGCGTAGGTTTTTCCGTCCAGCGTAAAGCACGCATTCTCAATGCGGTTTGCATAGCGCCCCACAAACGAACCAAGCGATGCCGTGCCCTGCTCGTATTCCGCAAGCGTGTTGTAGCCGAGCACAACGTCCTGCTCTTTTCCTGTTTTGTCCTTCACAAAGAGATTCGTGATGGCACAGCCGTATTCAATCACGCACACGCGCATATTGTTTGTATTGGTCAGCGTGTACTGATACACATCCCGTCCGCCCTGCGTGCGACCGTAAAAGGTGCTGGTAATTCCCATTTGCAAGTCCTCCTGCCACTTTTATATTTTATCCGCACATCCGGCGGCAACATGCTGCGTTTGTCCGAGCTTTCCGCCAATTTTACACGCAGCCGCCGCTCGTGCAGAGCTTGCGGCTGCCCCCTTGCGGCTGCCCCCTTGCGGCTGCCCCCTTGCGGCTGCCCCCGCCCGCGCGGGGCTGTCCTTGCGTCCCTTGGCGCAGCCCTTGCGGGCAAAGCCGCGTTAGATCGCGGCGCTACAGCGCGGCAAGCGCGGCTTGTAAACGCTCTGCGGCAAGCTTTGTTTTTTCCGCGTCGCCAAACGCCGTCAGACGAAAATAACCCTCGCCGTTTGCGCCAAAGCCCGCGCCCGGCGTACCCACAACGCCCGCCGTTTCGAGCAAATAGTCAAAAAACTCCCACGAGGTCATGCTCTTCGGGCACTGCATCCACAGGTACGGGCTGTTTTTTCCGCCGCAATACCACACGCCCGCGCGCGCGAGCGCCTTGCCGATGACCGCCGCGTTTGCGCGGTAGTATTCGATATTTTTGCGGGTGGCGGCCTGCCCCTCCGGCGTGAGCACCGCCGCTGCCGCGCGCTGAACCACATACGGAACGCCGTTAAATTTTGTTGTCTGGCGGCGCAGCCACAGGCTGTTTAAGGAAAAGCCGTCGCGCTGCAATGCCTTTGGCACCACGGTATAGCCGCAGCGCAGCCCCGTAAAGCCCGCCGTTTTGCTGAAGGAGCAAAACTCAATCGCGCAGCTTTGCGCACCCTGCACCTCATAGATGCTGTGCGGCAGCGTATCCTCGGCAAGAAACGCCTCATACGCCGCGTCAAACAGCAGCACGGCATTGTTTGCGTTCGCATATTTGACCCACAGCGCAAGCTGTGTCTTGTCATAGGCGGCACCCGTGGGATTGTTCGGGCTGCACAGATAAATAAGATCCGCCGCAAGCCCCGCGTCCGGCATGGGCAAAAAGTCATTTTCACGCGTGGCGGCGGCGTACACAATACGGCGACCCGCCATCAGATTGGTATCCACATACACAGGGTACACGGGGTCGGTGACAAGCACGGTATTGTCCGCGTCAAACAAGTCAAGAAAATTGCCAAGGTCGCTTTTCGCCCCGTCGGAGACAAAAATCTCGTCCGGCGCAAGCGTCACGCCGCGCTTTGCGTAATAATCCGCAATGGCCTCGCGCAAAAACGGGTAGCCCTGCTCCGGCCCATAGCCGCGGAATGTCTCCTGCTTTGCCATTTCGTCTGCCGCTGTGTGCAGCGCGCTGACCACAGGCTCTGTCAGCGGCAGCGTCACATCGCCGATGCCAAGGCGAATGATTTCTTTTTCGGGGTGAGCGGCTGTAAAGGCTGCCACCTTTTTGGCGATGGTGGAAAACAGATAGCTGCTTTCCAGCTTTGCGTAATTTCGGTTCATTTTCATGCTGGGGATTCCTCTTTTCCGGCGCATCGGCGCGTTTGCGTGTGATGGATTCCGCAAGGAAGCGAAAGAAAAGGTTCCCTTCTCCCGTTTTCTTGCCAAATACGATTTCATGCAAGGGCTTGTCACCCTGCTTACGATTCACAGAACCGCGGTTGTTCGATTGTCCCCTCAAACGCCGTCACAGCTTCGCCCGTCATGCGCACGGTTTTGCCCGTAAAGCAAACGGTCAGCGTGCCGCCCGGCAGCGCCACCGCAACCTCTGTGTTCTGCTTGCAGTGTCCGCACAAGCACGCGGCCACCACCGCGGCGCACGCGCCCGTGCCACAGGCAAGCGTCTCGCCGCTGCCGCGCTCCCACACGCGCAGCACAAGATGCGTTGCATCGACCACCGTTACAAATTCGGCGTTGATGCCCTCAGGGAAAAGCTGCTTTTGCGCAAACTGCGCCCCCATGGCCGGCAGATTCAACTGCGCGGTATCGGGCACAAAGCTCACGCAGTGCGGGTTGCCCATCGACACACAGGTGATGCGCACGCCCCCGCCATTGATCTCCACAAGTTGATTGATGACAGGCTTTTGAAAGCCCGCGACGGGGATTTTTGCGGGCGACAGCTCCGGCGCGCCCATGTCAACGCACAAAAGTCCCGGCGCGCGGCGCACGATGTGCTTGATGCCGGACAGCGTTTCAATGTCCACCGCGTCCCCGTTTGCTCTGCCGTGACAAAACAGATATTCCGCCACGCAGCGCACACCGTTGCCGCACATGCGCCCCTCGCTGCCGTCCAAATTAAACATGCGCATTTTGGCATCCGCCACCTCTGACGGGCAGATGAAAATTACGCCGTCACCGCCGATGCTTTTATGCCTGTCCGACAGCCGCATGGAAAGCTCTGCCGGCTGCGGCGCAATCTGCGCAAGCGGCGCGGCAGGTGCGAGGCAGTCGATATAGATATAATCGTTGCCGCAGCCGTGCATTTTAGTAAAATTCAGCTTCATGGACGACCCTCTCCCCCTGTCTCGTGTTCAAAAAGATGAGCCTATTCTATGACGATACACTGTTCGCGCTCTGCGCCGACGGAAATATACCGGATGGGCACGCCCACCGCTGTCTCGATGAAATCAATATAGTCGCGCGCCGCCTGCGGCAGCTCCGCCTTGGTGCGGCAGCCGGAGGTATCCTGCTGCCAGCCCCTGAACATTTTGTTGACGGGCTTTGCCTGCTCCAGCACATCGCCGTAGGGGAAATCGTTCAGCTGCTTGCCGTCCAGCTCGTAGGCGACGGTGACGGGAATTTCCGCCAGCGTGTCCAGAATATCTAGCTTCGTCAGCGCAAGCTCATTCGCGCCCTGCGCGCGGCAGCCATAGCGGCTTGCCACCACATCAAACGGGCCGACGCGGCGCGGACGGCCTGTGGCAGCACCGTATTCACCGCCGGCACGGCGCAGCTCCTCTGCCGCCTCGCCGAACAGCTCGCAGGTGAACGGCCCCTCGCCCACGCACGAGGAATAGGCCTTCATGATGCCGATGTTCAAATCAATCGTATGGTTCGGGATGCCCGCGCCGACAGGCGCATACGCACCGATGACATTCGACGACGAGGTGTACGGATAAATGCCGAAGTCGATGTCGCGCAGCGCGCCAAGCTGCGCCTCAAACATAATGTTTTTGCCCGCCTTGGCAGCTGCGTCAAGGTACAGCCCCGCATCGCAGACATAAGGCTTTAAAAGATCGCCGTATTGCTGTAACCACGCCCACATTTCGTCGGCGCTGACCGGCTCTTTGCCGTACACGCCGGTGATGGTGAGGTTTTTATAGGCGACAATTTCCGCAAGGCGCTTTTTTGTTGTTTCGGGGTGAAACAAATCGCCCATGCGCAGCGCCTTTTTCATATATTTATCACCGTACACCGGCGCAATGCCGCGCCGCGTGGAGCCGTATTTTGCATCGGCAAGACGGTCCTCCTCGCAGCAGTCCAGCAGGCGGTGGTACGGCATGCAGATGACGGCGCGCTCCGAAATTTTTAAATTTTCCGGCGTGACGGCAATGCCGCCCGCGCGCAGCTTTTCGCTCTCGTTCACAAGGTGCTCAAGGTCGATAACCATGCCGTTGCCCATGACATTTACAACGTTTTCGCGCAAAATGCCGGAGGGCAGCAGATTTAAAATAAACTTGCCCTTTTCGTTGATGACGGTGTGACCCGCGTTGTTGCCGCCTTGATAGCGCACGACAATATCATAGCTTTCGCTGAGCAAATCGACCATGCGGCCCTTGCCCTCGTCGCCCCAGTTCACGCCGGTAATCGCTGTTAACATGTTGAAACTCCCTTTCTGCTGTGTGCGGCCGTGCCGCATCAATATTTCCCACCCCTATACTATACCATATGCAAAACAATTTGACTATACTGAAGCGAATGTTCGTCTTTTGTGAAAAGCGATAAAATTTTTGTGAATTTGCTTGACAATCCTCCTGAAACAGGATATAAAATTTAGTAGGTCACAGTATTGAACGCTTGGAGGGAAAAAGAATGGTTTTTGAGCGTGTTCGTGAGATTATTTGCGACCAGCTTGATTTGGATGAAGATGCCGTCACGATGGATTCCAATATCGTGGAGGACTTTGACGCTGACAGTCTGGACGTAGTAGACCTTGTCATGAGCCTTGAGGACGAGTACGGCCTTGAAGTGCCCGATGATCAGGCAGAGAACTTTGTCACCGTAGGTGACGTTGTGCGCTACATCGAAGATAACACCTAACGCAAACAATCGCACCCGACCGCCCCCTTGTTGTAAGAGGGGGCTTTGTTTTTATGAGGAGGATTCCATGAGCGACAACAAAAAGATGGTGGAAGCCATCACCCCCATCAACGAGGATTTTGCGCAGTGGTATACCGACATCTGCTTAAAGGCAGAGCTTGTCGATTATTCCAGCGTAAAGGGCTGTGTCATTCTGCGCCCGTATGGCTATGCCATTTGGGAGAATATTATGCACAACCTTGACGCGCGCTTTAAAGCGACCGGTCACGAAAACGTCGCCATGCCGATGTTGATTCCCGAGAGCCTGCTGCAAAAGGAAAAAGATCATGTGGCGGGCTTTGCGCCTGAGGTGGCATGGGTGACGATGGGCGGCAACGAGCCGCTGGAGGACAGGCTTTGCGTGCGCCCGACCAGCGAGACGCTGTTTTGCGACCACTGGAGCCGTGTTTTGCACAGCTACCGCGAGCTTCCCATGAAATACAACCAGTGGTGCAGCGTTATGCGCTGGGAAAAGACTACGCGCCCGTTCCTGCGCACGCGCGAATTTTGGTGGCAGGAGGGGCATACCATCCACGAAACCGCCGAGCAAGCCATTGCCGAGACAGAGCAGCAGCTGGAAACCTACGCCGATTTCGCGGAAAAAGACCTCAACATTCCCGTGTTAAAGGGACGCAAAACCGACAAGGAAAAATTTGCCGGCGCAGAGGCCACCTATACCATCGAGGCTATGATGCACGACGGCAAGGCGCTGCAAAGCGGCACCAGTCACTATTTTGGCGATGGCTTTTGCAGGGCGTTTGACGTGACGTTTGCGGGACGCGACAACACGCTGCAATATCCGCACGAGACAAGCTGGGGCGTGTCCACGCGCATGATCGGCGCGATTATCATGACCCACGGCGACGACGAGGGTCTGATTTTGCCGCCCGCCATCGCACCCATTCAGGTGGTGCTTGTGCCCGTGGCGGCGCACAAGCCCGGCGTGCTGGAAAAGGCCGCGGAGCTGCAAATGCGCCTGTCTAAATTTGTGCGCGTAAAGCTCGACGACAGCGACAATTCCCCCGGCTGGAAATTTGCCCAGTGGGAGATGAAGGGTGTGCCGCTGCGCCTTGAAATAGGGCCGAAGGACATCGAAAAGGATCAGTGCGTTATCGTGCGCCGCGACACGCGCGAAAAAAGCTTTGTGCCGCTGGCAGAGCTTGAAGTACAGATTCCCGCCCTGTTAAAGGCGCTGGGAGACAATTTGTACGCCCGCGCGGCGGAAAACCGCGAAAAGCGCACGTTCTCCTGCACCACCATGGACGAGGTGCTGAAAACCGCCGCCGAGCAGAACGGCTACATCAAAACGATGTGGTGCGGCGCGCTTGCGTGCGAGGAGCAGATGAAAGAGCAGGCGGGCATTTCCAGCCGCTGCATTCCGTTTGAGCAGGAGCATCTCAGCGATGTCTGCCCGTGCTGCGGCAAGCCCGCAGCGCAGATGGTTGTCTGGGGCAAGGCGTATTAGGGCGTGTTTGAAAACTCGCTGTGTTTGGATTTTTTCACAAAATTTGTTCTGCGCAAGGCAGAAAAGTGTAGGCACACTTTGTGTTTGTCAAGCTTTTCTAACGCAGTGCAGGACGAATTTTGGGTGAAAAGACGAATGCATGGAGTTTTCAAACATGCCCTAGGCCTTTGGGTTATGACGGATCGTATCCTCAATTTTCTTGGACACCGCCCCCGGATTTACCGTGATTCTTTTGATCGTGCAAAGCGAAACGCTTTTTAAAAAACGGCATCGTCGTCTACAACGGCGATGTCGTTTTTTTTGTTTGATCGCCGTTTTTTTAGACATCACTGCTTTTTACAGCTTGCGAAATTACTTTATAGATTCTATCATTCGTATTTATAAAACCTGTGCTAAAAATAATAGGTTGTAGCTGCGCGCTGCGGCTTTTTATTTTTTTAATTTATTTTTTACTATATCATGTATATTA